>JBOIDB010000150.1:0-2576 GCA_050740235.1 Gammaproteobacteria bacterium
CAGGCTTCCGGCGGCGCGCCCAGATCGACATGCGCCAGGTCGTCGAGCACGATATGGAAGGACCGGGCCAGTTCGAGCGACGTCGAGGATTCGTCCTTGAGCGGATCGGTCGGGGCACCGAACAACAACCGGGACTGCTCGAAGAAAGCCGGTGTGCCGACCGCCGCCAGCATGCGCGCGCCGCCTTCGATCACTTCGGCCAGACGCGCGAGCCATTGCTCGACGGGATGGTCCGTGCCGATCGACTTGCGCGCCTCAGCTATGGCATCGAAGGTCGGTTGCGGGTCGAAACCCGGGTATTGAGGACGCGGCAGCGCCGCCGCGCCCCGCGCGAAAAACTCCTGCTTGATCTCAGGCGGCCACGCCAGGGTCGCCAGCAGGCGAACCGGCCGTTCCGCCTCGCGCAACAGGGTGCAGACCTCGCGGATGCGTTCCCGATGTTGCTGGACGTGCCGCGGCATCAGACGGGCACGAAATCGGGATACACCGGTTCCCACATGGCTTCGCCGATCCGATGCTCGATCTCCGCATCGGACAGGGCAACGCCGATCTCCTCGTCCCGGGCCCGTTGCATGACCGCGGCGGTAACGGCGCGCGTGACCTCTCGCAGCCTGGGAATCGCGGGGTACAGCAGACCCTGCGCCAGCTCATCTTCGAGCACCGCATCGGCGAGCGCGCGTGCCGCGCCGCTGATCATGCCGTCGCTCACGCGCCGGGCACCCGACAGCAACGTGCCGAGTCCGAGCCCGGGAAAGATGAACACGTTGTTTCCCTGACCTACGAGAAAGCGCCGTTCGCCGTGGACGACGGCGGGGAATGGGCTGCCGGTCGCAGTCAGGCAGCGGCCTTCGCTCCACTCGTACAGGTCTCGCGGACGGGCTTCCGAGTTGGCGGTGGGGTTGGAGAACGGCAGGATCACGGGCCGCTCGGCGTGCCGCGCCATCTCGCGCACGATGCCCTCATTGAACGCGCCGGCCTGTCCGGACGAGCCGATCAGCACGGTCGGATTGTATTTGCCGACGACGCTCAGAAGATCACGCTGCGCCGAGCCGTCCAGGCCGGCCCGGCGCGCAGTCGCCTCCGACCAGGCCAACTCCTGCTTGTAGTGATCCGACAGCGCGCGATCGCTGACCAGCAGGCCGCGCGAGTCGAGCACGCCGACTGCCAGCTCGCGGCCGGCGTCGTCGACGCCCGCATCCTGGAGCAGCGCGCGGACCTGCCGGGCGATGCCGAGCCCCGCCGCGCCGGCGCCGAAGATGAGCACACGCTGTTCGGCAAGCGGCACGCCGCTGACGCGGCTGGCGCTCACGATGCCGGCCGCCGCGACCGCGCCCGTGCCCTGAATGTCATCGTTGAAGCTCGCCAATCGATCGCGATAGGTGTCCAGGATCTCGAGCGCCGTGTCTTTCCTGAAGTCCTCCCACTGGAGCAGCGCCCCGGGAAACACCTTCGCCACGGCCTCGACGAACTCGGCGATGAGGGACCTGTACGCCTCGCTTTTGAGCCGCGGCTCGCGCCAGCCGAGATACAGGTCGTCATTCAGGAGCGCTTCGTTATTCGTTCCGACGTCGAGGCTGACCGGCAACGTGTGCGCCGGATGGATGCCCGCGGCGGCGGTATACAGCGCGAGCTTGCCGATCGAGATAGCCATGCCCCCGGCGCCCTGGTCGCCGATGCCGAGAATCGACTCGTTGTCCGTCGCGACCAGCAGCTGCACGTTTTCGAACTGGGCAGCCGCCGACAGTACCTCGGCGATGCGGCCGCGAAAATCGGGCGTGATCCAGACACCTCGGCCCCGGCGAAATACATGCGAGAAATTCCGCGTCGCCTCGCCTACCGTCGGTGTATAGACGATCGGCATCAGCTCCTCGAGGTGATGGCTCAGCAGGTGGTAGAAGAGATGCTCGTTGCGGTCCTGGAGCGCCATCAGGGAAATGTATTTCTCGAGATCGTTCGCCCTGCTGTGAATCGAGGCGTAGATGCGCCGCGCCTGCAACTCGATCGGGTTGTAGCGCACCGGCAGCAGACCCTCGAGGCCGAACGCCTGGCGATCCTCGAGCGGAAAACCGGTGCCCTTGTTGAGCAGGGGCTGACGGATGAGCTGGAAACCGCGGAACGGCACGTCGAGCTTGGTGCGGCCGTCCTCGCCCTTGTAGAGCCGGTACTGATCCATCGGTGCTACTTTTGTCCGCCGGTTGTTCTTGGTCGAGCGGCGCTAAAGCATTGCACAGCTTGCGGCCAAAAGACAGGCCGTCGCCGCCGGTCGCCCGCCATTGCCCGGGGCACGGCTAGATGGCGCCCCGATCGCGTCGATATGTCGTCCGCCTTTCGATAAAGTGCAGTGCCCGCGTGCCGGCCGGGCGATGTGGCGATCGCATCGAGCCGGGGACAGAAGCCTGGACCTGGATCGGATCCGAAGGAGAACAGAATGAATCGAACCGTGCTGGCCGGCGCCGGCGTCGCAGCCATGGCCGCGATCGTGGCCGCGGGCGCGTACGTCAACGGCGAGTCGGGTCCGTTGCTGCTCGGCATCCGCGCGGAATTCTTCCTGTTCGGACTGACCCTGCTCGGTGTGG
>JBOIDB010000151.1:0-35114 GCA_050740235.1 Gammaproteobacteria bacterium
CTCTGGTTCATGCTGCTCGGGCCGGTCGGCGCCTGGAGCTTCCGTGTCATCGACCTGATCCGGCGGCGCGTGCTGCGCGAGCTGCGCGATCAAGGCCCGCGCGCCGCCGATGCGGCCCTTTGGGCGAACGTCGCGCAGAATGTGCACGGGGTCGTCGCCTGGTTGCCCGCCCGCCTGCTCGCGACCGGCTATGCGCTGGCCGGGAGCTTCGAGGAAGCCGTTGCCGACTGGCGTGGCTACTATCAGGATTGCGCAGAACGGTTCTTCGACAGAAATGATGAGGTGCTGGCCTGCGTCGGCCGCGGCGCGCTCGGGCGCGCCGGCACTACAGTCGCCACCGAGGCCGGCATGGAGATCGACAGCGCGCGTGCCGCGCTCGCGTTGGTGCTGCGCACGCTGTGGATCTGGCTGACCGCGATCGCCGCGCTGACGCTGGTCGGCTGGGTGGTCTGACGTTCGGATCACGGATAACGGGCGGCGGACCACAGAAACCATGCGGGCCGTTGCGGCGATTGCGGTATTCGCGCTGGGAGGGTGTGGTGACGGCGCGTCGGACGTGGGGCCTGCAACGCCGGCAGACGTCCCGGCGGAACGGATCGTCAGCCTCGCGCCTCACCTGACCGAGCTGGTGTTTACGGCCGGGGCCGGCGGGAAGCTCGTCGGCGTGGTCGAGTACAGCGACTTTCCGCCCGAGGCGCGCGCGCTGCCGCGCATAGGCGACGCGTTCCGGCTGGATTTCGAGCGGATTGCCGCGCTGAAGCCCGATCTCGTGCTCGCCTGGGAGTCCGGCAATCCCGTGCGCGCCATCGAAAGGCTCGAAGAGCTCGGGCTGCGCGTGATCGTCGTCGGCAGTTACGAGCTTGCCGATATCGCCTCTGGCCTGCGCATGATCGGACGCCTCGCCGGCACCGCAGCTACTGCGGAACAGGCGGCAGAGCGCTTCGAGCAGGACATCGGCGAGCTCATCGCGCGCTACGCCGATGCGCCGGAGATCGCCGTCTTCTACCAGATTTCCCTGGACCCACTGTTTACCGTCAATGGCCGGCACCTGATCAGCGAGCTACTGCGAGTCTGTGGCGGGCGCAATATCTTCGCGGGTCTCACGGAGCTCGCGCCGGCCGTCAGCGTCGAAGCCGTGCTGGCGCGAAATCCGGAAATGATCATGACGCCCCGCGAAGGCGGCGACGAAGCGCTCGATTTCTGGCGCCGCTGGCCCGATCTGAATGCCGTGCGCGCGAACAACCTCGTCGCCGTTGATGCGAATCTCGTGGCGCGCGCCACCACGCGCACGGTGCAGGGTGCCGTGCAGATCTGCGCGGCGCTCGACACGGCGCGAACGGCGAAAAAGACCGCGAACGTTGCGTCAGCCGGGTTTCTTGCGGGCCGGGCGGCCGCGCTTCCATAGCACTTCGCCGCCCTGTTCGTGGCGCGCCAGCACGCGCGCGAGGACGAACAGCAGGTCGGATAGACGGTTCAGATAACGCGCCACGTCCGGATTGACCTCGGCACGCCGGGCGAGGGTGGCGAGCCTGCGCTCGGCGCGCCGGCAAATCGTGCGCGCTACGTGACAGGCCGCCGCGGCCGGGCCGCCGCCCGGCAGGATGAACTCCTCGAGCGGCGGCAGATCGGCGTTGAAGCGATCGAGGTCGTTCTCGAGCCGGGCGACTAACCCGGCATCGATTGCATGCCAGCCGGGCAGGCAGAGCTCGCCGCCGAGGTCGAACAGGTCGTGCTGCACCTCGATGAGGCAGTCGGCGATGTCACGCGGCAGTCCGGGCGAGGCGAGCACGACGCCGATCGCGCTGTTCGCCTCGTCCACGCTGCCGTAAGCCTCGACCCGCGCATCGTCCTTGGCGACGCGCGAGCCGTCGCCCAGGCCCGTCGTGCCGTCGTCGCCCGTGCGTGTGTAGATCTTGCTGAGTCGATGCCCCACTGTGCAATATCACCGCGATTCTTTGCAGGCCGGGATAAGCGCGTACCGTGTTCCCGGCAACTTTGCCCGCAACGGCCTTTGGCCCCCGGATCGAAGTCCGGGGCAGGCTCATGCCGGTCTACGACTATGGCCCATGCGCGAAACGTTTGCCATATCTGCCGGAGCGCTCGGCAGCAGGTCCATGAAGCAGAAGCCGTCCCGGGAAACCCTTTCGCCGGCCTGCACGTCGATGTCAGAAGCGAACATCGGACCGGCGAAGCAGAACGTATGAAATTCGCCGCGTTCGCCGCAGGGATCGATGCCGTCCGGTAAATCAGCGAGGAAATCACTGTCGAATTCCCGCCCGAGGAACGATTCCGCAAGCTGCGCCGGATCGACGCAGGTCACGACGGCGCGCAATCCGCTCGCCTGCATACGGCGGGCGAGGTCCGGAGTTTCAGCGGGCGAAGCCCAGATGGGAAACAGCGGCTCGATGCCGGTTCCCGCCAGCTGACGGACCCGGTATTCGCGGATGTCCTCCAGGTACAGATCGCCGAATGCGACATACGTGACGTCTTCCTCCCGCGCGCGGTGGAGCATCGGCCGCATTCGATCCTCGTATTCGGCGTTGGAGCAGGGCCAGGGCAGGGCAACCGGCCACAGCGGTAACCGCGCCATGGCGGCCTGCTGTTCGACCAGCGCCCGGCGGACGGCATGCATGGCAACGCGATCCGCCGCTTCGTTGAACGTGGTCAGCAGGCCGGCGATCTCGATGTCCCGTTGCTGACGCAGCACGTACAGCGTCCAGGCGCTGTCCTTGCCCGAGCTCCACGACAGCAGCACGCGTCGCGGCTTCATGGCAGACGGGATGCAATGCGTCCGACCGTGTCGCGTCCCGGATTCCGCACGCGCAGCGCGCCCTCGAGCCCGTCGGGCAGAGGGTGCACCTCGGGGTGCAGCGCGTGCGCCAGGATCTCCAGGCTGTCGACCAGACGTGGGCCCGGGCGGCTGAAATACTGCGAGCCGTCGGTCACGTGAATCCGGCCGGCACGTGCAGCCGGCAAATTCTGCCAGCCGGGAACGGACCACAGAAGCGGCACGTCCTCCAGCGTGCGTTCGACGCTGAAGCCACAGCACGAGACGAACACGGCATCCGGCTGCCAGGCCATCACGTCCGGCCAGTCGAGCCTGCGCGACGGCTGCCCGGGCTGGCCCAGGCCCTCGGTGCCGCCGGCCATTCGGACGAGCTCCGGATTCCAGTGCCCGCAGGAGAACGGAGGATCCAGCCATTCGAGCAAAGCGACGCGCGGCAGCGATTCGAGGCGTTCGCTTCGGTCGGCGACGTTTTCGACGCGGTCCGTCAGGCGACCGATGACTTGCTCGGCTGCAGAATCGACGCCCGCCGCCGTTGCGACCTGACGGATCGCAGCGAACACCTCCCGAATGGTCTCCGGTTCCAGGTTGACGACTTCGGCCGCCGCGGGCAGCACGCAGACGGCCGCCCGCACTTCGCTCTCGGCGACGGCGCAGACATTGCACAGCGTCTGGGTAACGACAAGGTCCGGATGCAGCGCCTGCAGCGCCGGCAGATCGAGGGAATACAAGGCTCGTTCGGCGTGCAACCTTTCATGGACGAGCCGATCGATATCGCCACTCGAAGCTTCGATGGGAATCAGCGTGCGCGTGACCTTCGGCAGATGCTTCACGGACGGCGGAAAGTCGCACTCGTGCGTGACGCCCACGAGATGCTTTCGAAGCCCCAGCGAGCAAACGATCTCCGTGGCGCTGGGCAACAGCGAAACGATCCTCATGTGTCCTCCGTTTCGAAAGCTTCTTCGCAGGGCCGGTGTCAACCGGCCAGCGCCTGGCCGAATGAATTCGGCCCTACAAATCAAGCTCCAGCAGTATGTAGAGACCCCGTCCGGCGCTGTTGAATCCGTTGACGGTCTCGTACTCCGCATCGAGCAGATTTTCCAGCTTCGCGCGCAGGCTCCACTGCCGGGTCAGGGTGAAGCGTCCGGTCAGATTCGCGAGCACGTAGCCGCCGAGCTCCGCCGGCATGGACGAGCCGAAATCCTCGCGGTCGCCCGATGCGAGCACATCCAGGCCGAGCTCGTGCGGCCCGAATCCGCGCCCGACGCTGAACGTCAGGTTCCGCCGCGCGCGCCGCAGCAGCCGCATGCCGTCCGTGACGTTCTCCGGATCCTGGACGGTCGCCGCGGCGCGAAATCGCCAAAGCTCGCCGCGCAGCTCGTAACCGGCTTCGATCCCGCGGATGCGCGCCTTCTCGATGTTGCGATTCTCGCCGATGAACGGGTCGCTGCTGATCGTCATGAACTCGATGAGGTCGTCGATCTCGTTGTGGAACAAGCTCAGGCTCAACCGCTGGTGTGCGTCCAGCGCGTGGCGCAGGCCGACCTCGAAATTGCGCGAGCGCTCCGGGTCGAGATCCGGGTTGCCGCCGAAACCGAAGCGGTCGATGCTGTCCGGCGCGCGAAACCCGGTCCCGGCGCCGAGTGTGAGCTGCGAATCGGCGCCGAGCTGAAAGCCGTATTCCGCATTCCAGGTCGTCTCGGTGCCGAAAGTCTCGTGATCCGTGTATCGCGCGGCGAGCAGCATGCCGTGACGTCCCAGCTCGATATGATCTTCGACGAAGAGCGCCCGGACGTCGGTGTCCACGCGACCTTTACCGGCGCGCTCCTCGAGCGGCGCGCCGAACGAGATGGACGAGGTTTCCTCGCGCGAGACGTACAGACCCGCGACGACGAGCTGCGCATCGCCGAGCGCCAGGTCGTTCTGCCAGTCGAGCGCATCGCGTCGCGTAGTGACGAAGTCCGCGCTCTGGTTCTGCTCGATGTCGTCCACGGCGCGGCTGAGATTGAGGCGCGGCCTCCACACGCCGGTTGCCCGGCCGGCCAGCTCGACAGCGGTCGCCCGATTGGCATAGTCCTGGTCGACGGGCCTGGCGAAAAAATCCGAATACTCGTTCGTGCCTTCCGCCTGCCAGTGGCGCAGGCTCGCCACGAACGGGCCGATCGACAGGCCGGCGTCCAGATTGACGGATAACTGATCGTAGCCGCGATCGATGTCATCCGCGCTCAGGGTCGGAAAGCCGTCCGTGGACAACCACGCTGCGGAAATATCGAGCGAAGTGCGTTCGCCATCGATGCCGGTCGTGAAGCTGGCCTCCCCGGTGCCGTAACGCCCGCCGCCCGCACCGGCAGTGAAGCGACGCCCGGGACCGGCTTCGCGCGTGATGATATTGACGACGCCGCCGATGGCCTCCGAGCCGTACAGCGACGAACGCGGCCCCTTGACGATCTCGATGCGCTCGACAACGTCCGGCGAGACATTCTGCAAGGCGGCGCCGCCCAGCGTGCCCGGATTGATCTCCACGCCGTCGAGCAGCACCAGCGTGTGATTGCTGTCCGCGCCGCGGATGAACAGCGACGTCGCCTGGCCCGGGCCGCCGCTGCGCCCGATTTCGAGGCCGGCATGGAATCGCAGCAGCTCGGCGACGTCGATCGCGAGGCTGCGCTCGATTTCCTCGCGCCCGATGACGATCACCGGCGCGAGGCTGCGATCGCGCGGGATCTCTGTGCGCGTCGCGGTGACGACGATTTCATCGAAGGGCGCCGGAACGGAAGTATCCGACCCCGCCGCCGGATCGGCATGGGAAGGACTTGCAACGAGAAAGCCGAAACTGACGCCGGCTGCGATGCTGCGCATGATGTGGCCCCGCTGCGTGCACGCCCGCACGCGATGGACGGTTCGAAAAACCGGCCGGCACGCGCGCACGCGATGCCGCGGGTGGGGAACCTTCGGAGGGGGCTCGTGTGTGTGGCTGGAGCCTGACTCTGGAGGAGGCTTCACCCACCGTGACGCCGGAACCCGCAGCAGGCCGGTCTCCGGGCTGACGAGTGGGATCGGCTCGAATGCCGTTCACCGACCGCACGCCTTCCCACGTCTTACGCAGTGGCTCCGCGTCCGGGGCGGACGCGGTCGTGCGGTCTTTACTCGATCACCGTTGCGGGGGCAGCGCCGGAATGACGTAAGGATCGTCGACACCGGCTTCCCGTTAACCCGAAACGTCGTTTCGGGCGCACCTGATGCAGCGATCGACTGTAGTGAGGGACCGGCGCGCTGTCAAGAATCGACGGCTCGTCATCTGCTAATGTGCCCGCATGCACGACTCTGCGTATCTGGCCGTAGCGCTGAACGCCGCGCGGGCGGCTGGCGAATTGATCCGTGGGTACTATCGCCGCAATCCGGTCGTTAAGCTGAAGGCCGATGCGACGCCCGTCACCGAAGCGGATGTCGCGGCGGAAAAGCTCATACGGGAAATGATCAGCGCGGCCTGTCCCGGCCACGGCTTCTATGGCGAGGAGACCGGTCGCGAGCGCGATGACGCCGAGTATGTCTGGCTCGTTGACCCGATCGACGGCACGCGCAGCTTCGTGCGCGGGTATCCGTTCTTCTCCACGCAGATCGCCCTGATGCGTAACGATCACGTCGAGCTGGGCGTGTCGAGCGCGCCGCTGTTCGGGGAGGTCGCGTGGGCCGAGCGCGGGGCGGGCGCATGGCTGAACGGCGAGCGTTGCGCGGTAAGCCGCATCGACGCACTCGGGGCCTGCACGCTGTCCACCGGCAACCTGAAGTCGATGGCGACGAGCGATGCCTGGCTCGGATACGGCGCGCTGGTCGCTCGCGCCGATCGCAGCCGCGGATACGGCGACTTCTATCACTACCACCTGCTGGCCAGCGGTCGCATCGACATCGTCATCGAGTCGGACGTGCAGATTCTCGACATTGCGGCGCTGAGCCTCATAGTCGAGGAGGCCGGCGGCCGGTTCACCGACCTCGGCGGCCGGCCGCTCGACATGCACACGCGCAGCGTGCTGGCGACGAACGGCCTCCTGCACGAGCCGGTCCTGGAAATGCTCGATAGCGGCATGTAGGCCGGAATGCCGGGAACCTCCGCATCGAGTGCGGAGTTATCCCGGCCTACGACGCAGCAAGGAAGATACGCCGGCCGCCGGCTTCGAATTGCTCCATCGGCAAGTGATAGAGGCGCGACAGATTCTCGCGCGACAAAACGGCTCCGGCCGGACCGTACAGCCAGTCGCCGTCGCCGAACAGGAGCAGGACGAAATCGGCGAAGTTCGCGGCCAGATTGACGTCGTGCAGGCTGGCGAGAACCGTCTTCCCGGCGCGCGCTTCGGCGGCAAAAAGCCGCAGCACGTCGAGCTGATGGTGAGGGTCGAGGTGGTTGAGAGGCTCGTCGAGCAGGTAGACGTCCGGCTCCTGCGCCAGCACCGTCGCGAGCGCGAGCCGACGTCGCTCGCCGCCGGAAAGCGTCGCCACGGAGCGTCGCTCGAAGCCGGCGAGGTCGGCGCGCTCGAGAGCCGTGCGTGCAATGCGCACGTCGTCCGACGATTCCCAGCGCCAGAAGTCGACATGCGGGTGCCGGCCGATCAGCGCCGATTCGAGCACCGAGGAAGGAAACGGGTCCTCGTCGTGCTGCGTCAGCAGCCCGAGCCGTCGCGCCCGTATGCGCCTCGGCTGCGCGTCGAGCCAGTCATCGACGAGGCGCACGCGTCCACGCGAGGGTTCGCGCAGGCCGGCCAGCGTGTGCAACGTGAGAGTCTTGCCCGAGCCGTTCTCGCCGAGCACGCAAACGAAACTGCCGGGCTCGACGGCGAACTCGAGGTCGGCGACCAGCACGCGCCCGGGCACGGCCACCGTCAAGCCTTCACACGCGAGCGCCACTCCGTTTCCGGCCGAGGCCGCATCGAATCTCTTCGCACTCAACAACAATCTTCCGCAAAATGCCGGTCCATAAAAAAAGAAAGCCCCGCCGGGTCAGGGCGGGGCATCTTATTGTTGTTGTTTTCGAGTTGGCTACTGGCCTGGACTATGCGACGAGGTTATCCAGATTCGGTGTTTCGAACCGGCGTCTGGCCAGGCTCCTTTTTGTTGTTTGCCGTGGATAGAGCAATGTCCATGCCACAAGCCCTGATTTCTTTTCGGAACAACCAGTTATGCGTCATCAGCCGGCCGGGCCAAGGCGCTTCACGCGAGTGACTGTAAAGTTTTTCGACAGCCGGGAGCGCTGCCCGCGAATCGCGGTCAATATCAGATTAATACGATGATTTTAATAAGAATTTCGGACACGGCCCGGGGGTGGCATCGGCGCCGGTCAACGGCCCCGCGCGGGCGAGGGCGGTCGCCATTTGGCGACAGGCCTTGAAAAAGTGTCAAGAAATCCGACACCTACCGGTAACTTCTCACTCGACCCGCTCGACTTCCACCGACGGAGCGCCCTCGTCGTTCGAGCGAACGTGCACCATGATGGGCTGGCAACAGACCTCGCAGTCCTCGATATAGTTCTGGTCGCCGGCGCTCGCATCGATAACGAGCGTGATCGGCGCCATGCACCAGGGGCAGGTCAGCGATTCCGTGCCGAGCACGAGACCGGCCGCTCACGAAACTCGAAAGGAACTGTCCTCACCGGCATGCTCAAGGTTGCAGCCGGCCGGCCGACCACGGACCGGGCTCGAAGCCGTCGGCGCCGGCCGGCTCGAGCCGCCGTATCCATCGGGCGCGATCGTGCACGCGCGCCGCGCCGGCGACCCAGAGCTCGACGGATTCGATCCACAGCCGATACCCGCCCCAATCTGCCGGACGCGGAACGGCGATATTCGGGTCGCCCTCGTGAGGCAATGCATCGAGATCCGCCACGCCGAGCTCGGCGGCTTTCGCGCGCACGCGAGACTGCATGGCGCGACGCGATTCCACGGGTCGACTCTGGGCGCTGGCCGCCGCGCCGAGCCGGCTCCGCCAGGACCGCGTGGCGAAATAGGCTTCGCTCTCCGCCGCCGGCGAGCGTAGCACCGGGCCTTCGACGCGGGCCTGGCGGCCGAGCATGTCCCAGTGGAGCACCGCCGCGGCGCGGGGGTTCGCTGCGAGCTCGCGGCCTTTGCGCGAAGCATAGCTGCTGTAGAAGATGAGGTAGCCGCGCTCGACGACCAGCGTCTTGCACAGCACGATGCGCGCCGACGGATACCCCCGCTCATCGGCAGTGGCGAGGCACATCGCATTCGGATTGGGTTGCGCGCTGCGGCGCGCCGCCTCTTCAAGCCATGCGCCGAGCGTCGGCAGCGGATTTTCCGGCAGGATCTCCGGCAGCTCGTCCGGCTCCGGCGCAAAGAACCCGTCAGCGCCCATCGCCTGAGTGTCCGGCGACCGTCGGTGACCTGGCCGGCATCATCCCGTCATCGCGCGAGCGCGTCTGCATGGTAGCGCAGATGCTCGCCGATGAAGCTCGCGACGAAGTAGTAGCTGTGATCGTAGCCGGCATGCATGCGCAGGTTCAGCGGGTAATCGTGCGTCGCGCAGGCTTCGGCCAGCTTCTGCGGCTTGAGCTGCGTCTCCAGGAATTCGTCCGCCTCGCCCTGATCGACGAGCAACGGCACGCGGACCTCGGCCTTCTCCACCAGCCGGCTGGCGTCCCACTGTTGCCATTGCGAGCGGTCTCCGCCCAGGTAATAGCTGAAAGCCTTCTCGCCCCAGGGACACTGCGAGGGCGCGGCGATCGGGGAGAACGCCGATACCGAGCGGTACTCTTCGGGATTGCGCAGCGCCACGACCAGCGCTCCATGTCCGCCCATCGAATGCCCGCTGATCGATTTCCGCGCCGGGTCGAGCGGCAGATCGCGATTGACGAGCGCCGGTAGCTCGCGCGTGACATAGGTGTACATACGATAGTGCGCCGACCAGGGTTCCTCGGTCGCGTCGACGTAGAAGCCGGCACCGGTGCCGAAATCCCAGTCGTCGTCCTCGTCAGGAATCCCGGTATTGCGCGGGCTCGTGTCCGGCACCACCAGCGCGAGGCCGTACTCTGCCGCGTAGCGCTGCGCGCCCGATTTGGCCATGAAGTTCTCCTCGGTGCAGGTCAGCCCCGACAGCCAGTAGACGGCCGGCACCTTGTCCCGCTCGGCCCGCGGAGGCAGATAGACCGCGAAGCGCATGGGCACGCCGCACACGTCGGAGGCATGCTCGAAGGTGACGTTCCAGCCGCCGAAGCAGCGGTGACGGGCGACTTCGTTCAGTTCCTGCACTAGAAAAGTACCACCGAGCGGATGCTCTTGCCTTCGTGCATGAGGTCGAACGCCTCGTTGATATTGTCGAGCGGCATCGTATGGCTGATCAAAGCGTCGATCTCGATGTCGCCGCCGAGGTATTTCTCGACGTAGCCCGGCAATTCACTGCGCCCCTTGACGCCGCCGAACGCGGTGCCGCGCCAGACTCGGCCCGTGACGAGCTGAAACGGCGTGTAGAGCGGTATCACGTGATCGCCCGGGCACACGCCGCGCACGCCCTTGCCAACTTCCTCGACGATGCCGCCCCCTCGTGCCCGAGAATGCACGGGAACACGCCCTCGGAGTCGGCGCCGGACAAGGTGTAGGCGTCGGTGTGACACACGCCGCTGGCGACGATGCGAAGGAGCACTTCGCCTTCTGCCGGTCCTTCGAGGTCCACGGTTTCGACGCTCAGCGGCTCGCCCGGCTTCCAGGCGACGGCGGCACGGGTTTGCATGGAAACCTCTCTGGCGCTTCGAGTCGCGCAAGTCTAACAGGAGCTTGAAAAAGCCGTCATCGCCGGCCCCGATTCAGCAGCCGTTCAGCACTGCCCCCATAGTCTCGGGGCATAAAGAACCTCGAAGAGGATCGAAACATGATGCGTATTACGTGTATCGGTCTGCTCCTTGCACTGGGCCTCGCGTGTCTTCCCGCCCGGGCCGGCGACCAGATCCGGCTCGGGGCGATCGTTTTCACTCCCGGATTCCCGTACGGCGCGGTCAGCTACGGCCGCCATCCGGTCGGCGACGGGTTCTACGGTCACCGTTATTATCCGCGCGCATTCCGGCACTATCCGCGATCTTACGGGCGCCACTACGGCCGCGACCACTATGATTCGTACCGCCACGGGCTGCATCGATATGCCCGTCATCATGGCCACCGGTACCACCCCCGTCGCGACCTCCGGCGCAACTACCGGCATTTCGGCGCGCCAGGATATTTCTTCCCGCGAGGCACCGTAATCCGGTACGTGCGGCATCACCACAACGCTTGGTGCGGGCACTGAAAGACCGCCTTTCGCTGCACCGCCACCTGAAATAAGCCCCTCGCGCGCGCTTGCCCTCGCCGGGCTGAGCGGGTAAAACGAAGCGCGCCATGATGGGCTCCCGAGATGTCGACGTCGAGCTGCGCAGGCTCAAGGAACGGCTTGCCGTCCTCACCGACGAGGCGGCCAAGAACGAGATCATCCTGCGCCGCTCGCAGGCACGCGAGCTCGATCTGTTGAACGCCGAGGATCTGCCGGTCCTGCTGCGTTTGCTGACGAGCGGATTGGCGGACTCCTACGGCCTCAATGCCGTCACGTTATTGGTCGCCGATCCGGATCACCGCATCCGGCACCTGCTGATGGGCAGCGGCCATGCGCTGGAGGCGTTCGGCGACGTGCACTTCGTCGATACGCTCACCGGCATGGCGCCGCAATTCGGCTCGTTCCACAAGCCATGGCTGGGGCCATTCCTCGGCGCGGATCATCAGCTCGTCTTTCCGTCAGCGCAGAACCTCAAGAGCATCGCGCTCATGCCGTTGCGGCGCCAGGAGCGCCTCGTCGGCAGCCTGAACTTCGGCAGCTCGGACCCGGCCCGATTCACGCGTCACCACGCCACGGATTTTCTCAATCACCTGGCCACGATCGCCTCGTTCTGCCTCGAGAACGGCGTCAATCGCGCGCGGCTCGTGCGCAGCGGCGTCACCGACGTGCTGACCGGCTGGCACAATCGGCGGTACCTGCAGGCGCGCCTGCAGGAAGAGCTGGCGCGCGCGCGGCGCGACGCCAGCACGCTGGTTTGCCTGTTGCTCGACGTCGACCATTTCAAGAAAGTGAACGATACGCACGGCCATCTCGCGGGCGACGCCGTGCTCAAGGAGATCGCGGCTCGCGTCAGCGACGAAGTGCGCGAAAGCGATGTCGCCGCGCGTTTCGGCGGCGAGGAGTTCGCGATCCTTTTGCCGGGTTCGAACACGGACAAGGCGCGCGGCTTCGCCGAGCGCGTGCGCTCTGCGGTGTCGGCGAGGCCGATCGAGGCCGGTAACGGCAATGCGGTGACAGTGACGGTATCGATCGGCATCGCCTCGATCCGGCCGAGCGCCGACGCCGAGGATCTCAAGTCGCTCGGCGAGCAATTGCTGGCCGAGGCCGACGTCGCGCTGTATCGCGCGAAGGCCGAAGGTCGTGACCGGGTGTCAGATAACAGGTGACAGATGGCAGATGACAGAAAGACAAAGCGGGCCTCTTTTCGGTCTGTCATCTGTGATCTGTGGTCTGTTGTCTGTTCATCAGAATGATGAACAAGGGCACGCCGATCATCGCGGTCAACGCTCCGACCGGAAGCTGGCGCGGTGCCAGCGCAATCCGCGCGAGCGTGTCGGCAAGCACGAGCAGGCTGCCGCCCAGCAGCACGGCGCCGGGCAGCACGATTCGGTGGTCAGCCCCTGCGGCGAGTCGCAACAGATGCGGCACGACCAGGCCGACGAAGCCGATGGTGCCGGCCGTGGTCACTGCGAGCGCGGTCAATAGCGAAGCCGCTACGTAAACGGCGATGCGCAGCATGCGCACCGGCACGCCGAGCAGCCGCGCCTGCACATCGCCGCGCGCCAGCACGTTCAGGGGTCGCGCAAAGGCGAAGCTCGCCACCACCGCCGCCGCCAGCATCACCAGCAGGCGCCCGGGGCGATTCGCGAACGAAAGATCGCCCATCAGCCAGAACAGCATGCCGCGCAGGCTCGAGTCCGTGCCGAGCGCGAGCAGCAGGCTGATCACGGCGCTGAAACCGGCGGCCATGACGATGCCGGTCAGCAACAACCGCGCCGGGGTCCAGCCGCCCGGGCCGCGGGCGATCGCAAATACCATCAGAGTCGCGGCCAGCGCGCCGCCGAACGCGCCGGCGTCGATCCAGAACCCGCTCAGACCCGCCATGATCGCGAGCAACGCGGCCACGGCCGCGCCGCCCGAAATTCCGAGCACGTACGGATCGGCGAGCGGATTGCGCAGCAACACCTGCATCAGCGCACCCGCAAGCGCGAGCAGGCCACCGGTCGCAAAGGCGGCGAGGGCGCGCGGCAGGCGCAACTCCAGGACCACGGTTCGTGTGATCTCGCTGCCGCCTCCCGTCAGCGCGAGCCACAACTCGCCGGGCGGGATCGCGACGCTGCCGCTCGCCAGCGCGCCCGCCAGCGCGATCGCAGAGCCGGCGAACAACGCACCGAACAGGGGAGCGGTGGATTTCACGCCCGCAAGATTAGCAGGCCCAAGACGCACATGCGTGCGGGTGCGGCTGGCTGGATGCTGTCGCGGCTTTGTGAAAAAATGCATTCACTGCAGATTCACCGGGCGCAGCCCGCGTTTCATGACGGACAGCATCGATGCCAACGGATTCCGCGCCAACGTCGGGATCATCCTGACCAGCGGCGGCGGCTCGGTATTCCTCGCCGGCCGCGCCGGCCGGCGAGGCTGGCAACTTCCACAGGGCGGCATCAGGCCCGACGAGACGGCACGCCAGGCCATGTATCGCGAGCTCGAAGAGGAGATCGGCCTCTGCGCGCCGGACGTCGAGCTGCTGGGGAGAACGCGCGGCTGGCTCAGGTATCGCCTGCCGCAACGCTATATGCGACGTCACTCGTTGCCGCTCTGCGTGGGCCAGAAGCAACGCTGGTACCTGCTCAGGCTGGTCGGCGACGAGGCGCGCGTGCGCCTCGACACGACGGGCACGCCCGAGTTCGACCGCTGGCGATGGGTCGACTACTGGAGGCCGGTCAAGGAAGTTATCTACTTCAAGCGCCAGGTCTATGCGAGCGCGCTGCAGGAGCTCGGCCCGCTGGCGTTTCCGGAGGGCATGCCGCCGCAGCCCGACTGGTGGCCGCGCACCGGGAAGCGACAATAAAATTGCGGGACCTGTTTCAACCGCGCGTCGGTTCTACATCGGCTTGACGACCGCCAGTATCACGATCGCGATCAGCAACAGAGACGGCACTTCGTTGAACCAGCGAAACCAGCGTGGACTGTGCCGGTCGCGCTCGCTGCGCATGTCGCGGACTATTATCCAGCACCAGAGATGATAGCCGGCGAGTGCCGCAACGAGGAGCATTTTGAGATGCAGCCAGCCGGCTTCGGCGAAGCCGGGCAGCCAATAGAAGAACAACAGCGCCAGACCCGACACCACGGTGAGCGCGCCGCCGATCGACATGATCGCGAGCAGCTTGCGTTCCATGGTCTGGAAGCGGACCCGCCCGAGCGCGTCGTCCGTGGCGGCGTGGTAAACGAACAGGCGCGGCAGATAGAACAGACCTGCGAACCAGGTCACCATGAAGATGATATGCAGCGCCTTCAGCCATAGCATGGGCGATGTGATCCCTATCACATAACCGGTAAATCGCGCCTGCCGGCGACTTCTGTTTTCCCCCACCGGCGCGTACGATTGGGCCGGATTCGCAGACACCGAAGCTCGTCCGACAATCGCACGCAGCCGCAGCGGATTATAGGATAAGCCCGCCCAGTATGCCGAAAACCCTCGCTACGACGTTCGTCGACTGCGCGCGCGACAGCTCGAAATGAGCGCGCAGCTCGTCATCAAGACCCGCCGTCCCTATCGGGCGCTCGCGTTCCGTCTGCTGCTCCTGCTCGCTTTCGCGTTCGCCGCTTATCTCGTGTATGAGTATGGGCGTTTCAGGGGCGGCTTCAATCAGATATCGGCGGCGCAGGAGCGGCGCGAGCTGCAAGGGCGGATCGACGCGCTGACGAACGAGAACTCGCAGCTGCGTGACAGGATCGCGCTGCTGGAGACTTCGCACGACATCGATCAGGAAGCATTCGCGCAGGTGGAGCAGTCCATCGACGAGCTGCAGGCGCGCATGCTCGAGCAGCGCAAGGAGCTGAACCTGTATCGTGGGATCGTCTCGCCGGAAGAGGGCGTGTCGGGATTGCGCGTTCAGGATCTGGATGTCGAGGCGCGGCTCGAGGATTCGCACTATCGCCTCAAGCTGGTGCTCGTCCAGGCGCTGAAGCACGACCAGCGCGTGAACGGTGTCGTAAACCTGTCGGTGGACGGCGCGGAGAACGGGCGGTCAGTGAGTTACGCGATGGCCGACATCACTGTCGATCACGCCGAGGACCTGCGGTTCTCATTCCGGTATTTCCAGGATTTCGAAAAGGATCTGGTGCTGCCGGACAATTTCGAGCCCGAGCGCATCAACGTCGAAATTCAACCGAGCGGCCGACCTGCCGAAAGCATCAGGCAGTCTTTCGACTGGAGCGCCAAGGCCGGGTAGGGGTTGCAAGGGGAGACCAGCTATGCGTCGAAGGGGAAAACGAGCGGCAGCCGTGGACACACTCATCGGCAAGGGAGCGACTATCCGCGGGGAGATCGAATTCGCCGGAGGCCTGCACGTGGACGGCTTCATCAAGGGCGACATCAAGGGGGGCGATGACACCACGCTGCTGAGCGTCAGCGACGAGGGCTGCATCGAAGGCACCGTATCGGTGCCGCACGTGATTCTGAACGGCACGGTGCGCGGCGACGTGCGGGCCAGCGAGCGCATCGAGCTCGGCGAGACCGCGCGAGTTTTCGGCAACGTCTATTACAACCTCATCCAGATGGCGATCGGCGCCGAGGTCAACGGCAAGCTCATACATGCGCCGGCCGCCGGGCCGCCCCTTCTGGAAAAGCCCGCCGCGGACCGTGCCGCCGAGCGAACCGTCGACACGTGGGAGACTACCTCATGATCGTGCGCAGCGGCTGCCGATTTGCATTAAAATGGTGGTCATGAATCTCCGGTCACAGGAAATCCCGCAGCTCGCGCCCGCTCCGCTCGTCTTCACGGACGCGGCGGCCGACAAGGTCGGCGAGCTGATTCGCGAGGAGAAGAATCCGAACCTCAAGCTCCGGGTGTTCGTCTCGGGCGGGGGTTGCTCCGGATTCCAGTACGGCTTCACCTTCGACGAGAAATCGGATGAAGGCGACACGCACATCGAGAATCGCGGCGTCACGTTGCTGATCGATCCGATGAGCGTCCAGTATCTGATGGGCGCCGAAATCGACTATCGCGAGGATCTCGAGGGCGCGCAGTTCGTCATTCGCAATCCGAACGCCTCGACGACCTGCGGCTGCGGCTCCTCGTTCTCCGTCTGAAAACCGCGCCGCCGAGCGGGTCGGCCGACCTGCCTTCCGCCACACTGTCCCGAGCCGGCGAGCCGGAAATCGTCGCCGCCGTCGATCTCGGCTCGAACAGCTTTCACATGGTGATCGCGCGACATGCGGGCGGACGGCTCGATATCATCGATCGCCGGCGCGAAATGGTCCGCCTGGGCGGCGGCGTGGTCTGCGGAAATCGTATCGAGGCCGAGACAGCCGGGCGGGCGCTTGCCTGCCTGGAAGATTTCGGGCGGCGCCTGCGCGAGCTGGGCGCACGGCGCGTGCGCGCCGTCGGCACCAATACCCTGCGCAGGGCGCGAAAGGACCGGCAATTCCTCGCACGGGCCGAGCAGGCGCTGGGCCACCCGATCGACATCATCCCGGGCCTCGAGGAGGCCCGGCTCGTCTATCTCGGCGCAGCGCACAGTGAATCGGCGCAGACCGGGCGGCGGCTGGTCGTCGACATCGGCGGCGGCAGCACCGAGCTGGCGATCGGCGAAGGCTTGACGGCGACGCACATGCACAGCCTGTATATCGGCTGCATCGGCATGAGCGCGGAGTACTTCGACAGTTCTCTGACGGCGGACGGTTTCTCGCGCGCGCGCGCGGCAGCCCTGGCCGAGCTCGAGCCGGTGTCCACCGGCTTCCGCGAGCTCGGTTGGCGGCAGGCGCTCGGCACGTCCGGCACCATTCGCGCAACTGCCGACATCCTGCGCGCAATGGACTGCGCCGATGGCGACATCACGCCCGCCCGACTCACGGCCATCGAAGCCCGGATGACGGCGGCAGGAAGTCTCGAACGGCTGGCGCTGCCGGGGCTGACGGCCGACCGGGAGCCGGTCTACAGCGGCGGGCTGGCAATTCTTCAGGCGGTCTGCGAGGGGCTCGGCGTGAAGCAGCTGACTGCATCGGAGGGTGCGATGCGCGAAGGCGTTCTGCACGACCTGCTGGCACGATCCTGATAAGTGCGCTGTCCCGGAAATAGCTTCACGGTTGTTGCGATTTACAGGGCCGGCACAAGCATGCCCCGGACTCCGATCCGGGGAGCGCAGCTCGTTGCCGGCAGCTTGCCGGGAACCCCCGCATCAAGTGCGGGGAATCCCGGCTACGAAGCGGCGTACTTCTCCAGCAAGGCGAGCTGGGCGTCGACCGGCCTCGCGCTGCCGGGCCGGCAGCGTGCGTAGGATCCGTCGGGCCGCAGCGACCAGGCTTGCGTATTGTCGGCCAGATAGGTCTCGAGATCGGCCAGGATGCGCCCTCGATGCTCCTCGTCCGCAATGGGGAAGCCGAGCTCGATGCGGCCGAAAAAGTTGCGCTCCATCCAGTCGGCGCTCGCGCAGAATATCTCCGCGGTTCCCGCGTTGTGGAAGTAATAGACGCGCGAATGCTCGAGAAAGCGGCCGACGACGGACCGCACCCGAATGTTCTCCGATACGCCCGGCACACCCGGGCGCAGACAGCAGATGCCGCGCACGATGAGGTCGATGCGCACCCCGGCCACCGATGCCGCATACAACGCCCGGATGATCGTCGGCTCGACGAGCGCGTTGACCTTGGCGATGATCCTGGCCGGCTGGCCGCGTGCCGCATTCGACGCCTCGTGGCGAATTCTCTCCTCGAGCGCTGCGTGCAGCGTAAAAGGCGATTGCAGAAATTTCGTCAGCCGAGGCGCACGCGTCAGGCTGGTGAGTTGCAGAAATATTTCGTGCAGATCGCTGCCGAAGGCCTCGTCACAGGTGAACAGCCCGTAATCGGTGTAGAGGCGGGCGGTGTGCGGGTGATAGTTCCCCGTGCTGACGTGCACGTAGCGGCGCAACTCTCCGTTTTCGCGCCGCACCACGAGGAGCATTTTCGCATGCGTCTTGTAGCCGACGACGCCGTAGACGACGTGGGCGCCTGCTTCCTGAAGCCGGGTGGCGAGCAGGATGTTCTCCGCCTCGTCGAAGCGCGCCCGTAGCTCGATGATGACCGTCACCTCCTTGCCCGCCCTTGCCGCCGCGACGAGCCCGTCGACGATCGCCGATTCCGGCCCGGTGCGGTACAGCGTCTGCTTGATGGCCAGCACATCCGGGTCGGCCGCCGCCTGATGCACGAAATCGACGACCGGCGCGAACGACTGGAACGGGTGGCACAGCAGGATGTCGCGCTTGCGCATGACCGAGAACAACTCGCCGGACCCGATCAGAGCCTGCGGGACACCGGGCGTGAAGGACGGGTACTTGAGATCCGGACGATCCACCAGGTCGTTGACCGCCAGCAGGCGGTTCAGGTTGACGGGGCCGTTGACCTGATACAGGTCGGTTTCGCCGAGCGCGAAGTGGTTCAACAGGAATCGCGCGATCTCCGGCGGGCAATCCGGCGCGGTCTCGAGCCGCACCGCGGCGCCATAGCGGCGCGAGGCGAGCTCGCCTTCCAGCGCGCGCAGCAGATCGTCGACTTCCTCGTCGTCCACGAACAGATCGCTGTTGCGCGTGACGCGGAACTGATAACAGCCGAGCGTCTCGATGCCGGGAAAAAGCTCGTCCAGGAAGGCGTGGATCACCGACGACAGAAACACGAAGTCGTTCGGCCCGTTGCTGTCGATGCCGGAAGGGAGCCGGATGAGCCGGGGCAGCGAGCGCGGCGCTTGCACGATAGCGAGGCTGGAATTGTGGCCGAAGGCGTCCTTGCCCCTCAGCGAGACGATGAAGTTCAGGCTCTTGTTGAGGATCTTCGGAATCGGGCGCGCGGGGTCGAGGCCGAGCGGGCTCAGCACCGGCTCGACCTGCTTGAGGAAATATTCCCGCAGCCAGCTCCGCCGCGCTTCGCTCCACTCCTGACGCCGCACGAAGTGAATGTTCTCGCGCGCGAGCGCCGGCATGAGCACGTCGTTCAGCAGCCGGTACTGAACGCCGATCAGCGCCAGCGCCTGCCTGCGCACGGCTTTCAGCACGTCCTGCGGCGTCATCTCGTCGGGCCCGGACAGCGTGGAGCCGAGCTCGAGGCGCTGCTTCAGGCCGGCCACGCGGATCTCGAAGAACTCGTCGAGATTGGTGCTCGAGATGCAGAGGAACTTCAGCCGCTCCAGCAGGGGCGTATTGGCATCCTCCGCCTGCTCGAGCACGCGGCGGTTGAAGCTGAGCAGGCTCAGCTCGCGGTTGATGTAATGTTCGGCGAGCTTGAAGTTCGGGCTGTCCATAAGCGTATCGGACTAGGTGCCGGTCATCTTTGTCAATCCGTCCGGACCGCAGGCGGCCTTACGCCCGATAGACGCCGCCGAGGATCGACGGTCGACGCGCGCCCGTCACGGCCGTGATATTGCCCGCCTTGCCCGACAGCGTCTGTCGCGCGAGCCAGGCGAATCCGGCCGCCTCTACCCAGTCCGAGGCCAGGCCGTGCTCGTCGGCCGGCTGCACGATACGGCCGGGCATGAGCTCGATGAGCCGCTCGAACAGCCGCCGATTGTGCACGCCTCCACCACACAGCAGCACGCGCTCCGTTCCCGGCGCCGTGCCGGAGATGACGTCGCTGATGCTGCGCGCGGTCAACTCCAGCAGCGTCGCCTGGACGTCCTCCGCGCTCGGCCAGTTGGTCAGCTCGAACAGGCCGTTCTCGATCCAGCGCTTGTTGAAATATTCGCGCCCCGTGCTCTTCGGCGGCGCCTTGCGGAAAAACGGGTCGTCGAGGAAGCGCTCGAGCAGACCCGCGTGAACGCGGCCCTGGGAGGCCCATGCGCCGCCTTCGTCGAACGGCTTGCGCCGCTTCGCCTGCGACCAGATGTCCATGAGCGCATTGCCCGGCCCGGTATCGAAGCCCAGCACGTCGCCTGCGCGCGGCAGGATGGTCACGTTGGCCATGCCGCCGAGATTGACGACGGCGCGCTCCTCGTTCGCGGCGGCGAAGACAGCCTTGTGAAACCCCGGCATCAGCGGCGCGCCCTGACCGCCGAGCGCGACGTCGCGGCGACGGAAATCCGCCACCGTCGTAATGCCGGTGCGGGCGACGATTACGTTCGGGTCGCCGAGCTGCCAGGTGAACGGGTGCGCGAGCTCGGGGCAATGCCGGATGTTCTGGCCGTGGCTGCCGATGGCGATGACCGAGGAGGCATCCACGGCTTCACGCTCGAGCAGCCCGAGCGCGGCATCGGCAAAAAAGTGGCCGAGGCGCGTGTCCAGCTCGCCGAGCTGGTCGAGCGAGGGAACGCTGGTCGGTTGTGCCACGAGGTTGCTGACAGTCAGGTACAGGTCGGCCGGGAAGGCAGTGCTGTGCCCGGCGACGACGCGGCAACCACCTTCGTCGAAGCTCACGAGCGCCGCATCGGCGCCATCCATGCTCGTGCCCGAGATGAGTCCCAGGTACAGCTCGCCCGGGGACATGGCCTGCTGTTCGTTGGGGGACATTCCTGATTTTGCCCGAGTCCGCGCGAAATCAGGAATGCCCCTTATTCGTAGGCGGCGAGCTGGGTGCGCTTGACCCTGTCGAGCCGGGTCAGCAAGGGTTCGGCAGCGGTCAGGAATGCGCCCTTGTATTCGCTGCTGATGGGATCCGCCTGCGGGAGCTTCACCGTGCGCGGATTGCGGTGCACACCGTTCAGCCGGTATTCGTAATGCAGATGCGGCCCGGTCGCATAGCCGGTCTGGCCGACGAAGCCAATGGTCTGGCCCTGCCGGACGCGGGTGCCGACGGTCACGCCGCTCGCGAAGCGCGACATGTGGCCGTACAGCGTCGTGATGTTGCCGCCGTGCTGGAGAATGACGGCGTTGCCATAGCCGCCATTCACCCCGCGGAGGATCACCTTGCCGTCCCCTGCAGCCCTGATCGGCGTGCCCGCAGGCGCGGCATAGTCGACGCCCCGGTGCGGGCGCACCGTCTTGAAGATGGGATGCAGGCGTTTGAGATTGAAGTTGGAGCTGATGCGTGAGAAGTCCACCGGTGCGCGCAGGAAGGCCTTGCGCACGCTGAGCCCCTCCGGCGTGTAATAGTCCGCGCGGCCGGTCGGGTCGACGTAGCGCACCGCGCGGAACGTGCGGCCGTTGTTGACGAACTCGGCCGCCGCGATCTCGCCGTCGAGCTGCCTCTCGCCGTCGCGCCAGATCTGCTCGTAAACGACGGCAAACTCGTCGCCCTGGCGGATATCCAGCACGAAGTCGATGTCCCAGGCGAAAATGCCGGCCAGGTTCATGATCAATCGGTCGGACAGGCCGGCTTTCAGCGCCGCCTCGAACAGTGACGACTCGATCCTGCCCCGCGCCTGCGCGAGGTGCCGCTCGATCTCGTCTTCGACGATTGTCGCGCCGAAGCCGTCTTCGCCGCGCGTGATATGCAGAGTGCGCATCTCGTCCAGCCGCCGGTCCAGGCTGTGCACGCTGGCCACATCGTGCCGCACGAGGATCTCATCGCCGGGGCGCAGCAAGCGCAGGGGTTTCACTGCGTCGTCGAGGGCCATGATCGCGGCCAGATCGGTCCGATCGAGCCCGTTGGCCTTGAACATCGCGTCCAGCGTGTCGCCGCGCTCGACCGTCAGGGTGAGTAAATCGAACTCCGGAACGACGGGAGCGGCAGAGGGTATGACCCTGGAAGCCGGAGCGGGCGCCGCGTCCGGCAGGAGCGGCGGATGGAACGCATCGTCGCTCGACCGCCCGCCAGGCACGGCGAGCGGCAGTTTCACGATCGCGTCGTGCGCTCGTTGTTCCTGCTGCGTGCCTACGGCGTTGCGCGTGCTCATGGCGAGCAGCAGGCCGAGCACCGGAATGCCGAGCCCCACCGCGAACCACTGCAGCTTGCGCGTGGTGTGTGCTCGCCGGGGCGCGTCGGGCTTGTAATCGTACCTGATCTGGCTCGGCGCTCGCAGCATCGGCGGATTTCCCTGGCGAATTTTTGCGTAAAGTAGCGTGGCACAGCCGCGCGGTCAATTCGCGTCGTGGTCCGCAGATTTCGAAACTCGAGTCGAACAGGAATCATTGGGCACGAACGCCGTGTTCCCCCACTTGGCTCGAGTCGCTCCCCGATACTCGCTTGGTCGAGCCAAGTGGGGGAACACGGCCGCCGAGCGTCATGCGGCGTTTGGCTACGGATTCTGCAAGCTGTCGCAGCCGGATCTCCCCATCTGTCTCGACCAAGCGAGTATCGGGGAGCGACTCGAGACAGATGGGGAGATCCCGCCTTGCGGCACGCGCGCCGTGCGTCCGGCGCGCCGTGTGCCCGGCGTGCTGAACATAATGAGACTGGCATCACGGTCTCCCGCATACCCGGATGACACACTGCATGGGGATTCCAGGACCAGCGGGCGGTGGGAGATGTCGGCACGCATGACGCGTGGATTCTGGCGCGACGAGCGTCTCGGACTTGCCATGATCGGCGCGTCGCTGATCGTGATCTGCGTGGTCGTCGCCCTCATGTTCGCCCGGCAACGAGACATGGCCGATGCTCGCGTCCGCGCGCAGGCGGCGAGTCTTACGCAATTCCTCGCCGCCCTGCCGTACGAGCAACTCGTCTCGCACACCGGCGCCGTGGGCCTTCAGGCGCTATTTCACAGCCAGCCGGCGGACCAGCTCGCCTACGCCGTCGTGACGGATACCGTCGGTGCGAGCCTCGACGAGATTTCGCAGCCGGGGCTGAACGTACCTCCGGCCGCCTTGCCGGACAGCGAGGCGGCGGGGCTTACCGAGCGCTTTCTCGAGGCCGGTGGAGCTGCGGCGGATGGAGGACACCGCATCGTCGAATTCCAGGCGCCGCTGTTCGACCACGGCCGCGCCACCGGGTATGTCCGTCTGGGATACTTCCGCCCGGAAACCGGCCTGAAGGTCGACCAGATTCCATTCTTCGCCAGCCTTGCCCTTGCCGTCTTCCTGCTCACGCCGGTGTTCTACTTCCTCGTCCGCAGCGAGATCCGGCCGATCCGCAACATGGCCTCGGAAATCGAAAAGATCGCCGAGGGGGGTCGATTCGAGCGCATCCGCCTGACTGCGAGCGGCACGATCAACGAGTTCCTGGAACGGTTCAACGTCTTCGCCGAGTTTGCCCAGTCGCGCCTGCGCGAGCTGGAAGATGCGAACGCGCGCCTGCTCACGTCAGGGAAGCTGCTCGGCTACCAGAAGCAGCGCCTGGAAAAGGTGCTGGAGGCGATGCCGGACGTCGTGCTGGTGCTCGACGAATCGGGCGCGGTCAGCTTCGCAAACGGCAAGCTCAAGAGCCTGCTCGGCGTCACGCCGGAGGAAGTGGTCGGCCGCAAGGTGGCGGACTGGTGCGGGGAACGCAGGATCGTCGATTTCATCCACCGTTTCGAAGGCAAGAGCGTGGCACGCCAGCTCACCGAGTCGCTGGAGTTTGCGCCCGCCGGCGCGCGGGACGGGACTTTCGCACTGCGCATCTGGCCGCTGATGTCGGCGCAGGGGTCCCGCTCGGGCACGCTGCTCGTGTTTCGCGACGTGACGGTGGAAAACCTGGCCGCCCGCTCGCGCGGCGAGTTCGTCGCGCATCTCGCGCACGAGCTCAAGACGCCGCTCAACGGGCTGGCCATGTATGGCGAGATGCTGCAGGACGCCGGAGAAACGGACGAAACCACGCGCATCGAGGCCGTCAACGCCATCAACGACGAGGTGCAGCGCCTGGCCACGCTCATCGACAACCTGCTCAATATCACACGCATCGAGATGGGCAGCCTGAAGCTCGAGCGCCAGCGGGTGAATCTCAGGGACCTGCTGCAGGATGCGTTCGACCACGTCGCGCGCGGCGGCCGCGAGACCGGCCTCGAGTTCTCACTCGAAGTGCCGGACAACTTGCCGGCGGCATCGCTCGACAAGAACCTGCTGCGCGTCGCGCTGAACAATCTGCTGACGAACGCGATCAAATACTCGAACGCCGAAGGCCTCGTGACCATGGGCGCCGAGGAGACGGCCGACCTCATCCGGATTTACGTCAGCGACACCGGTGTCGGCATCAGGCCCGAGGACCGCGAGCGCATTTTCGACCGGTTCTTCCGCGCCGATGACGAGCAGATCCGCAGCCGCTCCGGGCATGGTCTCGGGCTTTCCCTCGCGCGCGATATCGTGCACCTGCATCACGGCGCGTTGCGCGTCGAAAGCGAGCCGGGCAAGGGATCGCGGTTCGTCATCGAGCTGTGGAAGGACACCGTCATGGTCCAGCAGGCGTCCTGACATGGCCGCGGCCGGGTTCAGGATCCTCATCGCCGACGACGAGCCGCACGTCGTGCGTGTGCTCAGGCTGGCGCTCGAACGCGGCGGCTACCGGGTCGAGACCGTGCCGAACGGCGAGGCGGCACTGGAGCGGATTCGACGGAGTCCGCCGGACCTGCTGATTTCCGACATTCAGATGCCGCGCCTGTCGGGAGAACAGCTTTGCGAGCGCATCGCGGCAGAGTTGCCGGCGCGCGCGTTCCCGATCGTCATCATGACGTCCATGACGTCCGTCGGCGAGGCCCACTGGTCGCGGCGCCATCGCAATCTCGTGCTGCTCGAGAAGCCGCTCAGTGTGCGCAAGCTGCGCGCTCTCATCGAGACCCTGCTCTGTGACGAAGCCGTAGCCGCGGAGGTCTGACATGAGCGCGACGGACCTGGCCGCGAACCTGGGCCTGCCCGACTCATTCAGGATCCTGCGCGGTCTGCTGTCGAACGCGGGTGCGGCGCTTTACGGTGCCAAGGGTCAGCTCCTCTGGGCCGAAGGTCGATGGACGCCGGAGGAAACTGCCGCTGCCGTGAAGAAAGCCCGCGACGCCGAACGCGACTCGAGCGAAACCACTTGGCCGCTGGCGGGCGGACGCGTGCTGCACCTTGCGCCGGTTCCCGCACACGGCGCGGACGACGTGGATTGCGTTTTCATCGTGGTCTGCGATGGCGGCGCGGTCCATGACGCCGGTGATGCGATCAACGCCATGGCCGCCGGCATCGCGGCACACAGGCGTCTCAACGCAGAGCTCGACAGCATGGCCGGCGAGCTGTCCGATCGCTACGAAGAGCTCAACCTCATCTATGCCACGAGCAATCAGACCAGCCGCTTCACGGAGGGTCAGGCGGCGCTCGACGACCTCGTCGAGAGCTGCCGCAGTCATCTCGATGCGAGTTTCGTCGCCCTCGTGCTGCCCGCGCAGGGGTTGTTCTTCGAGCGCCATGATTCGCGAAGCCCGGTGCAGCGCGTCAGCGAGTTCCTGCGCACGATCGCCGGCCGGTTCTTCACGGATTTCGCCCGGGCTGCGCGTCCGCTCGTGCTGAACGAAGGCACGGGTGCCTATGCGGAGCATCTCCAGCCCTTCGGCGCCATGAAGCTCGCCGCATCGCCCGTGCTTGACAGCCGCGGCGAGGTCTGCGGCGCGTTGCTGATGGTCAATCCGTCGGGCTGCGCCGATTTCAGCAACAGCGACAAGAATCTGCTCTCGTCGATCGCCGAAACGGTCGCGAAGATTGTGCAGGCGAGCTACGACGCCCTGACGGGATTGCTACTCAAAAACGAGTTCGAGCGGCGTCTCGAGGCCGCTTACGCGCGCTCGCTGCGGGACGGCACGGAGCATTGCGTGCTCTGCATCGATCTCGATCAGCTCGCAGTGATCAATGAGACGCTCGGCCATGCAGCGGGCGACGAGATGCTGCGTTGCGTGGGCCGCCATCTCGATCAGCGCCAGGGCGGCGGCCGGGTAGCCGCGCGCATCGGCAGCGGCAGCTTCGGCTTCCTGCTGGAGAACTGCGCCGTCGAGCCAGCGCGCGAATTTGCCGAGGCCATCCGCCTGTCGACGGGCCGCCTCAGCTTCGCTTTCGACAATCATCCCATTGAAATCGCCGCCAGCATCGGCGTGGCGGTCATGAGCCAGAATGCGGAGAGCGCGGCCGCGGTGCTCGCCACGGCCGAGCTGGCGAGCAACGCCGCGCGGGAAAAGGGCCGACACAGCGTGTACGTCTACCAGGACGGCAACACCAGCATCATCAAGCACAACGAGCAGATGCGCTGGGTCGGCCGTGTGCATGAAGCTTTGCGCAGCGACCGGTTCCGACTTTACGGGCAGCTCATACGGCCGCTCCGCGGCAACGGCGAGTCGCATGTCGAGGTGCTTCTGCGCCTGCTCGACGACGGCGACCGTATTCAGTCGCCGGACACGTTCCTGCCGGCCGCCGAACGCTACTTTCTCATGCCCTCCATCGACCGCTGGGTGGTCAGTCATGCGCTTCAGGAGCTGGCGAGGCACAAGTCCGGCGTGGCACCGGTCGTCTCGATCAATCTGTCGGGCCAGTCGTTGAATGACGACGCGTTCATCGGCTTCATCATAACGGAGCTCGACCGCTTCAGGATCAGCGGCGGGCAGCTCTGCTTCGAAATCACGGAGACCGCGGCGATCACCAGCCTGGAGACGGCGAAGCGCTTCATCCTGCGTCTCAAGGAGCGTGGCTGCCGCTTCTCGCTCGACGACTTCGGCACGGGGCTGAGCTCCTTCTCCTATCTGAAGGCGCTGCCGGTGGATTTCGTCAAGATCGACGGCTCCTTCGTCAAGGGAATCATCGACGACCCCGTGTCGGAATCGATGGTGCTGGCCATTGCCCAGGTCGGGCACGCGATGGGCCTGAAGATCATCGCCGAGTACGTTGAGACCGCACACATCGAACGACGCCTGGGCGAGCTCGGAGTCGATTTCGCCCAGGGTTACGCGATCGAGCGCCCGAAACCCTTCCGCGCGCATCTCATGGAGAGCGGCCGCATGGCCGTTGCGGAGGTTTCATGAGCGTCGTTGCAGAAACGCCGTCGCGTGAGGTGATGCGCAGCCGGATCGGCGCGATCACGTATCTCACGCCGAGGGAATCGTTGAATGACGAGAAGAGCGTGCTGGCCTTGCGCAAGGCGGCCGAAGGTTGCATGTCTGCCAGCGAGACGCGGCTCGTCATCGAGCTCACCCAGGTGCGGCTGGTCGACGGCCGGGCCCTGGAGGCATTTCTCGACCTGCAGGACGAGCTGCTGAAGATCGGCGGCTGGCTGAAGCTGGCGCACGTCAATTCACTCCTGCAAGAGGTGTTCCGCTTCACCGGAGTAACGGATTACATCAGCTACGCCGACGACCAGAGCGGCACCTCTTCCACGCGGTTGCCGGCGGTCGCGGACGGACCGCGCAAGTTCGGCGATCTGCTGGTCGCCCGCGGCCTCGTGACCCAGGAGCAGATCGAGGAAGCCTTGTGCCTGCAGGCCGAGCGCGGCGAACGCATCGGCAAGATCATCGCGGCCAAGGGCTGGGTCTCGGAACACAAGCTGCTCGAGGCGCTCGGCGAGCACCTCTGCGTGCCGGTGGTCGACGTTCGACCGGGGGTGTTCGATCCGGCGGCGGTGCGGCTGCTGAACAAGAACGTCGCGCGCAGACTCTGCGTGCTGCCGCTGTTCAAGGTACGCGGCGTGCTGTATCTGGCCACGGGCAAGCCGCAGGCCTTGCCGGCGCTCGACGAAGTGGCCGAGCATGTGCGTTGCGTCGTGCGACCCGTGCTCGCCCAGCCCGAGCTGATCCTCGGCACGGTCGACGAATCGCTCTCCGGCGCGGATTTCACCGCGGAGCTCATCAACGATGTCGACGAGGACTTCGAGGTCGTCGACGGACTGGTGCTGGACGATTACGCGGCGATCGACGAGATGGCAGCCGGCAGCCCGGTCGTCAATCTGGTCAATTCGGTGATCCAGCGCGCCGTGCACGACGGCGCCAGCGACATTCATATCGAGCCGTCGCGAACGAAATCGCGCATCCGTTACCGTATCGACGGCGTGCTGTACGAGTACATGGCGCCGCGCATCGAGCTGCACCCGTCTATCGTTTCGCGGCTCAAGGTCATGGCCAACCTGGACATCGCGGAGCGCCGCATGCCGCAGGACGGCCGCATCCAGGTACGCACGCAGGGCCGCTCGGTGGATCTGCGCTTCAGCTCGCTGCCGGGCCTGTTCGGCGAAAAGGTCGTGCTGCGCGTGCTGGACAAGAACCAGGCCATCCTCGACGTGAACAAGCTCGGCATGAGCAAGCACAACGTCGAGAGCTTCAAGACACTGCTGGCGCACAATCACGGGCTGATACTCGTCACCGGGCCGACCGGGAGCGGCAAGACCACCAGCCTCTACGCCGCCATCAACTATCTGAACAGCCTCGAGAAGAACATCGTCACGATCGAGGAGCCGGTGGAATACCAGCTCGACATCGTCAATCAGAACGAAGTGCGCGCGAATATTGGTCTGACCTTCGCCAAGATGCTCAAGCACGTGCTGCGTCAGGACCCGGATATCATCATGGTCGGCGAGATCCGCGAGCAGCAGACGGCGGAAATCGCCGTTCAGGCTGCCCTGACCGGACATCTCGTCCTCTCGACGCTGCACACGAACGACAGCGTCGGTGCGGTCACGCGTATGATCGACATGGGGGTCGAGCCGTATCTGCTGTCGTCCGCGCTGATCGGCGTCGTCGCGCAGCGGCTGGTCAGGACCGTCTGCGATGCCTGCAAGACCAGCTCCATCGCGCCGCCGGAGATCGTCGAGCGCTACGGCTGGACCGATGCGCGGCAAGTGCGCCTTTTCCGGGGCCGCGGTTGCCCGGACTGTTACGACTCGGGTTTCAAGGGCCGCATCGGCATTCACGAGACGCTGCGCACCGATGCCGCGTTGCAGCGGCTCATCATTTCGAATCCCGGCCGCGACGAGCTGCGCGCCTTCCTCGCCGAGCGCAAGATGAAGACGCTGTTCGACGAAGGCCTCGATCGCGTACGCGAAGGGCGGACGACGATCGAGGAAGTGACACGGGTCATCTCGAGTTGACGATGGCCCTCGACGTTTCCAGCATTGCCCGCAGCCCGGCCGCCCCGCGCCGCCGCCTGACTACGGCCGGCTGGCGCAAGCGCGGCGTCGGCTCGAAGGACCGCATGTTTCTGATCGAGCAGCTGGCGCTGCTGCTCGAAACCGGTTCCACCCTGCACGGTGGGCTGGTCACATTGCGAAAGGAATGCCCGCACCCGGGCCTCGCGCGAGTGCTCGATGCGCTGATCGAAGACCTCGCGGAAGGCAGGAGCTTTTCCGCCGCGCTCGCCCGGCATCCCGAGGTGTTCTCGCGGACCTACGTCAACCTGATCGCCGCCAGTGAGAACGGCGGCTTCATGCCCGAAGTGCTGGGCCAGCTCCTGCGGATGGAGGAGCGCCGCGAAAAGCTGCGCGGCACAGTATTCGGCGCGCTCGCATATCCGGCATTTCTCACCGTGTTCTCGATCGCCGTGGTGATCTTCGTCCTGGTCGTCGTGTTTCCCCGGTTCGGCCCGATGTTCGCTTCCATTCAGGACGAGCTGCCGGCATCGACGAAGATCCTCATGTCGTGCAGCGATTTCCTGCGCGGGTACTGGATGCATTGCCTCGCCGTGCTGGCAGCGGGTAGCGTCGCATTGAGGCAATGGCTGGCGAGCGACGCCGGCGGCGAGCTGATCGACCAGCTGGGATTGCGCGCGCCGCTGGTGGGTGCCGTGTTCGTCAAGCTCTATCTCGTGCAGTCGTTGCGCGCGATGAGCCTGTCGCTTGCCAACGGCGTGAGCGCGATCGACGCGCTCACCGCCTGTCAGGAAATCGTCGGTAACCGCGTGTTCCGCCGGTTCCTCGCCGGCGTGCGCCGCAACGTGGAGGAGGGCGGCAGCCTCGCCGTCGGCTTCAGCAAGGGCAGTTTCATTCCGCCGATCGTGCGTCAGCTCATCGCGACGGGAGACGAGAGCGGCAATCTGGCAAAAGTGATGGGCCGTGTCGCGGACTACTACGAGCGTGAGCTCGAAAAGCAGCTCGCCCTGCTCTCGCGGCTCGCCGAGCCGGTCATGCTGCTGATCATGGGCGTGCTCGTCGGGCTCATCGTCAGCTCCCTGATCCTGCCGATATTCAAGCTGTCGCGGGCAGTCTCCTGAAGCCTTGCCGGGCGCCGCTCTCACGGCCGGATTATGGAAAATTATGGTAATTATGGAAAATGTGACGCAATATGCTGTTTTTGCAGGGGAAGCAGTAGAGAGTATCACCCGGCCACGGAGACTTGACGGCCAGAGAGCAAGCTGCGTCTTTTGTCAACGATTACGAGGTGTGTGGTTATGAACACGGAGCAGCGTCCGGGTCTGAAGGGGGGGTTCTCGCTCGTCGAGCTGCTGATCGTCGTGATCATTCTGGCGATTCTGGCCGCGATCGTGGTGCCGCAGTTCTCCGACACGACCGACGATGCGCGGGCGTCCGCGATCGAATCCAATATTGCTTCCATGCGCTCGGCGATCCAGGTTTATCGCCAGCAGCACGGCGCCTTTCCATCGGCGGTGGCCGCAACCGGCGCTACCTGCCCGGCAGGCGTAGCCGGAACCGGCGCGCTGAACTCGGCTCAGGCTTTCGCCGAGCAGCTCACTCAGTACACGACTCCGGCCGGAGGTGCGTGCACCGGCACGGACGGCACGCTTCTGGGCCCGTACCTGAATGAGGTTCCCGTCAATCCGGCGAACAATCTCGCCACCGTCGAAGTGCTCACGACCGGCGTGCTCGGCCTGACGTCCGATGGCGGACACGGCTGGAAGTTCGACAACGTCACCGGCGAGCTGATCGCGGACAACTGAGCCGAATCGCGCGCCGTCGCGTAGCGGGAACCTGACGACATGCGTGGCCGATTGGCAGCACGCGCCGGCTTCACGCTGACCGAAATGCTCATCGCGGTGGCGATCCTGTCCGCGCTCGCTGCGGTCGCCGTTCCCATGCTGTCGGCGCCGGACCCCGAACGCGTCGAACTGGCCGCGGCCGAATTGATTCAGGCGTTGCGTTTCGCGCGCAGCGAGTCCGAAAGAACGCGCGTCCCCCATGGATTGCGCGTAGACGCCGCCACCGAAACCGTGCAACTTTTCCGCCTCGATACCAGCGTCGCGCCGCCGGCGCGCGACTTCACGGTCTACCATCCGGTGCATCGCGGCCTGTTCGCGCTGAATTACGGCGCGAATCCGGACACGGCCGGCGTGGAAATCGAATCGGCGATCCTGTCCTTCGCCGCCGCATGCAGCGAAACCAGGGACATCGTCTTCGACGATCGCGGCTCGCCACGTTGCGCCGATCCCGTCCACGTCGCAGTGACCGGGGCGGTCATTTCACTCGGTGATGGCGCGACGACCCGCCAGATCGATATCGCCGGGGTCACCGGCCGTGTGGTGCTGCAATGACGCAGTACACGCGAAAGGGTTGGCCGAACGAATTCCGTCCAACCGAGGTTTCAACCGGCCAGCGCGGGTTCTCTCACGTCGGGCCGGTTTCAACCGGCCAGCGCGGCTTCTCATATATAGAGGTCCTGGTGGCCGTCCTCGTGATCGCCATCAGCCTGCCGCCGGCGCTCGATGCGCTGAGCACCGCGGTCCGCGGCGCAGACGCCCAGGCCGCGCAAACCGCTCGCCGATATCTCGTCAACGGACGCATGGAGCAGGTGCTGGCGGAGGCGCCGGCTTCGCTCGATGCGGCCGCGCTCGCCGCCGGATCGCCCACGGTTCCGAGCAGCTATTCCGACCCGTCGGGGGCTCCCGACAGGCTGCTCGTCTTCCTGGCGCGTTACGACCTCGACAACGCCGACGGCGACGGCAATCCGTTCACGGGCGCCGATTCCGGCCTGATCTGGGTGGCCGTGGCGATCGAGAACACGCCGATCCGCCTCGAAACCGCGATCGGGACATGAGAGCCGGGCGCGGCTTTTCGCTCATCGAGCTGCTCGTCAGTCTCGCGATCGCCGGTCTGGCGCTCGCCGCGCTGGCCGGCGTCGCCATGCAGGCCACCCGGGCACGCGAGGACATGAGCGCGTCGGTGGAACTGCAGCAGCAGGCGCAGTTCGCCATCGACAGGATCCTGCGCGCCACGCGCGGGACGACCCGCGCGCTGGTGCCTCGCCAGGAGAATGGCGGCACTGCACACAGCGAGTCGGTTCGCGATGTGCTGGTGCTTACGCTCGATACCACGCTCGACCGCGACGGTGACGGATTCGCCGATGCGGACAACGACCGGGACGGGCGCATCGACGAAGACCCGAGCGAGGACCTCGGCACTGACGGCGTGGCCGGCATCATCGGCGTCGACGACGACGGCGACGGCGCCGTCGACGAGGGTGGCATGAGCGATGACGATGAGGACGGCGCGGCGAACGAAGACCCGGTGAACGGCTTCGACGACGACGGTGATGGCCTCATCGACGAAGATACCGGCGGTGACGCCAACGGCGACGGAAAAGCGGGCGTCATCGGCGTCGACGACGACGGCGATGTGTTCATCGACGAAGGCGCGAAGGAAAATGACGACGAGGACGGCGCCAGCGACGACGATTGGGTCGACACGGCCGTCTATCGCCTGGACGGGGCGACGCTGCTCGAGCGTCTGCCCGACGTGAATGCCTCCAGCGGCACGGCGTTTACGGAACGGCCGGTTGCGAACGGCGTGACGCAATTCCGTGTCGAATACATCCCGCCGGTGGCGGCCAGCCGGCCGGCCATGCTGGATCTTACACTGACGCTGGAGGGTCCCGACGGCACGCCTGTCACGCTCAATACACGGGCGCGCGTCGGTGCCGCCCCATGAAACGCTCCGGCACGTCCGGCTTCGTGCTGCTGCCGGTCATTCTGACGCTTGCGTTGCTCGCGGTCGCCACCGCGCTTCTGCTCGAGCGTGCCGGAACGGGCGGCGGAGTGGCGACCGCCCGGCAGCAATCGGACGGGCTCGCATTTGCCGCCGAGGCGGGCTTCCAGCACGGTCGCGAGCTGCTCGAGCAGAACGGTTGCCTGACCGCGACGACGGTGCCGGACACCGGACTGGGCAACCACACTTATTCAACAATCATTTCCGGCACGGGTGCGACTGTGCCGCCCGTTTCCTGGAAGCTGCCCGCCGCTGCCGATGCCTGGCTGGAAGAGAACAACGGCGGCACCAACCACGGCAGCGACAACGTGCTGAAGGTCAACAGAGACGGCGCCGACGACCAAAGCCTGTTGCGCTTCGATTTATCCGGCGTGCCTGTCGACGCGCCCGTGGCCAGCGCGACGCTTCGGCTGTATGTGAATATAGCGAACAACGACACGGTTCGCGTCCGGCGCGTGACGGACGCCTGGAACGAAGGCACGGCGACCTGGGATAACGCGGCCGGTGACCGGGACGGCAATGTGGAGCATGCCGCATTCGTGCCGGCCGCTACCGGCTATGTGAGCATCGATCTGACGGCGCTGGCGCGGCAATGGGTCTCGGGCAAGGTGCCGAATCACGGCATCATGCTCGAAATGCTGCAGTCCAATGACGGAGCATCCGAGTATCACAGCCGGGAAGATGGCAACTCTGCGCTGCGCCCGCGTCTCGATATCGCCAGCCGCCCGAACGCCTACTACGACGTGAGCGCCGTCGGCACGGGCCCGGGCGGAACCGAGCGAAGCATCACCCGCACGATCGAGGGCCCGGCGGACAGCGCGCTGTTCCTCGACTATTTTGATGCGGGTTATGCGGGCAACGACGGTACGCAGAACTTCAGCAACGCCTGGCAAGAGGTCGGGGAAAGCAACGGTCCGGGCTCCGGCGCGATCACGGTCGTTTCGTCCGGTTGCGCATTCGCCAACTGCCTGCGCATGGACGCCAAACTATTGTTGAGCAACATCAGCGTGTGGCGTGAGCTCAACATTGCGGGGGCCGACAGCGCGATACTGCGGCTGCACAGGCGACGTTCGGGCGGCAATTACCGGCTCGAGGTATCCGGCAACGGCGGCGGGAACTGGCAGACCCTGGTGAACGTCGGAGGTGGCAGCGACGGCAGCTTCGTGAACGAAGCCTACAACATTACCGCATATGCCGCGGCCAACACGCGCGTTCGCATCACGAGCACCTCGCTTCTCAGTCTAGGCAGCCTGGACCTGTACATCGACGACGTCGAAGTCGAAGCCACCTGCGGACCGTAGGGGTTCCCGGCACAGTGCCGGCAACGGGCTCCGCCCCCCGGATCGGAGTCCGGGGCATGCTTATGCCGGCCTGCGAAGACCACGGCGCGCAGCGTGTAGCCGCCACGATGATGTGACGCATTGCTCAAAGCGTCCCGAGGCTCCCCCAATTCACATAATGAGACCGCCATCACGGCGATCCGGCAGGCGTACTGCGAAAGTGCCGGCAGGGGGTTCCGCCCCTGCGCGGAGGGCATTTGCCGGTGAGATCAGCGAAGCGACGCATGGCCGTGCTGCGGCTCGGAAGCCTCTGGTCGGCGACTCGCTTCCGCGGCGCAGAGCTGTCGGCCTATGCCGAGAACTTCATGCTGGGCGAGGCCCGGCGCGGCGTCATGTCGATGGCGGCGCTGTCGCTTCTGCTGCACCTGCTTGCGGCCTTGCTCTACGTCAAGCTCGGCCAGGGCCGCGCGTATCTCTATACCTACAGCATGACGACGGCGCTCGCCTTGCACGTGCTCCTGTCGGCGCGCGCGGCCCGCCAGCTTCGCGAGCTGTACACGCTCGGCATCACATTGCTGGCCGTGACGAGCGCTGCGCTGGTGCTGCTCGCGCATCAGGCCGGCTCGGTGAGCGGGCCGTTGCTCGCGAGCGTGGTGCTGCTGTTCATGGTCATTCCGCTGGTGCCGTGGGGAATCGGTCACTGCGCGTGCGCGATCCTGCTGGTGTACGGCGTGTTCACGCTGTCTACCTACGGCGTCGTCGAGCGGTTTCCGCCGGAGAGCCTGTGGACGCTGCAGTTTCTCATGCTGGCCTCGGCGCTCACTGCGATCTCCATCGTGTCGCGCGGCGTCTACGTGCGGCGCGAGGACATCAAGGTTCGGTTCCGGCTCGAACACGCGCATCGCAAGATGCAGCTCCTCTCCCATCAGGACCCGCTGACCGGCGCCTGGAACCGGCGGTTCCTCGAGCACAACTTCCGGCGCATTATCGAAGGCTTCCGGCAACGCGATGCCCGCATCCATTTTGCGGTGCTGGATATCGACAACTTCAAGGGCACCAA
>JBOIDB010000152.1:0-45874 GCA_050740235.1 Gammaproteobacteria bacterium
GCGATCTGCCGCAACACCAGCTATGTGCTGGCCATCGAGCTGCTCGCCGCAGCGCACGCGATCGACGATCAGCGGCCGCTGCGCACGACGCCGGAGCTGCAGAAGCTGCACGCCTGGATCCGCGAACGCGTGCCGTTCGCCGCGCACGATCACCGCATGGACGGCGAGATCGAGCTCATTGCCGAATGCGTCCGCAAGGGCGAGCTTGCCGGGCTCCTGCCCCATCGGGTCCTGCCTCGCGATGCGGTGAAGCCTTGCTGAGCCTGCAGGCCATCGCCGCGGCGTCGGCGCTGCTGGGCATCGTTTTTGTGCTGCTTGCGATCGCCCGCCTGTGGCGCCGGCGGCCGCTGGCCGCGACCGGGCACAGTCTGTTCGGCATTGCAATGCTTGCCGTCGCGGCCGCGCTTTTCACGACCGCGGTGAATCTCTACACCTACGAGCGACTGACGCACGAGCAGCTCGCGGCGGAATTGACCTTCACCCTGCTCGAGCCGGGCCGTTATCGCACGCGCATGGTTTTCTTCGACGACCGGTCGCCACTCGAACTGGAGCTGCGCGGCAACGAGTGGCAGGTCGATGCGCGCATCATCAAGTGGCAGGGGGCCGCGAATTTGCTCGGCCTCGATACGCTCTATCGGCTCGATCGAATCAGCGGCCGATATATCGATATCGAAGACGAGCGCACGCGCCCGCGCACCGTCTACGCGTTGACGAATGATCCCGGCCTGGACCTCTGGGCGCTGTCACGTCGTTACGAGCGCTGGCTCCCGTGGGTCGATGCCCGTTACGGCAGCGCTGCTTTCCTGCCGATGGCCGACGGCGCGCGTTTCAGCCTGAGCGTGGGCCAATCGGGACTAATTGCCCGTCCCGATAACGACGTCGCGCGCCGCATGGTGCAACGCTGGCAATAGGGGGCATCGCATGGCTCTGGAAATGAAATCGAGGTGCGAGCGCTGCGGCAATGCCCTCGTCGCCGACGGCGAGGCCTGGATCTGCTCGTACGAATGCACGTTCTGCGGCGCGTGCGCGAAGGACACGGATTTCGTCTGCCCGAACTGCAGCGGCGGCCTCGAACTACGACCATTCTCCCAGCTTAACCAACTGGACTGATCCATCGCCTGAAGGCGAGGGTTTACAGATACCCTGTCGAAACCATTTTTAACGGGAACCAACTTGCTCTTTGGATACATCATCCAATTGTTGACTTCTCGAAATCGCATAGTTCGGATAAACATTCAGGTGAACTACTTCCTCCAAAGTGAGGTTTGCAATATTTCCGTTCTCGTGGTCAGGTGGCTCTGTCATCGGAGGCAAGTTTTCATAGTCCGTATCTTCAAGCTCTTGAAGCAACAAATAAACGTTGTATTGAATAGTTTGTGATTTAAGACTGGCGCTCTTGTCGATGACCAAAGTCTGGTGCGATCCGGCTCTATCCGACACCGACATGTGTTCAGGAATCGCAGCGGCGGCCTCGATTGTTTTTGGCACAACCGGGGCCCACACGGCAGTTGACGTAGTGCAATTGCTCATTGCATCCATGTCATCGCACCCTAGAACACGATATAGCGCACCGCTTTCTACGGGCTTCGCCCGAACTCCAATTTGACGTGTGTCTGTATATGTAGAATCCAGGCTCTGCCACGATTCCGTGTGCTTATCCCACTTCTGCACCCAGTAATAAACTCGAGGCGATTTGTTGAAATCCCAAGCAAGTTCGCACGCGTTGGCGTCCTGTGACCAATTACACGTGGCCACTCCGAGCGCTGATGAGGAGCCCGCGCCTGCTGAAGCTCCAACGAGAAGAAAACCGGTGATAAGAATTGAGCTTTTCATAAATCTCACCGTCCTGTTGATTGAGACTAAACTCCTTCTGTTGCCTGTTATTGTTCCCAACCGCAAGGCTCTGCCGGGACCCATACAAGCCAGTTCATGTGACACGGTGAACCTCCCAGCTTGCATAGCCTGAGGGCATACCATTGATAAAGAATAACTGGGCCGACATGTCCCGTAGGTAGGATGTCACTAAGGTAAGGATAAAAAGGACCAAGATTTGTCGAAGCTCGCTTGATCCAGCCACTGCCATACGCGCTAGGTCCCGTGAGATGCCAAAACCAAGTGATTTTGTGCGGTTTGTATCCTTGTGGATCACATCCACCTAACGAACTGGTTGTGATACCGGTATGAGCATATGCGGGAGGCGAATACACATGCATGCCTATAACGCTAAAAATCAAAAGACTCAAGCCTATGAGATGCTTTTTATTGGCCATTTGACTGTCCTCACTTGTGGCTTGGTCATGGCATCTATCGTGACGATCCCACGTTATAAATGGGCTTTTAAGTACTAATATAGCAGATATACATGAAAAACCAAGTCCGATTTTCCGTTCGGTCACCTCTGACACGGCACTGCGCGATAGCAGCGAACATCCGTTGTCGTCGCGCAAGATCGCTTCCACGTCACGCGTCGAGTCAGCCGCGCGCGTACATCTCCACCGCCAGCTCCTACAAACTCCGCCGTTGCGTGCCTCAGCAACACGCTGCGTCTCCTCAGTGCGCGGAGATTCAGCCCGTCTACCTTTTTACAGCAAACTTAGGGAAGGTCTGAATTATTGACGCTGAGGTCGGATTTTGGAGCGTGAATCACTTTGGCCCTTCGCTATCGGCGGTTTTGGCTCTCGAACTGGTCGGAAATTCTGGTCTGGCTTGCGATCCTTGCCGGCTGCGCGAGCAACGGGCGCGCGTGCCCTAAGTCGCTCGCAACAGCAGTCTCCGGTTCATGTACAGATTCACCAGCCCGCAGGCGACGAACAGCCGGTTGGCATTCTTGTGCATACCGCGATAGCGAACCTTGGTGAAACCGAAGATGCGTTTCAGAATCAAAAACGGATGTTCGCCTTTGGCCCGTACTCTCGACTTGATGCGGTTCCTCGCCCGTTCCTCCGCACTCAGGGGTTGACGGCGATGACCCTTGTGATGCGTGAAGTCCTGTGCGTACGGCGCCAGCCGCCGGATCACCTCGGTCTGGCCGGCATACACCGAATCGCCCCACACCCGGGTTTCCTGACCATGCAGGAGGTCGGGCAGCATCCGGCTGTCATGCACGTTGGCAGACGTCGCCGTCACCGAGTGAATCAGCTTGCTCTGGCTGTCGACCCCGACGTGCGCTTTCATGCCGAAGTACCACTGATTGCCCTTCTCGTCTGGTGCATCTCCGGATCGCGCTGGCCGTCCCGGTTCTTGGTCGAACTCGGCGCATCGATCAGGGTGGCATCGACGATCGTGCCGGGTCTTGACGGTCAGTCTGTTCTCCGCCAGATACTCGTTGATCAGCCGAAACAGCTCGGCACTCAGGTTGTGCGCCTCGAGCAGGTGCCGGAACTTGCAGATCGTGGTCTCGTCCGCCGCCGGTTCCCGACCGAGGTCAATGCCCACAAACCGCCGCATCGCCCGCGAGTCGTACAGCGCTTCTTCCACCGCCGGGTCCGACAGGTTGAACCAGTGCTGCAGAAAATGGATCTTGAGCATCCGTTCCACGCCGCCGGCAGCCGGCCCGCCCCTCAGCCTTGCGGGTAAAACGGCTCGATCACCCGCACAGCCCCGACCACGGAATGACCTTGTCCATCTCTTCGAGAAACTGCTCTCGTCGCGTCGGCTTGCGGAATCGTTCAAAGCCTTCTTCGGCAAGGGTGCGCTGGCGCATCGCATCAGTCTCCCGGCTGTGATCGATAGATCCGATTATGAAAATCAACCAATAAATCAGGGATTCCTTAGGACGGACCCTTGAGGCCCCTGTCCTTACTGATTGAAACTTATCATTGGCAGATCGAGGCCGCGTTCGCGGGCTACTTCGATGGCCCGCTCGTAGCCTGCGTCGGCATGGCGCATGACGCCGGTGCCCGGATCGTTGATGAGCACGCGCTCGAGCGCCGCTGCCGCCCGCGCACTGCCGTCGGCGACGATGACGACGCCGGCATGCAGCGAATAACCCATGCCGACACCGCCGCCGTGGTGGAAACTCACCCATGAGGCCCCGCTCGCCGTATTGAGCAACGCGTTCAGGACAGGCCAGTCGGCGATCGCGTCGGAGCCGTCGCGCATGCCTTCCGTCTCCCGGTTCGGCGAGGCCACCGATCCCGAATCGAGGTGATCGCGGCCGATGACGACCGGCGCGCCGAGCTCGCCGCTGGCCACCATGTCGTTGAACGCCAGCCCCAGGCGGTGGCGTTCCTTGTAGCCGAGCCAGCAGATGCGGCACGGCAATCCCTGAAAGCGGATGCGCCGACGCGCCTGATCCAGCCAGTCGTGCAGGCCCTTCTTGTCGGGAAACAGCTCCTTCGCCTTCGCATCCGTGCGGTAGATATCTTCGGGATCGCCGGACAGGGCCGCCCAGCGGAACGGCCCGATGCCTTCGCAGAACAGCGGGCGGATGTACAGCGGCACGAAGCCTTTGAAGTCGAACGCGTTGACGACGCCCGCGTCCTGCGCCATGGCGCGGATGTTGTTGCCGTAATCGAACGTCGGCACGCCGCGAGCGTGAAATGCCAGCATCGCCCGCACCTGATCGGCCATCGACGCTTTCGCGCGCCGCACGTACTCGTCTGGATCCTCCGCCCGCAGTCGCGCGGCCTGATCGAGCGACAAGCTCGCCGGAATGTAACCGTTCAACGGATCGTGCGCGGACGTCTGATCGGTGACCAGATCCGGTTGAAACTCCCCCTGTTCGATCGTCGGAAAGATTTCGGCGGCGTTGCCGAGCAACCCGACGGAGACCGGCTCACCGCCTTCGATGCCGCGCCGAATCATTGACAGCGCTTCATCGAGCGTATCGGCCTTGCGATCGAGGTAACCGGTTTCGAGCCGCTTCGCGATGCGCGCGGGATCGACTTCGACCGCGAGACAGGAAAGCCCGGCGATGACGGCCGCGAGCGGTTGCGCGCCGCCCATGCCGCCCAGGCCGCCGGTCAGCAGCCAGCGGCCGGCCGCGTTGCCGCCGTAGTGCTGCCGCACGGCTTCGGCGAACGTCTCGTAGGTGCCCTGGACGATACCCTGCGAGCCGATATAGATCCAGGAGCCCGCCGTCATCTGGCCGTACATCATGAGACCCCTGGCGTCGAGCTCGAAGAAATGCTCCCAGGTCGCCCACTTGCCCACCAGATTCGAGTTCGCGATCAGCACGCGCGGCGCATCGGCATGCGTCCTGAACACACCGACCGGCTTGCCGGACTGCACGAGCAGCGTCTCGTCGTAGCCGAGCCGTTCGAGCGTCGCGACGATGGCGTCGAAGCACTCCCAGTCGCGCGCCGCGCGCCCGATGCCGCCGTAAACGACGAGCTCGCGCGGATTCTCCGCGACGGCCGGGTCGAGGTTGTTCATGAGCATGCGCAGCGCGGCTTCCTGCTGCCAGCCCTTGCAGCGCAGCTTCGGCCCGGTCGGCGCGTGCAGCTCGATGTCTCTGTAACGGGTCATTGCGTCGGAACACCTCCCGAAAACCGCCGCTACATCGTACAAGAGCCTGAATGACGGGGGCCTTCTCGAAACCGTGGGCGACAGGGACGTCGCCCCCGGAGCGTCCAGGGATGGATTTACAGCGTTTTCGAGAAGGCCCCCGTCATTCAGGCTGCTGCTGGTGGCATTCCTCGGCGGTTTACGCGCTCTATCCGATCGTCACGCGCGCGTTGCGGAACATGCGCATCCACGGGCTGTCCTCGGGCCAGTCGTCGGGGTGCCAGGAAAGCTGCACGGTGCGATGCACGCGCTCGGGATGCGGCATGGTCGCCGTCACTCGACCGTCCGGCGTGGTCAGTGCGCAGATGCCGCCGGGCGAGCCGTTCGGGTTGGCCGGGTACGTGTCGGTGACGGCGCCATGGTTGTCCACGTAGCGCAGCGCGATCAAACCGCCGGCCTGGCAGGCGGCGAGCCCGACCGGACCCGGGAATTCCGCGCGACCCTCGCCGTGTGACGTAGCCACCGGCAGGATCGATCCTTCCATGCCGGCGAAGAACGGTGACGGCGAACGACAAACCTCGACGAGGCTCAGGCGCGCCTCGAATTGCTCCGAGCGATTGCGCACGAAGCGCGGCCAGCTCTCGGCACCGGGGATCAGCTCGCGCAGCGCCGCCAGCATCTGGCAACCGTTGCAGACGCCGAGCGCGAGACTGTCGCGCCGGGCAAAGAAGGCCTCGAACGCGTCGCGCGCGCGCGCATTGTACAGTATCGACTTGGCCCAGCCCTGGCCCGCGCCGAGCACGTCGCCGTAGGAGAAGCCGCCGCAGGCGGCGAGCACGGCGAAGTCTTCGAGACGCACACGGCGTTCCAGGATATCGGTCATGTGCACGTCGCGGGCGTCGAAACCGGCGCGCATAAAGGCCGCGGCCATTTCCACCTGTCCGTTGACGCCCTGCTCGCGCAGGATGGCAACCGTGGGCCGGATACCGGTTGCAATGTAAGGCGCTGCCACGTCTTCATCGAGCCTGAAGGCGGGCCGTGCTGACAGGCCCGAATCGTCTCCGAGTAGGCTGTCGTATTCCTCGCGCGCGCAATCCGGATTGTCGCGCAGGGTCTGCATCCGAAATGTCGTTTCGGCCCACGTGCGTTGGAGTTCCCGCCGGCTCAGGTGAAGCGCGCGCGCTCCTGCGACCGCAATCTCGATATCGTCGCCGGCGCGCGGCGCGCCGATCACGTGGCTGGCGTCCTCCAGTCCGAATTCGGCCAGCCGCGACAGCACCGATCGAAGTCCGGCGGTGCGCACCTGGATGACGGCGCCGAGCTCTTCGGCGAACAGTACGCCGGCGGCCCCGTTTGCGCCTGGAGGAAGATCGATGCTCAGGCCGCAATGCCCGGCGAAAGCCATTTCCGCGAGCGTCGCGAGCACGCCGCCGTCGGAGCGGTCGTGATAAGCGAGCAGCGCTCCGTCACGATTGAGTGCCTGAATGGCCGCAAAGAACGCCCGCAGTCGTCCGGCGTCGTCGACGTCTGCCGGCGCGCCGCCGCCACGCTCGAACACCTGCGCCAGAATCGACGCACCGAGCCGGTTGCGGCCCGCGCCGAGATCGATCAGCAGCAGCGACGTCTCGTCGAAATCGAGGCGAAGCCGCGGCGTCAGCGTGCGGCGAACATCTTCGACCGGCGCGAACGCAGAAACGATGAGCGAGAGCGGCGACACGACTTCGCGCTCCACACCCTGCTCGCGCCATGCGCTCTTCATGGACAGCGAGTCCTTGCCGACCGGAATCGAGATGCCGAGCGCCGGGCAGAGCTCCTCCGCCACTGCGCGCACCGTGTCGTACAAATTGGCATCCTCGCCGGGATGGCCGGCGGCGGCCATCCAGTTCGCCGACAGGCGCACATCGCCGAGTTGCGCGATGGGCGCGGCGGCGATGTTCGTCAACGCTTCGCCCACCGCGAGCCGCCCCGAGGCGGGCGCATCGATCACGCCGACCGGCGTGCGTTCGCCGACCGCCATCGCTTCGCCGCGCGTGCCTTCGTAATCGGTGCAGGTGACGGCCACATCGCTGACCGGGACCTGCCAGGGACCGACCATCTGGTCGCGGGCGACAAGGCCGCCGACGGTGCGATCGCCGATGGTGATCAGGAACGTCTTCGCGGCGACGGCGGGATGACGCAGAACACGTGTCACGGCATCCTGCAGGTCTATGCCGGCAAAGGGACGCTCCTTCTCCTGCCCAGGCCGGGAGGGGCTGGCGCGCCGGTTGACGACGCGGCGCGTGCGCGGAGGATCGCCGAGCAGCACGCGCATCGGCATGTCCACGGGTCTGTTGGCGAAATGCTCATCATGGACGACGAGTTGCCGCTGCTCCGTCGCCTCGCCGATAACCGCGTAGGGGCAACGCTCGCGGCGGCAGAGCGCGTCGAATGCGGGCAGCCGATCGGGCAGGATCGCCAGCACGTAACGTTCCTGCGACTCGTTGCACCACAGCTCGGCGGGCGTCATGCCCGGCTCGGCGTTGGGCACCTTGCGCAGTTCGATATACCCGCCGGTGCCGCTCTGCTCGAGAAGCTCGGGCAGGGCGTTCGCGATGCCGCCCGCACCGACATCGTGGACGAGAAGCACGGGATTGTCCGGGCCGAGCGCCCAGCAGCGGTCGATGACTTCCTGTGCGCGCCGCTGTAATTCGGCGTTGTCGCGCTGCACGGACGCGAAATCGAGCGCCTGGTCGCTCTCGCCGCTCGCGAGCGACGAGGCGGCGCCGCCGCCGAGCCCGATGAGCATGGCCGGGCCGCCGAGCACGATGAGCTTCGCGCCGGGCGGCGCGGCCAGCTTTTCGACATGGCCCGGGCGGATGTTGCCGAGGCCTCCGGCCAGCATGATCGGCTTGTGATAGCCCCACAGCTCGTCGCTTGCATACTGCTCGAATGCGCGGAAATAGCCGGCCAACGCCGGACGGCCGAACTCGTTGTTGAAAGCCGCTGCGCCGAGCGGACCGTCGATCATGATGTCGAGCGGCGTAGCGATGCGTTCCGGCCGGCCGTTGTCGAGCTCCCACGGCTGCTCGAAGCCGGGGATTCGCAGGTTGGAAACCGAGAAGCCGGTCAGCCCCGCCTTCGGCTTCGCGCCGCGGCCCGTCGCGCCTTCGTCGCGGATCTCGCCGCCCGCGCCCGTGGCGGCGCCCGGGAACGGCGAAATCGCCGTCGGATGATTGTGCGTCTCGACCTTCATGACGATGTGCACGTTCTCCTCGACCGCGCGATACGGGCCGGCCACCTCGCGGGGGAACAGGCGCTTGCCGCGGCCGCCGTGAATGACCGAGGCATTGTCGCGATAGGCCGAAAGCACGCCGGTCGGGTTCGCGGCGTGCGTGCCGCGGATCAGCGCGAACGGCGATTTTTCCAGCTCGATGCCGTCGATACTCCATTGCGCGTTGAAGATCTTGTGACGGCAGTGCTCCGAGTTCGCCTGGGCGAACATCAGCAACTCCGCGTCGGTCGGATTGCGGCCGGCCGCGAGGAAATGCGCGAGGAGATAGTCGATCTCCGCATCGGACAGGGCGAGCCCGGCGGCGAGATTCGCCGCCGCCAGCACATCGCGCCCGCCGCCGATGACGTCGACGGTCTCGAGCGGGGCGGGCGCATGATGCTCGAACAGTCGCGCGAGCTGGCCGGCTTCGAGGATGATCGACTCGGTCATGCGGTCGTGAAGCGGTTCGGCCAACGCGCGCAATGCCGCGGCGCTCCGGTGCTCTGCCGTGACGATGTCGAACTCGATGCCGCGCTCGAGCCGGCGGATAGCCGAAAGCCCGCAGGTATGGGCTATGTCGGTCGCTTTGCTGGACCACGGAGAAATCGTGCCGAAGCGCGGCACGACCAGCACTCTCTGGCCCGCCGAGAGCGGCGCCGCGCGCGTGGGGCCATAGGACAGGAGGCGATCCAGCACGCCACGCTCGCGCTCGTCGAGCCCGGCTTCGAGATCAGCGAAATGTACGAAGCGCGCGCCCAGCGAGCGGACGCTGTCGTCGATCCGGCGCACCGCTGCGATGAGCTTGGCCAGGCGAAAGTCGGAGAACGCGGGCGCGCCGGGCAGTTCGAGCATGAGCGAAGGCTGCGGAGTGAGGCTGCTGTTTCGGTCGGTGGCCGATTCGGCTTGCGCGGACTTCAAATTTCAGTCTGACCCCGATTTTCCGCCCGGCGTATACACTGGCAACGGGAACTGCGCCACGTTGCCGGCTTCGGCCCTGGAGATCTTGCTGACGCCTTCCTTGCGTACCTCGTCGATGCGCAGGATGGCGTGCATCGGCAGATAGGTGCGCTTCACGCCCTCGAACTCCGTCTTGATGCGCTCCTCGGAGGTGTCGACCACGACGTTGGAACGTTCGCCGAACACCAGTTCCTCCACCTCTATGAAACCGAACAGCTGTCCTTGTCCCACCTTTCGGGCATAGATCTCGTAGATCTTTCCCTGGTTGAGGAACACGACCTTGTAAACGTTGCGTGCGGGCATGATTCGAGTCTGCGCGAGGCCTCGGGCAGTGTGGCCGTCAGAATAGCACACCGCTCCCGGCCCGGGACCGTGCGCCGCCTGCGGCGCAGCGAGCCTGCATGCCGGCCGTCCTGCGCGCGGCGCGATTTACATCGTCAGGCCGATACATTATTTTTACGCGATTACGGGTCCGAACTGCCCGTCGGGATCCTGGCGCGTCCCGCATCCGCACGGGAGGTAATCCATGCCGCTGATCCTACGCGTGACCAGCCAACAGAAGAGCGTGCTGGCAGATGACAGCACGTTCGTATTCAACGACTGCGGCGGCAGCATAGGGCGCTCCCTCGACAACGATTGGGTGCTGCCCGATCCCAGCCGCTACGTATCCAGCCGGCATGCCCTGGTGCGCTTCCACGCCGGCGAGTATTTCCTCACCGATACGAGCACTAACGGCGTTTACCTCAATCACGCCAACGAGCCGATCGGACGTGGCAGGCAGCATCACCTCAGCGATGGCGACCGGCTGCGCCTCGGCGACTATGAGATCGTTGCATCGATCGCCGATGCTGACGTCACCGTGCCGCAGGGGTCGTCCCCGGTCGTGGAACCGGAGCGCTCCGCCAAACTGGCCGTCGATCCCGAGCTGCTCGCCGAGATGAATGACTCCCTCAATCTCGAAGTGCTGCTGGAGAAAGACCCCGATCTGCCGTCGGGAAGCCTGCCCGCGTTGCGCAAGCCGGTCGAAACCCGGCGCGCGACCGATCCGCGGCCGCGCGCGCTGGATGCGGCAAGCGCCCTGCTCCGCTCCGCCGGCCTCGATCCCGAGCTTTTGTCGGCGGCGGACCGCGCCGAACTCATGCACACCGCGGGGCAGATGTTGCGGGAAATCGTCGTCGGCCTGAAGGACATCCTGCACAACCGTGCCGAGCTCAAGGATCGGTTCCGTATCTCGCAGACGACGATCCAGCCGAGCGAGAACAACCCGCTCAAGTTCTCGGCAACCGCCGACGAAGCGCTGCACGGCCTGCTCAAGGGCGGCGGCGGCGAGTACCTGTCGTCGGTGGAGGCGATCCGCGAGGCGTTTCGCGATATCAAGATCCACCAGGCGGCGATGCTCGCAGCGATGAGCGCGGCGTTCGACGACTTCGTCGACCGGCTGCATCCGCAGGAGCTCACGGAAAAGTTCGACAGAGGATTGAAGCGGGGCGCGCTGCTCGGCGCGACCAACAAGATGAAGTACTGGGACCTCTACGGCGAGCTCTACCAGGCCATGACCCAGAAGACGGAGTCCAGCTTCCCGCACGTGTTCAGCGAGGAATTCGTGCGCGCCTACGAGGCGGAAATCCAGAGACTCAAGTCGACGCCGACCTGACGCGCGGCTGACAAAAGGGATTCCCCAAAAAAAATTGTCCAGAGAAACCCGGGCTGAGGGGGGGTACCCGGGCTCCCTGGACGCACCGGCAAGCTTTTGAGCTTGTCGGATCTCCGCACTGTCCAGGCCTGACTCGGGGCAAGAGGGGGGGTATTGCCCGACTCGTCTGGACTACCACCAAAATCCGCAAATTGGTGGCCTGGCTACGTGCGGCCGAACGGGACCAAGCCCGAATTCGGCACCTTGCCGCGAACACGACGGCGAGGCGACCTCACCAGTGCAAACCGCGTGCCAACCGCGCCGAGGATGCCCGGAATATTGAGATCGCTTGGTGCGCGGTTGCCTGCGAAACGCCGGATAGAGCCACTCCGGCCTCTTCTAAGCCGGAGACCCCCGGAATTTCGGGATCGATCGGTGCGGGGTTGCCTGAGGAACCCCAAGTACGGCCGCTCCGGCCTCTTCTGAGCCGAGGCGCCCGAAATTTCGGGGTCGTCAACCTTACAAAAGCTTGCAAAATTTACACCGCAGCAATCGCAACGTGTGTGTGCGTCGGCGATCCCGGTGTAATCGACGGGCGGGGCGTGATCCTCTATCCGCCCAGGTCGACTTTGGCATGCTCCGCCGTCGCCTGGTACTCGGGCGCTTTGCCCTGCAGCACGGCTTTTCCGGCTTCGAGCAGGAACCTTGCGCCGCGCATCCCGCTGCGATCCCAGTACTCTCCCATTTCGGGCTCGAGCTCGATGAGCGTGAGATCCGGGTCGTCCTTTCCCTCGGGAAACCAGATCTTCCAGGCGGGGCTCCACAGCTCGTCGATGAGCCTGCGGTCATCGACGATTCGCGCCCGTCCGGACAGCGACAGGTATTTGTCCGCGCCCTGCATGGTCACGTTGACATCGGGCTCTTCCTCGAGCTCGATGACCTTGGGCGCATCGAAACGCGTGGCGAAATGCAGCACCGCGCCCGATCGGCAGCCGGCGATGGCCATCGGGCGCGATCGCAGCGCGCCGTCGGATGCGCGTGTCACCAGCATCGCGGTATCGAAATCCTCAATCAGCTCATCGAGCGTGCGGGTTCCCGCAACATCCATATCGCCTCCCGGCCGTAATCGGGTACATTCGTGATTCAACCGACGGCGGACAGTAGTGACAGGCAATTCGCATACCAGCGCGCGGCCGACTTTGCGAAAACGCGATCGTCCGGCGCCGTTGCGTGTGGAGTCGCTGGATGACTGCGTCGACAGGATCGTCGCCCGTGCCGGACGACGTCTCGTCGTCGGTGCACCGCTCGGCATCGGCAAGCCGAACCCGGTGATCAATGCGCTTTACCGCCGCGCGATCGCGCAATCCGATCTGGACTTGACACTGGTCACGGCGTTGTCGCTCGGCCGTCCGGTGCCGCGCAACGAGATCGAGCGGCGTTTTCTCGAACCGTTCAGCGAGCGGCATTTCGGCGAGTACCCGGAGCTCGAGTACGTCGAGGCGCTGCGCCGCGGTGAGCTGCCGCCGAACGTCCACATTTCGGAGTTCTATTTCGCATCGGGGCAGTTCCTCGGCGTCGAAGCCGCACAGCGCCGATACATCAGCAGCAATTACACGCACGTCGCGCGCGACATGGTGGACATGGGCATCAACGTGATCCTGCAGCTCGTCGCCCGGCAGGAACGGCCCGAAGGCATGCGCTACAGCCTGAGCTCGAATCCCGATCTGACGCTCGACGTGGTCGACCTGGCCGCGGACCGAGAGCGTCCGCTGGTGGTCGCCCAGATCAGCAGGCACCTGCCGTTCATGCACGGGGATGCAGTGGTCGAGCCGTCGTTCTTCGATTTAGTGCTCGACCTTCCCGAAATCGACTTCGAGCCGTTTGCGATACCGAAAACGCCGGTCGGCACGGCCGATTATCTGATCGGCATCCAAGCAAGCACGCTCATGCGCGACGGCGGAACGCTGCAGGTGGGGATAGGCTCGCTGGGCGATGCATTCGTTTATGCCACACAATTGCGCCACGAGGACAACGCCACGTATCGGGAAGTGCTCTCGCGCGTCGGCATGACGGATGGCGCGCGCTCGCTGATGGCCGAGATCGGCGGCGCGGATCCGTTCGACAGCGGCCTCTACGGCGCCAGCGAGATGTTCATGGACGGCTTCATCCATCTGTACAGCAGCGGCATCCTCAAACGTCGCGTCTATGACGACGAGGCCATCCAGGATTGCCTGAATCGCGGTGAAGCGACCGAAGCCGTGACGCCGGCCTGGCTCGGCTGCCTGCTGGAGCGCGACGTAATCTCGCCGCTGCTCACCGACGCGGACGTCGCTTACCTGCGCCGGTTCGGTATCTTCAAGCGGGAGCTGCGATGCGCACACGGCCGGCTCGAGCTGCCGGACGGACGAACGTTTCCGCCGGACCTGGCTGATCCGGCAAATCGCCGCGCCATCGAGCACGCCTGCCTCGGCAAGCGGCTCGCCGGAGGCATTCTCATGCACGGCGCCTTCCTGCTCGGCTCGAAGGATTTTTACGGCGGGCTCCTGGCCATGAGCGAAGAAGAGCACGAGGCGTTCTGCATGACGCGCGTCAGCAAAGTCAATCAGCTTTACGGCGACGAGCCGCTCGAGATTCTGCAACGGCGCGACGCGCGCTTCATCAACTCGGCGATGAAAATGACGTTGCTCGGGGCCGCGGTCTCCGACGGGCTGGAAAACGGGCAGGTCGTGAGCGGCGTCGGCGGGCAGTACAATTTCGTCGCCATGGCGCACGCCCTGCCGGGCGGTCGCTCGATCCTCATGTTCCGCAGCACGCGCGGCCACGGCCGTACCCTGGAGTCGAATGTCGTCTGGAACTACGGCCACGTGACTATCCCGCGTCATTTACGCGACATCGCCGTGAGCGAATACGGAGTAGCCGACCTTCGCGGCCGCACGGACGAGGGCTGCATCGCGGCGATGCTCAATATCGCCGACTCGCGCTATCAGCCTGCCCTGCTCAGCGAAGCGAAACGCGCCGGCAAGCTTGCAGCCGACTATCGGATCCCTGAAGCCTGCACGGGCAACCTGCCTGCAGCGCTGGAGGATAAGCTCGCGCCCTTTCGCAGTCGCGACTTTTTTGCCGCGTATCCGTACGGCTCGGATTTCACGGCCGAAGAGCAGGTTCTCGCGCGCGCGCTGCGCAATCTGGAACGGCGCACATCGAGCCCCTGGGGCAAGGTTTCCGCCTCGATAGCGGCAATGTCGAGTGCCCGCCCGCAGCCACGGGAGGAGCCGTATCTGAAAAGAATGGGACTCGCGGCACCGAACACGCTGCGCGAGAGAATCCTGCGCAGGCTGATTGCCAGAGAGCTTAAACAGCTACCGTCCGTTTGAAGCATTACGCCCCGGGACAGTTTTCCTCGCGTATTCTGAGCGCTTCCGGCATCCACTGCTCGAAGTTCCGGATGCGCGTTTCCGGATTGGGATGCGTCGAGAGGAATTCAGCCGGGGCGGTACCGCCTGCCGACATGCGCTGCCACAAACCCGGCGCTTCTGTCGGATCGAAACAGGCGCGCGCGACGTACTGCAGCCCGATGTAGTCGGCTTCGGATTCGTGCTTGCGCGAGAACGGCATCAACACGCCGTATTGCGCGCCGACGCCGAGGGCGCCCATCACCATGCGCTGCGTCTCGATGTCCATCTCGCCGACCGCTACGCCGACCGCGAGCGTCCCGTACTGCGCCAGCTTCTGATGCGCCATGCGCTCGGCGCCGTGACGCGCGATGGCATGGGCGATCTCGTGGCCCATCACGACTGCCAGCGCATCTTCATTCCCGGCGACGGGCAGCAGCCCCGTGTATACGGCAACCTTTCCGCCCGGCAGCGCGAACGCGTTGACCTGCTCCGAATCGATGACGTTGAACTCCCACTCGAAACCCGGGTCCTCAGCCACGGCGGCCAGTCGCCGGCCGATTTCCCGCACCCGGTCGACGGCCTCGCCGCCCGGCACGACCGCGGACTGGCCCAGGATCTCCCGATAGGACTGCAGGCCGAGCGCCGCTTCCTGCTCGGGGCTGATGTCGACGAGCTGGGAGCGGCCCGTGACCGGCACTTCTTCCTGGTGCGTGAAGTAATAGAAGGCGAAGAACGCGGCGAAGATCAGCAGCGGCCAGAGCCGCAGGCGACCGCTGCGCGACCGGACGAGTCGGTTCATGGGCATACGGTTCAACGTCCTGTGTCTGGCAGGCTGTCGGCAGCCTGCCCGCGAGAGCCGACGGGATGATGATACGCCCTATTCGGTCGTCGCTTCCATCCGGTATTCGACCAGCTCGGCGCGGCTCTTGACCTCACCGTCCTCGCGCTGCCGGATGCGTACCGGCAGATAGTGCAGCTCGGGCGCGCACTCGAGGACGATCGACTTGTCGCCGTCCTCGTCGGTGTAGGTCACTTCGACGACGGAGAACTCCCCGGCGGGCGTTTCGGCCGAACCGTTTTCCCCGATTTCGATGGTGTACCGCTTCGCTTTCGCACGATCGAAGATCGTATAGCTGTCGACGTCACGGCCATGCGCGAGATCGCTCATGATCGCGATCTGCAACAGCAGGCGGTCCACGGCGTGTCCTTCCAGGGTGGCTTCGACCGGCTGGCCGCGGTAATTGCCGGTGACTTCGTCTTCGGACCAGTCGAATTTGTAGTGCGCGTCGTGGCCCTCGCTGATCGTGTCGACGAGATCGTACTCGATCGGTCGGACCGTACCGCCGCCGTACTCGAAGCGGCTGGTTTCGGCGATCATGCCCCGCTTGAACATGCTCACGAAGCCCATCGGCTCGAGCTCGGAGTGATACACCAGCGCCCCGTCGCGGCGGTTGAAATCGAGCCGCATCTGTCCGCGGGCGATGCTGACGCGGACCTTGTAGACGGCTTCGAACTCCGGAACGCCGAGGTCGGCCAGGGCGATTCGCGGTAATGCCAGAACCGTCGCGAGACCTGCGAGATAGAGGATACGTGTCACTCTTGTCGAACCCGCTTGTCTCTCCACGTGGGTTCGAATCCCCGCAATTTACCTGTCATCGCTCTGTTTCGTCTGTCCGCAATCTGTTTTCTGAGTGGCGGAGAGGGTGGGATTACTCCGCACATCCCTGTGCTCCGCCCTGCGCGCCGGCCTCCGGCCGTTCAAAATCGCTCCCGGCGATTTTGTCGAACCCTGTTGTTTATCCACGTGGGTTCGAATCTCCTGAAGCGAAACGTCGTCTTTCTGTCATCTGTTATCTGTAGTCTGTTATCCGAGTGGCGGAGAGGGTGGGATTCGAACCCACGTGGGGCGCAATGCCCCCAACCGATTTCGAGTCGGTGCCGTTATGACCGCTTCGGTACCTCTCCGGGGGAAAAAAGACCTGGGTCACGTACCGGATTTGCCGCGCCAGGTAGCATAATTCTACACCATGGACGGAGCTATCTCATCGTCCCGCACGCGTCGATGAGCCGGGCTCCGGCGCCTGCACCGCGGAGCCGGGAACCGCGGCCGCACAAGGAGTGCCCGACGGTTTGAGAGTTGTCGTCATCGTCATCGCAGGCTTGTTCGTCGGGACCTGTTCCGAGCGCCTCTCGTTGCTGGAGGAGGTGCGGGCCACGGGCGAGCTGCGCGTGGTCACGCGCAACAGCCCGACCGCTTATTACCTCGGGCCCGATTCGCCGCTCGGCCCCGAATACGAGCTGGCATCGCGCTTTGCCGAGCACCTGGGCGTCGAGTTGACGATGTACACGACCGAAAGCTTCGGCGACATCCTGCCTGAAGTCGCGACGGGCCGCGCGCATTTCGCCGCCGCCGGCCTTTCGGTGACCGATCCACGACGCAAGCTCGTCGATTTCGGCCCACCCTACCAGGAGATCACCCAACACCTCGTCTACCGGCTCGGCAACGGCCGCCCGCGCGACATCGGGCAGCTGATCGGCAGCGATATCGAGGTGGTCGCCTCGAGCAGCCACGTCGAGACGCTGAAGGATCTCCGGCGGCGCTATCCCGGCCTGACCTGGGTCGAGAATCCCGGCGTCGAAAGCGAGGAGCTGCTGTATCGCGTCGCCGCCGAGGAGATCGACTATACGATCGCCGATTCGACGGAGTTCTCGATCAGCCGCAACTTCCATCCTGAAATTCGCGTCGCATTCGATCTCAAGTCAGGCGACTTCATCGCGTGGGCCTTCCGCCGGGGCGACCATGACGACAGTCTGCGACTCGAGGCGCATCGCTTCTTTTCGACGCTGCAGAGCAGCGGCGAGCTCGCGCGCATCCTTGAGCGTTATTACGGACATGTCGACGAATTCGACTACGTCGGCACGCGGGCGTTTCTGCGCCACGTCGACTCGCGATTGCCGCAGTACCGGCACATGTTCGAGGAAGCGGCCGCGGCCACGGGCATCGACTGGCGCCTGCTTGCCGCGATCGGCTATCAGGAATCGCACTGGAATCCGCAGGCGATTTCGCCGACCGGCGTGCGGGGCATCATGATGCTCACGCTGGCGACCGCCGACCAGCTCGGCATCGACGACCGCATCGACCCGGAGGCCAGCATCATGGGCGGCGCGCGTTATTACGAGGCGATCAGGAATCGCCTGCCGGAACACATCGTGGATCCGCAACGCACCTGGATGGCCCTTGCCGCCTACAACATCGGTTATCAGCACTTGCAGGACGCGCGGCATCTGGCGGAGATGCGCGGGCTGAATCCGGACAGCTGGACGGACGTCAAAGACAGCCTGCCTCTGCTCAGCCAGAAGCAGTGGTACAGCCAGGTGAAATTCGGTTACGCGCGAGGCTGGGAGCCCGTTCGCTACGTGGATAACATCCGCAGCTACTACGACACCCTGCTGTGGATCACTTCCGACGAGCAATGGACCCGCGCCGAGCCCGGCGAGTCACCGGTGGAAGAAGTAGCCGTCGAGAACGACGACACTGCTGACGAAGTGGACGGATAGAGCGTTCAGCGACGCGCTGCGAAAAACCCGCGCAACAAACTGCCGCATTCCGCTTCGAGGACGCCGCCGGTGCACGCCACTCGATGATTGAGCTCGCGGATCTCGAGCAGGTTGAGCACGCTGCCGCAGGCTCCGGCCTTCGGGTCGGCGGCGCCGAACACGAGCCGGCCGATGCGCGCATGCACCATCGCGCCGGCGCACATGGCGCAGGGCTCCAGCGTCACGTAGAGGGTCGTTTCGAGCAGCCGATAGCTGTCCAGCCTTTCGCCCGCCGCACGCAGCGCGACCATCTCGGCATGCGCCGTCGGATCGCGCGTCGAGATCGGCCTGTTGCTGCCCTCGGCGATGATCTCACCGTCGCGAACCAGAACGGCGCCGACCGGCACTTCCCCCTCCGCTTCGGCGCGCCGCGCGAGACGCAGCGCAGCCCGCATGAACGATTCATCGGCGGCCGACGGCGGCGCGGCCCCGCCCGGCTCGTCGGTCACTCCCACTCGATGGTTGCGGGCGGTTTGCCGGAGATGTCGTAGACGACGCGCGAGATGCCGTCCACTTCGTTGATGATTCGCCGCGCCACGCCGTCCAGGAACTCGGCAGGCAGGCGTGCCCAGCGCGCCGTCATGAAATCGACGGTTTCGACCGCGCGCAGCGCTATCACGTATTCGTAGCGACGTCCGTCGCCCATGACGCCGACCGAGCGCACGGGCAGGAATACGGCGAACGCCTGGCTGGTCTTGTCGTACAGCTCGTGGCGCCTCAATTCCTCGATGAAGATGTGATCGGCGCGGCGCAACAGGTCCGCGTAAGCCTTGGTTACCTCGCCGAGGATGCGCACGCCGAGGCCGGGGCCCGGGAATGGATGTCGATAGACCATCGCCGGAGGCAGCCCGAGCTCGATGCCGATACGGCGCACTTCGTCCTTGAACAGCTCGCGCAAGGGCTCGATGAGCTTCAGGTTCATCGCCTCCGGCAGGCCGCCGACGTTGTGATGGGATTTGATGACGTGCGCCTTCGCCGTCTTCGCGCCCGCGGATTCGATGACGTCCGGGTAGATCGTGCCCTGCGCGAGCCAGTCGATCCCCCGCAAACGACCGGCCTCCTCCTCGAAGACTTCGATGAACTTCGCGCCGATGACCTTACGCTTCGCTTCCGGGTCGCGAATGCCGGACAGCGCATCGAGAAAGCGCGCTTCCGCGTCGACGCGCACGACGTTCACGCCGAGGTGATCGGCGAACGTCTGCATGACCTCGTCGCCCTCGTTCAGGCGCAGCAGCCCGGTGTCGACGAAAACGCAGACGAGCTGCGTACCGATGGCCTCGTGCAGCAGCGCGGCCGCGACCGAGGAATCCACGCCGCCGGACAGGGCGAGCAGCACGCGGCCGCGACCGACCTCGCGACGGATAGCATCGATAGCCTCACCGACGATGTTGCCCGGCGTCCAGTCGGACGGACAGCCGCAGATGCCGTGCACGAAGCGCTCGATGATGTGCGCGCCCTGCGTCGTATGGGTGACTTCCGGATGGAATTGCAGGCCGTAATAATGTCGCTTATCGTCGGCCATGGCGGCGAGCGGCGCATTGTCGGTCGCGGCGATCGCGACGAAACCGGGCGGCAGCACATCGACGCGATCCCCGTGGCTCATCCACACGTCGAGCAGCCGGCGTCCCTCGGCGTCGGTGCCGTCGTTGAGCGTGCCGAGCAGTTCTGAGTCCGCCGTCGCGCGCACGCGCGCGTAGCCGAATTCGCGCCCGGCCGAAGTGGCAACCTTGCCGCCCAGCGCCGCGGCCATCGCCTGCATGCCGTAGCAGATGCCGAGCACGGGCACGCTGGCCTCGAAAACTGCGGGCGCCACGGTCGGAGGCGCTTCGACGTTCACGGACTCCGGGCCGCCCGAGAGCATGATGCCGCTCGGCGCGAAAGCGCGAATCTGCGCATCGTCGGCGTCCCAGGGATGGATTTCCGAATAAACGCCGGCTTCGCGCACGCGCCGCGCGATCAGCTGGGTATATTGGGCGCCGAAATCGAGGATCAGTATGCGATGCGCGTGGATGCCGCCCGCCGGCGCGGGCTGCTCCCGCAACCGGCGCGCGCCCTCATTGGACATGGGCGAAGACACGGCGGTTACTCGACACGGTAATTGGGCGCCTCCTTGGTGATCGCCACGTCGTGCACGTGACTCTCTCGCATGCCGGCGTTGGTGATGCGCAGGAACTTGGGCCGGGTCCGCATCTCCTCGATATTTCGGCTGCCGGTATAGCCCATCGCCGCACGCAGCCCGCCCGCGAGCTGATGCACGATCGTGACCAGCGAGCCTTTGTACGGCACGCGGCCCTCGATCCCTTCGGGCACCAGCTTCTCGATCTCGTCGGTCGGATCCTGGAAATAGCGGTCCGACGAGCCGTTCTGCTGCGCCATCGCGCCGAGCGAGCCCATGCCGCGATAGGACTTGTACGAACGGCCCTGATACAACTCGACTTCGCCGGGTGATTCTTCCGTGCCGGCGAACAGCCCGCCGATCATGACGGTATACGCGCCGGCAACAATGGCCTTGGCGACATCGCCCGAATAGCGGATGCCGCCGTCGGAGACGAGCGGCACGCCCTTCTCCGCAAGCGTCGCTGCGACGTTGGCCACCGCGGATATTTGCGGCACGCCGACGCCGGCGACGATCCGGGTCGTGCAGATGGAACCCGGTCCGATGCCGACCTTGACGCCGTCCGCGCCCGCTTCCACGAGCGCGAGCGCGCCTTCCGGGGTCACGACATTGCCGCCGATGACCTGCATGTCCGGGTGCGCGGTCTTGATTCGCTTCACGCGATCGAGCACACCGCGCGTGTGGCCGTGCGATGTGTCGACGACGATGACGTCGACGCCCGCCTCGACAAGCGCATCGACGCGTTCGTCGGTATCGGCGCCCGTGCCGACCGCCGCGCCTACCCGCAATGCGCCGCGGTCGTCCTTGCTCGCGTTCGGATAATCCTTCGCCTTCTGGAAATCCTTGGCGGTGATCATGCCCTTGAGCTCGAAATCGTCATCGACGACGAGCACCTTCTCGATGCGGTGCTTGTGCAACAGCAGCAGCACCTCGTCCTTGTCGGCGCCTTCCTTGACGGTCACGAGCCGCCCTTTCGGTGTCATGACCGTGGAGACGGCCGCATCGAGCCGGTTCTCGAACCGCAGATCGCGATGCGTGACGATGCCGACCAGCTCCTTGCCGTCGACGACCGGTACGCCCGATATGTTCTTGGCGCGCGTCAGCGCCATGACCTCGCGGATGGTTTTGTCCGGGGTCACCGTGATGGGATTCTTGATGACGCCGCTTTCGAATTTCTTGACGCGGCCGACCTCGCGCGCCTGCTCCGCGGCGGTCATGTTCTTGTGGATGATGCCGATGCCGCCTTCCTGCGCGAGCGTGATCGCGAGGCGGTATTCCGTCACGCTGTCCATTGCTGCGGAAAGCAGCGGCAGGTTGAGCCTGATTTTGCTGGTAAGGTTCGTCGACAGGTCGACGTCGCGCGGCAGGACTTCCGAGTATGCCGGCTGCAGCAGGACGTCGTCGAAAGTCAGGGCTTCGTGGTCGATGCGCATCGATCGCAAGGCTCAGTATAAACGGTCAATTTTACGCTCCGGGCGGGCGCAGGTAAACTCGGATGCCGCTCCACGGCTGCGGACGATTCGGGTTCACCTGGACCGGCCGCAGCCCCGTCACCGACGAGTCGGGAAAGCGTATGAACTCAGGCCTGGCGATTCGATCAGTCGTCACTCTGCTGGCCGTCGGCTGCGTCTTTTACACGATCTTCCTCGTCGAGCCCGGCGATTTTCCGTTCGACTGGCGTGTCGTCGACTCGCACACGCTAAGCATAGAGCCGCTGCCCGACACCGCGTTGCCGCCCAGCTTGCAGGCCGGTGATCGCATCGACCTGCGTGAGCACGACTTGACCACTCGCGCGGCGCTCTACACGGATACCTTGCCCGGAGAATCGTATGCGCTGAAGGTGCGCCGGGACGGCAGCGCCCTCACCGTCCCGGTGACCAAGATCCTGCTTCAGGATTCAAACTTGGGCGCCCTGTTCGTCGTGCTTTTGCTGCTTGCGCTGGTGCTCGGCCTCAGCACGCTGTGGTGGGGTCGGGACTGGGCAGCCTGGGGACTGAGCTTTTTTGCGATCGGCATGATCGTGAACTTCTTCCTGTTCGAGCTTCCGCTGCCGCCCGTTGCCGGATTCAGCGTCATTCTGTTGAACGAGAGCCTTGTAGCGGCCCTGTCCACGGTCGGTTTGTATGTTTCGGCGCTGGCGTTGTCCGGTACCGGCCTGACCGCCCGCCTGCGCCTGCTGTTTCATCTGGTCTTCGGGGTCGTCCTGCTCATGGGCGTCGCTCTGGTGTGCGCGCGAACGGTGGGTTTCGTGGCCCTCGGCGATTTGTCGCTGCAGCGGAACGCCTTGCCCTGGTTGCTGTACGTCGCTTCGATCTTCATCCCCGTGCTCGTTCTCGTCTGGGCCCTGGCGCGCGCGGAGCCGGAGCGCCGATCGCGCCTGCGCTGGATAATCTGGAGTCTTGCCCTGTTCCTTGGCCCCCTTGCGTGGAACAACCTCGCCAACATCAGCGATGCCTTCAGCACGCGCGGCGTGTTCAGGCAAACGATATGGTGGTCGGCCATGTTCTGCGGTCTGGCCGGACTTGTTTACAGCGTCCTCCGCAAACGGGTCGTCGCGATGTCGTTCGCCGTCAATCGCGCGCTCGTATACGGCCTCATCGTTGCCTTCGTCATTGGCGTTTTCGCACTGCTCGCGGCAGTGGTGGAGAATACGGCCATTGGCAGGGACGCAGGCCTCGCGCTCACGCTCGGTGTTTCGCTGGGCATCGGTCTCGTGCTCGAGGCTCTGCGCGACCGGATCAATGCCGTGGTGGAGAGATTGTTCTTCCGGCGGATGTACGAAGCGGATGCGGCCCTGCGGCGATTCGCGCATCACTGCGCCTATATCGAACGCCCCGATCGGCTTCTCGCCGAGGCGGAAGCGGAAATCCACCGGCATGTCCAACCGCGTTCGTCCGCGATCTACGAATCGTCGGACAGCGGCTACGTGCGTATTCGCCAGCGCGGCGAGCACGAGTATCCCGAGCGGGTCGACGTCGACGACCGGGCATTCGTCGCCATGCGGGCGGATCGCGAGGCGATCGATCTCGGTGACGTGCAAAGTGCATTGGGGAACGGAGGGTACGCCTTCCCGATGGCAGTGCGCGGCGTGCTCCGCGGCGCCCTGGTTTGCGGCGAGCGAACTGAAGAGTACACGCGCGACGAGCGCAAACTGCTGGCTGAAGTGGCGCATCAAGTCGGAATTGCCCTGTACGCGCTCCGGGCCCGTGACAACGAGGTTCTTGTGAGAGGGATCGCCAACGGCGAGCTCGACCCGATCGCCGCACGCGAGCGCGCCCAGGCGCTTCACGCCGCAAGGGCGATCGACGCTTGATCCGCGCGGTTGCGCACCCGAAGCGAATCGACTGCCAGGTTTCCCGCAGAACGCCCGCATCGGTATCATGGGCCCATGCGCCCTGCCCCGTTCCAGCCCGAGCTGCTACTTCCCGAGCGCGACGTCTACACGGTGTCGCGGCTCAACCGCGAAGCGCGCGGGCTGCTCGAGGGCGGCTTCCCGCTGCTCTGGCTCGAAGGCGAGCTGTCGAACTTCGCGCGGCCGTCCTCCGGGCACTGCTATTTCTCGCTGAAGGACTCGACCGCGCAGGTTCGCTGCGCGATGTTCAGGCAGCAGAGCCGCGCTCTGAAATTCCGTCCTGCCGACGGCCAGCACGTTCTCGTGCGCGCGCGCGTGAGCCTTTACGAGGCGCGGGGCGAGTTCCAACTCATCGTCGAGCACATGGAAGAGGCCGGCGAAGGCGCTCTGCGCCGCGCGTTCGAGGTCCTGAAGCGCAAGCTCGCGGCCGAGGGCCTCTTCGATCCCGCGCACAAACAGCCGTTGCCGGCGTTGCCGAAGCGTATCGGCCTCATCACCTCGCCGACCGGCGCGGCGATCCGCGACATTCTGCACGTGCTCGCGCGGCGCTTTCCCGTCATTCCCGTGCTGGTCTTTCCGGTGCCCGTGCAGGGCAGCGCGGCCGCCGCAGCCATCGCTGAAATGATCGACTCCGCCGCGCGGCGCGGCGACTGCGACGTGCTGATCCTGGCGCGCGGCGGCGGCTCGCTCGAGGATCTATGGGCTTTCAACGAGGAGATCGTCGCGCGAGCTGTGTGGCGATGCACGATACCGCTCGTCTCCGGCATCGGTCACGAGATCGACTTCACGATCGCCGATTTCGTCGCCGACGTCCGCGCGCCGACGCCATCGGCGGCCGCGGAGCTGGTCGCGCCGGACGCTGCGGAATGGCTGCGTACCCTGGGCAACTGCGAAAGCCGCATTGCGCAGTGCGCCTCGCGTCGCGTATCGCGGCTCGCCGAAATGATGAAGTGGCTCGAAAAGCGCCTCGCGCAACAGCATCCCGGAGTGCGCCTGAGGCAGCGCATGCAGCGGCTGGACGAGCTCGAGCTGCGGCTCGCGCGTGCCGGGCGCGGCCGTCTCGCGCGAATTTCGGGCCGCTTCGTCGAGTGCGCAGCGCGTCTGGCCCGGCTGTCTCCGATTCAGCGGATCGCGCACGGTGGCACGCTGGTCGATACGCTGGCCGCGCGATTGAGCGCGCAGCTTCGCCGAAGCATCGAGCTGCAGCGCAACCGGCTCGCCGTCGCCGCGCGCGCGCTCAATGCCATGAGTCCGCAAGCGACGCTGGAGCGCGGTTACGCCATCGTCAGCGGGCCGGACGGCACGATTCTCCGGGAGGCTGCCGCGGTCTCCGCCGGCACGGAAATCAGCGCCCGGCTGGCCAAAGGCCGCCTGGCGGCCACTGTCAATCAGGTGATCGAGGGGGACTGAAATGCGCGCACTGTTATTGACCGCACTGCTGGGCATCTGCAGCACGGGGCATGCCGCCGGGCTGCCCCGCCACCTCGCCGTGCCGGGCGGCATCGCGATCGTCGCCATTCCGTCGACGGATGTCGCGCCCGTGAACGTCCGCTTTCAGGGCACACCCGTTCTGACGCGCCGCAACGCCGACGGCTGGGCCGCGATCGTCGGCATTCCGCTGTCGACATCGCCTGGCCGAAAGCTCGTCGAATACGAGGACGGATCCGGTCAGCGCCACACCGTTGCGTTCGTCGTCGAGCCCAAGGAATACGAAACCCAGCGCCTCGTGATCGCCAACGAGCGCCAGGTCAATCCGAACGAGGAAGATCTGCGGCGCATCTCGCAGGACAGCAAGCGCATCGGCGCGGCGCTGACGACCTGGACCGCGGTCGACGCGGTCGAACTGGATTTCATCGCTCCCGTCGAAGCGCCGCAGAGCAGCCCGTTCGGCCTGCGCCGTTTCTTCAACGACCAGCCGCGCAAGCCGCACAGCGGACTCGACCTGGCCGCGTCGGCGGGCACGCCGATCGAAGCGCCTGCCGCCGGCACCGTGGTGGAGGCCGGCAACTTTTTCTTCAACGGCAACACGGTGTTCATCGATCACGGCCAGGGCCTGGTGACCATGTACTGTCACATGAGCGAAATCGGCGTGAAGCCCGGCCAGAAAGTCGCGCAGGGGGACATCATCGGCAAGGTCGGCTCGACCGGCCGCGTGACCGGGCCGCATCTGCACTGGAGCGTCAGCCTGAACCACGCCATGGTCGACCCGACGCTGTTCCTCGGCGAGCCGGAGCCGGCTTCATGAGAACAGCGGGCTTCGGCCTCGCTTTGATGCTCGTCCTGCCGGCCGCGTTCGGCGGCCAGACACCGGTCGCGACGCCGGACGAGCTGGTCATATTGATTCACGGCCACGGCCGCACCGGCCGGTCGATGGAACGACTCGGCGATCGCCTGACGGAAGCGGGATATTCCGTCCTGAACTTCGAATACGCCTCGCGCCGGAAACCGTTCGACGCATTGGTCGATGACCTCGACCGGGCCGTGCAGGCCTGTTGTGCGGACCGTCGCGAGCGGATTCATTTCGTGACCTACTCGCTCGGTGGCATTCTGGTGCGCGGTTATCTCGCCGGGCGCGCATCGGGCTACCAGGGCAGAGTCGTCATGCTGAGCCCGCCGAATCACGGCAGCGAGGTCGTCGATGTGCTCGGCGATTGGCCGCTGGTTCGCGCATGGCTCGGACCGACCGGCCGGCGACTCGGCACGGCGCCGGACAGCATCCCCAACCAACTCGGTCCGCCGGAATTCGAGCTGGGCATCATCACGGGCACGCGCAGCATCGCACCACTCGGGTCGGCCCTGATTCCCGGCGACGACGACGGCCGCGTCTCGATCGCGAGCGCATCGCTCGACGGCGCGCGCGACTTCATGACCGTGCCGCGCACGCATACGTTCATCATGAACAGCGCGGACGTGGCGCGCCAGTGCGTTCATTTTCTCCGCCACGGCTCGTTTGCCCGCGACGTCGCGGCGACGGACGCGGCGCAGCCGGCGCTTACCGATCCAGGCTGAGGGGTTTCTCGGAGGCCGTGTACCAGTCGTCCCCGACGGGCTGGAACACGTTGCAGCAGGTCATTTCGCCGCCGTAGACGTGTATGGAGACGGCCTTTTCGTCCGGGTAAGGATTCGTGATGCGGTGATACTCATAGGGCGGGATGAGGCAACCCGCGCTGCCGAAACCCGCCTGATAGGAATTGCGCTTCTCGAAGCGGAAGCGGTCGCCTTCCTGCTCGACGAGCTCGTATTGCTGCACTTCCAGGCTGCCGTCGCAGACGCCTTCCACGCACCACATGCCCGAATGATCGTGAATGGGCGTGGCCTGCCCCGGCGCCCAGGTCATGGCGACCACGGAGTAGCCGTGCCGCTCGCTGCGGTAGACGAGGCGACGCGCGTAATGCCCGTCGAGCGGCTGGCAAAGCTCGCCCGGCAAGCGGACCTCACCGGAACGCAGCAGGCGACAAAGGCCGGATTTGATGCGGTCGGTGGTCGCCTCGACGTCGTCCTCGGCGACGGCCGCGTCGAGCAATGCGACCAGCTTTTCGACCCCCGCGACAGGCATGGCGCGTCCTGGCATTACGGAGCGTCCATTCTATCACCGGCAATCAGTCGAGGAACTTCGCGATCTCCGGGCGGAAGCGGTCCATGTCAACCAGGAAGGAGTCGTGGCCCTGTATCGAGGGCAGCGGCACGAAGCGCACGTCGCGGCCTTTGCTTTCGAGGCCTGAGGCCAGCTCGCGCTGCTGATGCAGCGGGAAGAGAATGTCGGTCTCGACGCCGATCACGAGCACGCGGCTCGCGCGGACTTTCCGCAGACCGGCTTCCAACGAACCGCCGTGCTCGGCGACATCGAACAGATCCATCGCGCGCGACAGATAGAGATAGCAGTTGGCGTCGAACTGCCCGGTGAATTTACGTGCGTGGTTCTCGAGATACGACTCGACCTCGAAATCGATGCAGAACGGATCGCCGGAGTTACGCTCCTCGGGAATGCGCTCTCGGCCGAAGCGCTGCTGCCATTCCTTCGCGGAGCGGTAGGTGATCATGCCAAGCTTGCGGGCCAGCCTCATGCCCTGGATCGGGCCCTCGCCGGGCGCGTAGTCGCCGCCGCACCAGTCGGGATCGCGGCGAATCATCTCGCGTTGCAGGGAACGCAAGGCAATCGCAAATGGCGTCGCACGCGTTGCCGACGACAGTAACGCGAGCGCGCCGCAGGCGTCGGGGTAGAGCATGGCGAAAGCGAGCGCGCTCATGCCGCCCATCGACGGCCCGACGACCGCTCGCAGCTTGCCTATGCCGAGGGCGTGCAGCAGCTCGTAGCCCGCGTGCGCGATATCCTCGATGCTCAACACGGGAAATCCCAGGCGGTAGCGCCGGCCGGTACCTGGATCGGGGCTCGACGGGCCGGTGGAACCGAAGCAACTTCCGAGCGAGTTGATGCAGATGACGTGGTGCCTGTCGATGTCGATCGCCCGCCCGGAGCCGATCATTTCCTCCCACCAGCCGGGGGACGGATCTTCGGGCGACGAGGCCGCATGCGCCGAAGGCGACAGCCCGGTGAAAATGAGTACCGCGTTGTCGCGCGCTGCGCTCAATCGCCCCCAGGTCTCATAGGCCACGGTCAGCTCGCTCAGCTCGCCGCCGCGATGCATGCGAAACGGCTGCCGGATCGTGACGGTCTTGCGGGCGGCGCTCATGGGCCCGCGATTCTAGCAGCAGATTCTCTCCGTCAGGTTTTGTCGCGCTTGGCGTGGCGTTTGAGGCGCTTGCGCTTGCGCTCCTGGCGCGGCGTGAGTTTGTTGCGGCGGCCAGCGAACGGGTTCGCGCCGGACTTGAGCTCGATGCGCACGGGCGTGCCCGTCAGACGAAACGCTTCGCGGAAGCGATTGACGAGAAAACGCCGGTAGGCGGCCGGCAGGCGCTCCGCCTGCGAGCCGTGCACGACGATGATCGGCGGGTTGCGGCCACCCTGATGCGCGTAGCGCAAGCGGATGCGCCGTCCGCGCACCATCGGCGGCGCGTGCTCGGTCACGGCCTGCTCGAGAATGCGGCTCAGCTCCGGTGTCGGCAGTGTGCGCACGGCGGCGGCGTAGCTCGCATCGACCGACGGCATGAGATCTCCGACAGCCGTGCCGTGCAACGCCGAGATGAAATGCAGCGGCGCGAAATCCATGAAGCCGAGCTTGAGATCGAGCTGGCGCCGGACCGAATCTCGCTGCTCGGGCGAAAGCCCGTCCCACTTGTTCACGGCGACGAGCGTTGCGCGCCCGCGCTCGAGGCAAAGACCGGACAGATGCGCGTCCTGATCGGCGACGCCGTCGCGGGCATCGACCACCACGATCGCCACATGCGCGTCGTCGACAGCCTGCAAGGCCTTGATGATGCTGAATTTTTCGACCGCTTCGGCGACCCGGGCGCGGCGCCGCAGCCCGGCCGTGTCGATCAGGATATAGCGCCGCCCGTCGCGCTCGAACGGTACGTGCACGCTGTCGCGCGTCGTGCCGGGCTCATCGAAGGTGAGTAGGCGGTCCTCGCCGAGCAGCCGATTGACGAGCGTGGACTTGCCGACGTTCGGCCGGCCGACGATCGCCACGCGGATTCGCTCCGCTCCGGCCTCCTGCTCCGTTTCTTCGACCGGCTCGGGCAAGGCCTCGAGCGCGGCGTCGAGCAGCCGGGACACGCCGTCGCCGTGCGCAGCGGACACGGGCCAGGGATCACCCAGGCCGAACGCGTGAAATTCCGCCGCAGCGATGTCCGGATCGATGCCTTCGGCCTTGTTGACGACGACGAAAACGCGTGCGCCGCGCCGGCGAAGCTCGGCCGCGATGGTCTCGTCCTGCGGGCTCGCGCCCGCACGCGCGTCGACGAGAAAGAAGACGCAATCGGACTCGTCGAGCGCGCGCTGCGTCTGGCGGGCCATGAGCCCGTCGATCCCGTCGGAGATGCCGCTCAGGCCGCCCGTGTCGACGACGAGGCACGGCCGCGAGCCCGTGCGCGCGAAACCGTATTTACGGTCGCGCGTCAGCCCGGGAACGTCGGCGACGAGCGCGTCGCGTGTCGCCGTCAGGCGGTTGAACAGGGTCGACTTGCCGACGTTGGGCCGGCCGACGATGGCGATGACCGGAAGCACAGTCTTGCCGGCGGGTCAGTCCCCTTCCGGCGCGCGCTCGACGATGTAAGCGGTCAGCTCGCCGGCGTCCGTCAGCACGAACAGCCGCTCGCCCGCCGCCAGCGGCCGACCGGAGATGCTGGCATCGCCGGCGTGCATTCGCCCGATCAGCTCTCCCGTATCCGGCGACAGCCAGTGCAGGTAACCCTCGAGATCGCCGACCACGACCGCACGGCCGAACGGAACGGGCGCCGTCAGCTCCCGGCGCAGCATCGATTCCTGGCTCCACCGCGTATCACCGCCACGGCGATCGAGCGCGACGACTTCGCTCAGCTCGGTGGTGATATAGACGCTCGCGAGGTCCACGCCCAGGCCGCGATGGCTCGACAATTCGCGAGCCCAGAGGACCTGGCCGGATTCGAGCGCGAGGGCGGTGACGCGCCCCTGGAAATTGACGACATACACGTCGTCGCCGACCACCTGCACGGCGCTATTGATATCGACCAGGCGCTCCAGCACCGTGCGGCCGCTGGAAGGCGAAATCAGCGTATCCCAGAGCTCGTCGCCCTCGGCGAGGCTCACCGCGAGCAGATGCCCGTTGGCGAATCCGGCAAGCACGGCATCACCGGCGATCACAGGCGATGCGCCGCCGCGCAGGCTCAGGGCGGGCACCGTCTGCTCGACTTCCCAGATCTCGCTGCCGTTCGCCGCATCGAAGGCCCGCAACCGTCCGTCCACCGTTTGTGCCACGACGATACCGCGGCCGACCACCGGAGCGGCAAGGATCTCGCTACCGACGCGGATATGCCAGCGGCTGGCGCCGTCCTCTGCTTCGAGCGCGATCAGATCGCCGTCGGTCGAGCCGAGCGCGACGACGCCGTCCCCCACCGCCGGCCCGGCCGAAAGGGGTAATTCCGTTTCGGCCACCCAGGCCCGCTCGCCGGTCACGGCGTCGTATGCCGCGACCTGCCCGTCGTGAGCGGCCGCATACACCCGGCTGCCGTCTGTCGCGGCCACGAGCCCGAGACGCAGCACGGGATCGGTATCGCCGACTTCGGCGCGCCAGACTCGCTCGATCTCGAGCGAGCGCTCGAATTCAGTGAGCTCGGCAGGGGGATCGACGGGCTCGTCCTTGCCGAACACGCCGCAGCCCGCAAGGCCGAGCACGGCGATGGCCGCCGGGCCGAGCAGAGCGAGCTTCACTGGGCAGCCTCGGTTGCCGCCGGCTCCGGCTCGTCCGCGCTCCCGCCCAGCGCATCGAGCTTCATCTGCACGAGGTTGCGGTCGACGACGCCCGGCTCGCCGCCGGCGAGCGCCTTCCGGTAGGCATCGCGCGCCGCCGCAAGATTGCTTTCGGCGACGAAGATGTCGCCGCGCACATGAGCGTACAGCGGAGCGAACCTGCCCTCTTTCGCGCCGGTAAGCGCCTCCGCCGCTGCGTCAGGCTGATCCTGCTGAAGGCGCACGCGCGCCAGGCGCAGCCGTGCGATGTGCTTCAGCTCCTCATCGTCCGTCGCGGCCAGGACGTCGGTCAGCGCCTGCGCCGCCGCTTCGGCCTCGCCGGCCTCGGCATGCAGCCTGGCGAGCGCGAGCCCGGACAGAGTGGTATACGGTGTCCTGGCGAAATCCCGGGCGAGATCCTCGCGCAATGAGGCGGCCTCATCGAGCTTCCCTGCGTCCACGGCCGTGAGCAGCTCGCCGTATATCGTCGAGGCGGCTTCGGCCTGCGTCGCCAGGTGGTGATTCCATGCGCGCCAGCCGAACAGGACGGCCGCGCCGACGACCAGGCCGCCGATGATCCAGCGCCCGTTCTCGCTCCACCAGCGCCGCAGCACCTCGACCTGTTCCTTTTCCGACAGAAATTCGTCCAAGTTCCTCGTCCTCGTCCTCGTCGACAGATTCCCGCAATTGGCCGGACGACGGCTATAGCAGATCGCGCAGGCGTGCAGGCAGATCGGCCCAGTCGACCCACTCCTGACCGGCGTCGGAGCGCAACGGCTTCACGGCCGCGCGTTCGGCGGCCATCTCATCGTCACCGAGCACGATCGCCACGCTCGCGCCGCTCAGGTCCGCCTTTTTCATCTGCGCCTTGAGACTGCCGTCACCGCAGTGCGTACGCAGTCGCAATTCCGGCAGCGCGTCGCGCAGGCGCTCGGCCAGGCCGATCGCGACTCGCCTGGCGCTCTCACCCTGGCTCACGAGATACGCGTGAGGCCGGTCATCGACGCCTGCGAAATCTCCTTCCACGAGCAGCTCGACGACGCGCTCCAGACCCATGGCCCAGCCGATGGCCGGCATCGGCCGGCCGCCGAGCTGCGCGACCAGCTCGTCATAGCGCCCACCGGAGCACACCGCGCCTTGCGCGCCGAGTCGATCGGTCACCCATTCGAAAACCGTGCGGGTGTAATAGTCCAGACCCCGCACCAGCCGCGGATTCACCGCATAAACGACACCCGCGTCGTCCAGAAAGCCGCGCAACGCCTCGAAATGCGCCGCCGATTCGGCGTCGAGATGATCCGTGATCGCGGGCGCCTCCGCAACCAGAGCCCTGATACGCGGCTCCTTGCTGTCCAGGATGCGCAAGGGATTGGTCTCGAGCCGCCGCACGCTGTCCGCGTCGAGATCCCGCTTGCGCTCACCGAGCCAGGCGACGAGCTTTTGCCTGTAGACCGCGCGCGCGGCCGGAGTGCCGAGCGAATTGAGCTCGAGCCGGAGATGCGTCAGGCCGAGCTGACGCCACAGGCGATTGCCGAGCAGAATGAGCTCCGCGTCGATATCGGGGCCGGCAAAGCCCAAGGCCTCGACGTCGATCTGGTGAAACTGGCGGTGGCGCCCCTTCTGCGGGCGCTCGTAGCGGAACATCGGCCCGGCGCACCACAGGCGCCGGCGCTGGTTGTGCAGCAATCCATTGGAGATGCCGGCACGCACGAGCCCGGCCGTGGCCTCGGGACGCAGCGTCAGGCTGTCGCCGCTGCGGTCCTCGAACGTGTACATTTCCTTCTCGACGATATCGGTGACCGCGCCGATGGAACGCTCGAAAAGCTCGGTGCGCTCGAGGACGGGCAGGCGGATTTCCTCATACCCGTAGGCGCTCAGGATATCGCGGGCGATGGCCTCGAGACGCTGCCAGCGGGGCGTGCGGTCCGGCAGCACGTCGGTCATGCCGCGGACCGGAGGCACCGAGCCGCTCACGGGCCGGTCACGGTCCTTTCGATCGCGAAGCGCGCGACACCGTCGCGCACGCTGCCCGGTGGGACGACATACGGCTCGCCGTCGACCTGCAGGCCAACGGCCTCCGCGCTTCCGAGCAGCACTTCGACGGGCGGGGTCCCCTCGACGCTGTACGACGCCCCGGCATCCATCAGGCCGAACAGGAGCTGATTGCCATCGGCGTCGGTCATTTCGATCCAGGAGTCGCCGTTGAACGCGAGATCGATGCGCAGCGCAGCGCCCGTGGTTGCGACAGGCGCCTGAGGCTCGGGGAGGATGTCGGGTTCGACTGTGCCGGTCGGTGCCACAGCCGCATCCTCGTACGCCATCGTGGGCGGTGAGTATACGGAGAGTGCGCCAGCCGCCACGGGGCCGTCGCCGGCCGTCACGTCGCCCGGCGCCGTTTCACTTCGCCTCGACCACCACGCCGTCGCAACACCGATCGCCGCGATGACCAGCAGCATGACCGCGCCCCGCAGCCAGCGACCGCCCTTGTACGGCCGACCGGGATCGACGGCCCGGTTGACGATCGGTGTGCTCTCGCTGATCTCGTGCGTCCGCGCGTAATCATCGAAAACGCTGTCGGGCGCAAGGCCGAGCAGCGCGGCGTACTTGCGCAGATGACCCTTGATGTAGACCGGCGCACCCAGCAGCGAGAAATCATCCGCCTCGATCGCGCGCAGCACGGCCGGGTCGATGCGCAGCTCCTGCGCCGCCTGATACAGTGAGGCGCCTTGGCGCCGGCGCTGCTCGCGCAGCCGTTGGCCGACGGATGCCACCTGCTCCTCCGCCCCGGCGGCCGCATCCTCGTCCCCGATCTCTTCCTCGACCAGATTGAACAGATCGTCATCCGGCATTGGGCGTCTCGTGCTCGGACTCCAGTAGCAGGCGGGTCTGCGACGACCGGGGATATTCGCTCTTGAGGCGCGTCGCGTAGTTCTCCGCCGCGGCCGTGTCGCCCATGGCGCGTTCCGTGCGAACGCCCAGCCACAGCGCTTCCGCCGTTGCGGTCGTGGCCTCCGTGTAGCGCTGCAGGAAGGCCCGCGCCTGCAGGTAGTTCTTCTGCTGATAAGAGAGGTCCGCCATTTGCAGCAGGGCGTGCTCGTAGCGCGGGTTGGCATCGAGGGACTCGCGAAAGTATCGCTCCGCCTTCTCGGGCTCGCCGAGCCGCCGCGCGCAGACGCCTGCGTTGGCGTACGCGACTTCCGGCGTCTGATAGTAGGGATTGCGGGCGGCTTCGAGGAAATTCGCTTCCGCCGCTTCGAAGCGATCGCGCGAGCAGAGGAACACCGCGTAGCTGTTCAACACCGCGGAATTCTCCCTGTCGAGGCGCACGGCCGTCTCGTAGTGCTTCTCGGCCTTGTCGTAATCGCGCGCTTCGTTGTACATCAGGGCCGCGGCGGCGTGCACTTCGGCGGAGTCGGGATCCTGCTCGAGCGCACGCTCGAGCTTGTCGCGCGCCAGGTCGAGCCGGCCCTGCTCCAGATAGGAAACGCCCAGCTCGAGGTTGTACCGGGCCGCGCTCTCGGGATTCTCCTCTCCACCTGAATCGTAAGCGCCGGTCGTCACGCAAGCTCCGAGCGCCGCGGCGAGGATCAGGATTGCGCAGCAAGAGCTGCAAGCCTTGAGTCTGTTCATGCGTGCGCTGCCCCCACATGCAGTCTTTCGCCGAGCCGGACATGCGTGCGATCGCGCACCCGGCCCGCGAGCTGGCCGCACGCCGCGTCGATGTCGTCGCCTCGCGTGCGGCGCGTGATGGTCATGATGCCCTGCGCCATCAGGACGTCCCGGAACCTTTCGATGGCCGCGTCGGGCGATCGCCTGAAGCCGGTGCCGGGAAATGCGTTGAAAGGAATCAGGTTCACTTTCGCCGGCCGGTCGCGCAGCAGCCGCGCGAGCCGCCGTGCGTGTTCCGGCGTGTCGTTGACGCCATCGAGCATGACGTATTCGAAGGTGATCTCCCGGTTGTGGCGCCGCGAGGCATAGTACCAGCACGCGTCGAGCAGCTCGGCGATCGGGTGGCGGCGATTGATCGGCACGAGCTCGTTGCGCAGCTCGTCGTCCGGCGCGTGCAAGGACACGGCGAGCGCGACGTTGCACTCGTCCGCCAGCCGGTACATCTGCGGCACGAGGCCGGAAGTGCTGACCGTCACGCGGCGCCGCGACAGCCCGTAACCGTGCTCATCGAGCATCACCCCGATGGCCGGCACGATGTTGCGGTAGTTCGCCAGCGGCTCGCCCATGCCCATGAACACGACATTGGTGATACGCCGCGAGCCGTCCGGTGCGGCGCCGAGCTCGCGGGTCGCCAGCCAGATCTGGCCGACGATCTCGGCGCTGGTCAGGTTGCGGTTGAAACCCTGCTGCCCCGTCGCGCAGAACGCGCAATCGAGGGCGCAGCCGACCTGGCTGGAAATGCACAGCGTGCCGCGCGAGGGCTCCGGAATGAAAACCGTCTCGATGCCCTGCGCCTCGTCCATGCGCAACAGCCATTTGCGCGTGCCATCCGCGGAGGCCTGTGCCGAGAGGATTTCCGGCGCGCGAATGCACGCGCCGTCTGCGAGCCTGCCGCGCAGCAGCCTGCTGAGATCGGTCATGTCGGCGAAGCCGTCGCGGCCGCGGCCGTAAATCCAGCTCATGACCTGGCGCGCCCGAAACGGCTTCTCGCCGAGCTGCGCGAAGAACGCTTCGAGCGGGGCCCGGGGCATGCCGATCAGATTGAGCTTCACAGCGGCAATCATGCGTTTATTCCGCGGCGCGCGGAAAAATCTGCTTGTCGTCGAAAAAAAAGGCGACCTCGCGGCGCGCGGTGTCGGCAGCATCCGATCCGTGCACGACGTTCTGCTCGATGCTCTCGGCATGATCGGCGCGGATCGTGCCCGGCGCGGCGTCCGCGGGATTCGTCGCGCCCATGATCTCGCGATTGACCTCGATCGCGCCTTCGCCCTCCAGCACTTGCACGAGCACGGGCCCGGAAGCCATGTAGGCGACCAGGTCCCGATAGAAAGGCCGGTTCTTGTGCACCTCGTAGAACCGCTCGGCCTCGCCGGTGTCGAGCTGCGTCATGCGCGCCGCGATGATCCTCAGGCCGGCCGATTCGAAGCGCCGATTGATGTCGCCGATGAGATTCTTCGCCACGCCATCGGGCTTGATGATCGACAACGTGCGTTCAGTCGCCATTCGACTCCCCCACGGACCCAGTTCAGATGCTGAAGCTTTCGCCGCAGCCGCACTCACCCTTGACGTTCGGGTTGCGAAACTTGAACGCTTCGTTGAGGCCCTGCTTGACGAAATCGACTTCCGTGCCGTCTATCAGCGCGAGGCTTTTCGCGTCGACGACGACCTTGACGCCGTGGTCCTCGAACACGACGTCGTCCGGGCCGATCTCGTCCGCATAGTTGACCACGTACGCGAAACCGGAGCAGCCGGTCTTCTTCACGCCGAGGCGCAAGCCGACGCCGGCGCCGCGGCTCTTCATGAAGCTCAGCACCCGCTGCGCGGCCGATTCCGTCAATGAAATGGACATGCGATCTTTCCGAAGCCTGTGTCAACCGGCGGGCGGCTGCCGCCGTTTCCAATCGGCGATGCAGCCGGCCAGCGCATCCTCCAGAATCAACAGCCGGCCGAGTTTCCAGGCCGGCAGGTCGAGCTCCGCCGCAAGCGACCTGACGTCGAATCCTTCGAGCGCGTCGACGGACAGGCCCTCGATGGCCACCGCGAGCCGCGAGGCCGCCGCGATCGTGTGCGGACAACCGAAGGCGCGAAACCTGGCCTGCCTCACGCTGCCCTGCGCGACTTTGAGCGACAGCTCTATGACCGCGCCTGCTCTCGGGCTGCCCGCGCGCCCGACGGCGAGCTCCGGGCCGCTGCCCTCCGCGCGACCGGCGTGCTGCGGATTGTCGAAGCTTTCGAGCACCGCGCGACTGTAGCGGGAGCCCGTCACGTCAGCCGCGTATTTTATCGGAAGCCGCGCCCATCGACATCCATTATAACGACCGTGATCGCCGCGCGGCTTGTGGCATGACCCTGCCAACCGGGCGACCACCCTCCGCCTGCGCCAGGCCAGTAGCCGTAGGATCGTTGCGCCTGCTACATCTCAGGAGCCACTGCGCGCAGCTTTTCCACGCCCGCGCGGACGCGATCGATCGCGAAATCCACATGCTCTGCCGTCGTGAAGCGTCCCAGGCTGAAGCGGATGGAGCTTTCGGCCAGCACGTCGTCGCGGCCGAGCGCGCGCAGCACGTATGAAGGCTCGCCCGTGGCCGTGTTGCAAGCCGAACCGGTCGAGACGGCCAGGTCGCGCAGCGCAAACAGCAGGCTCTCTCCCTCGACGCCCTGGAAGCTCAAGTTGAGAATGAATGCCACGCGGCGTTCGGCATGACCGTTGAGCCGGATTCCGCCGAGTGGCCGGATGCCCGCCCAGAGGCGCTCGCGCAACTCCAGAACGCGCGCACTTTCTCTGCCGCGCTCGTCGCGAACGATCGCCACTGCAGCTCCCATGCCCGCGATCTGGTGCGTCGCCAGCGTGCCGGCGCGCAGGCCGAGCTCCTGGCCGCCGCCGAACAGCAGCGGCTCGATGCGCCTGAGCGCTGCGCGGCGCACGTACAGCGCGCCGATGCCTTTCGGCCCATAGAGCTTGTGCCCGGAGAGCGACATCAGATCGACCCCGAGCGCATCGACTTCGAGGGGCAGCCAGCCGGCGCTTTGCGCAGCATCGCTGTGGAAGAGAATTCCGCGTTCACGGCACAGGCACGCGATGGCGGCGATGTCCTGGATGACGCCGGTCTCGTTGTTGACGTGCATGATCGATACGAGCCGCGTGTCGGCGCGCAAGGCTTCGCCGACCTGTTCCGGTGCATGCAAGCCGTCGCTGTCGGGCGTGAGCCGTGTCACTTCGAATCCCTCCCGCTCGAGCTGACGGCAGGCGTCGAGGACAGCCTTGTGCTCGGTGCGCCCGGTTACGACATGGCCGGAGCCCGCATGCCGCGCCGCGCCCAGAATCGCGAGGTTGTCCGATTCGGTGGCGCCCGAAGTCCAGACGATGTCCCGGGGCTCGGCGCAGAGCAGGGCGGCGACCTCGCCGCGCGCCTCCTCGACGACATCACGCGCCGCGCGGCCGGGCTCATGCGAAGTGGAAGCGGGATTTCCGTGCACGCCGTCCGGCATCAGGCAGGCCGACATCGTTTCCGCCACGCGACGATCGACCGGCGTGGTCGCCGCGTAGTCGAGATAGACAGGTAGCCGCATGGGGCTGCGCCTCATCGACGCCCGCCCCTGGCGCGCGGCGTGTCCAGAGGCTGCTCGACGGCGGTCAGGATGCCACGCAGGATATTCAGCTCGTTGCGATCGAGCCCGGCACGCTGGAACAGTCTTATCAGGCGGCGCATGAGCAGGCGAGGACGCTCGGGATCGAGGAAACCGGATTTGAGCAGCACGCGCTCGAGATGCTCGAACAGAAGCCGCAGCTCTTCGGCCGACGCAGGCGCATCGGCGGCCGGTCGAGCGGCATCATTGGCGGAGACCGCGCAGTCCAGAGCAATGCGGATCTCGTAAGCGATGATCTGCACGGCCATGGCCAGGTTGAGCGAGCTGTAGGCCGCGCTCGCCGGAATGGTGACCAGTGCGCTGCACCGTTCGATCTCGTCATTGCTCAATCCCGTCTTCTCGCGCCCGAAGACAATGGCCACGGGCGTCGTGCGCGCGGCATCGATGGCTTGCGCGGCACACTCGCGAGGCGTGAGCGCAGGCCAGCTCAAGGCCCGCCGCCGCGCGCTCGCCGCGAGCACCAGCCCGCAGTCGGCGATCGCCTCGTCGAGCGTCGCGCACACCTGCGCGCGCTTGAGGAGATCGTCCGCACCGGAAGCCCGGGCAGTCGCATCCGCATGCGGGAAGATAACGGGCGCGACGAGATACAGGGACTCGAGCCCCATGTTTTTCATCGCGCGCGCGCTGCCGCCGATGTTGCCCGGATGCGAGCTGCCGACCAGCACGAATCGAATTGCGCTCGGGGGTTGTAGGGTCACAGCGTATCGGATGCTACCCTTGAACCGTGGATGCCGAAAGAACCGGGCCGGGTTTGCCATGCCCCCGCTGCTGAACATTGCCGTGCGCGCCGCGCGACGCGCGGGCGACACCATACTGCGGTATCTCGGTCGGCTGGAAAGCCTCGAGGTCGCCACCAAGAGCCGCAACGAGTTCGTCACGGAAGTCGACCGGCTGGCGGAGCAGGAAATCGTGCAGACCATCCGGCGCAATTACCCGGACCACGGTGTGCTCGCGGAGGAGAGCGGCCGCCACGGCAACCGCAACAGCGAGTTCCTCTGGGTCATCGACCCGCTCGACGGAACGACGAACTTCATACACGGCGTGCCGATCTTTTCCGTGTCCGTCGCCCTGCAGCACCGCGGCCGGCTCGAGCACGGAGTCATCTACGACCCGATGCGCCAGGAGCTTTTCACGGCGTCGCGCGGCGAAGGCGCGCAACTCGACGGCCGGCGCATCCGCGTCAGCCGCACGCATGCGCTGGAGCAGGCGTTGATCGGCACGGGCTTTCCCTACCGTTCGAAGGCGCTGTGGGTGGACCGCTATCTCGAAATGCTGCAGGTCATCATGGACCGCTCGGCCGGCGTGCGCCGCCCGGGCTCGGCGGCGCTCGATCTGGCCTACGTGGCCGCCGGGCGCTTCGACGGATTCTGGGAGTTCGGCCTGCAACCCTGGGACATGGCGGCGGGCGTATTGTTGATCCGGGAGGCCGGCGGGATGGCCGGCGGCCTCACCGGCGAGGACGACTTCGAGGCGAACGGCAATATCGTCGCCGGCAATCCGAAGATCTTCGCCGCGCTGCTCGAGACAATACGGCCGTTTCTTCCGGCACATTCCTGACCTACTGTCCGGAAATCAGGAATGTCCCCATTTCGCTACGGCATCGAATCGGCGTCTTTTTCGGTCGGCTGCGGCGGCATCAGGTCGACGGTCGTGACCTTCAGCGCCAGCGCTACGCTCGAGGCCACGTAGACCGACGAGTACGTACCGACCAGAATGCCGACGATCAGTGCGACCGAGAATCCACGCAAGGTCTCGCCGCCCAGCAGGAACAGCACGACCAGCACCATCAGGGTCGTCACACCGGTCATGATCGTGCGTGCCAGCGTCTCGTTGATCGACACGTTGACGATCTCGGCCGCCGGCTTCTTGCGGATTTTCAGGAAATTTTCGCGGATGCGGTCGAAGATCACGACCGTGTCGTTGAGCGAATAGCCGATCACGGCCAGCACCGAGGCCAGCACGGACAGGTCGAAGGGCAGCCCGAAGAGCGCGAAGAAGCCGACCGTGATGAGCACGTCGTGCACGAGCGCTACCACCGAGCCGACCGCGAACTTCCACTGGAACCGGAACGCGACATAGGCGAGGATCATCAGAGTCGCGAAAAGCATGGCGAGGCCGCCCTGCTCGGTCAGGTCCTCGCCGACCTGCGGCCCGACGAAGTCCACGCGCCTGAGCTCGACATCCGGAGTCGTTTCGCGCAGCACCTCGAGCATGTGATCACGGACTTCGTTCGCGCTGCTCGTCACGTCGCTCGGCAACAGGCGGATCAGCACGTCCGTCGCGCTGCCGAAACTCTGCACCTGCGGATTCTCGAAGCCGGCGTCGGTAAGCGTCTCGCGAATCGCGCCGAGGTCCGCGGGCCCAGGGTAGCCGACCTCGATAAGCACACCGCCCGTAAAATCAATGCCGAAATTGAGGCCGCGCACGGCCAGCGCGCCAAGCGATATGAACGTCAACAACAAGGTGATCGCCAGTGCGATGCGCTGCTTGCCGACGAAATCTACGTGCGTATCGTAGGGGATCAGATGCATCGGTGAGCCCTCAGACCGGCAACGTGTCGAGCTTGCGGCCGCCGTAGATCAGGTTCACCAGCGAGCGCGTTCCGATAATGGCGGTGTACATGGATGTCAGGATGCCAAGCGAGAGCGTCACCGCGAAACCCTTGATCGGCCCCGTGCCGAATGCGAACAACACCAGCGCGGCGATGAGCGTCGTGACGTTGGCGTCGAAGATCGAAGAGAATGCTTTGTCGTAACCCGCGCTGATGCTCGCCTGCGGCGAGTTGCCGTTGCGTATCTCCTCGCGCATGCGCTCGAAAATGAGCACGTTGGCGTCGACGGCCATGCCGACCGTGAGCACGATTCCGGCAATGCCGGGCAGCGTCAACGAGGCCTGCAGCATGGACATGAGCGCGACGACGAATACCAGGTTCATGAACAGCGCGGCGCTCGCGATCATGCCGAAGACGCGGTAATAGATGCTCGTGAAGACGATGACGAGCAGGAAGCCGATGGTGACCGCCTCGAAGCCGCGATCGATGTTGTCCTGGCCCAGACTCGGGCCGATCGTGCGCTCCTCCACCTTGTAGATCGGCGCGGCGAGCGAGCCGGCGCGCAGCAGCAGCGCGAGATCGCGCGCTTCGATGACGTCGAGACCGGTGATCTGGAAGCTGCTGGAGAACACGCCGCGGATCGTGGCGACGCTGATGACCTCTTCGACCGTGCGCGGCACCTCGACCATCTCGCCGTTGCGCTCGACGAGATCGCGCTTCTGCTCGCTGAAGACCACCGCCATGCCCTTGTTCAGATTCTCGCGGGTCGTGTCGAGCATGCTTTGCGCACCCGGCGAGTCGAGGCGCACGAAAACGGCAGGCAATCCTTCCGAAAATCCCGAGGTCGCGTCCGTGAGCTGGTCGCCGGTCACGATCACGTCGCGCTTGAGCAGCACGGGCGCGCCGTCGCGGGTTTCATAGCGCTGCGAGCCGAGCGGCGCTCGGCCGCGCCGCTCGGCTTCGTAAGGATTGTTCTCCTCGTCGACGAGGCGGAACTCGAGCGTGGCGGTCGTGCCGAGCACGCGCTCCGCCTGGGCCGGATCCTGCACGCCGGGCAGCTGAACGACGATGCGGTTCAGGCCTTGCCGCTGCACGACCGGCTCGGCGACGCCGAGCTCGTCGACGCGGTTGCGCAGGGTCGTCGTGTTCTGCTCGATGGCGAGATCGCGGCGCTGGTCGATCTGCGCGTCCGTCATGCGCACGGTCAGCGCATACTCGCCACCCTCCGTTTGGCGGGACATCTCCAGCATCGGATCGGCCTCGCGAATGGCCTCCGCTGCGCGATTCAGATCCCCGGCACTGTCGACCTCGATGCGAATCGCGCCATCCACGACCTGCACGCGACGCTGGATCCGCTCGTCGCGAAGCAGATCCGAGAAATCGCCCTGCATCCGCTCGAGCATCTGCCGCACGGCGGCGTCCAGGTCCACTTCGTACACGAAGTGCACGCCGCCGCGCAGGTCGAGGCCGAGGCTCATGGGCTCGAAGCCGAGGGCCCGCAGCCAGCCCGGCGTGCGCGGCGCGAGCGTGAGAGCCACGACGTATTCGTCGCCGAGCTCCGCGCGCAACAGATCGCTGGAGCGAAGTTGCGCCGCAACGTTGCCGAATCGAACCAGGAGCTTGCCGTCCTCGAGGGAAGCGGAGCGAAACGTGATGTCTTCCCGCTGCAGGACTTCCTCGACGCGCGTCTGCGCCCCTTCGCTGACCGGCTCGGCGCTGTCCAGCGTGACCTGCACCGCCGGATCGTCGCCGTACACATTCGGCAGCGCAAAAAGAATGCCGGCCACCACGCTGAGCAGGACCAGAATATTCTTCCAGGCCGGATACCGGTTCATCGATCCCCTCGTGAAAAGACAGGCGCGGCGTCGGAGACTTCAGCCGGCGCGGAAGGTTCCCTTGGGCATTACCGCGCCGATGGTGTGCCGCTGGACGCGCAGCTCGACGCCATCGGCGACCTCGAGGGTGACGAATTGCTCGTCGACCGCGGTGATGCGGCCGAGAATACCGCCGCCGGTGACCACCTCGTCACCGACACCCAGCGCGGCGACCATATTGCGATGTTCCTTGGCCCGCTTAGTCTGCGGCCGGATCAGCACGAAGTAGAAGACTACGAAGATGAGGATGAGCGGCAGAAAGCTGATCAGCGGATTGCCCTGCCCGCCCGGGGCAGCCTGCGCGTAAGCGCTCGATATCAACCAGTCCATGCTTCGTCCTTTGCTCCCCGCTCAAAACAGCGCGGTATTATGACACAGGCTCCTGCGAAGTCTCGCGAAGCGCATGGAACGCATCGATGTAAGCAGCCAGGCCGCCGCGCTCGATCGCATTGCGCAGCCCGCTCATAAGCTCCTGATAATAGTGCAGATTATGCAACGTGTTGAGGCGTGCGCCGAGAATCTCGCCGCACTGGTCGAGATGCCTCAGGTAGGCTCTGCTGTAATTCCGGCAGGTGTAGCATGCGCACACCTCATCGGGCGGGCGCGTATCGTCGCGATAACGGCTGTTGCGGATCTTGAGCGTTCCCGTGCGCGTGAACAGATAGCCGTTGCGCGCATGCCGCGTCGGCATCACGCAGTCGAACAGATCGATGCCGCGCGAAACGGCCGCGATGATATCCTCGGGCGTGCCCACGCCCATCAGATAACGCGGCTGCCCGGCCGGCATCTGCGGCGCGCAGTGCTCGAGCACGGCCAGCCGCTCGTCGTTCGATTCGCCCACCGACAGGCCGCCGAGCGCATAGCCGTCGAAACCGATGTCACGCAGCCCGGACAGCGAAGTGTCGCGTAGCGCCGGGTACACGCCTCCCTGCACGATGCCGAACAGGGCGGCGGGATGCCCGCCGTGCGCGTGGCGGCAGCGCGCAGCCCAGCGCAGCGACAGCTCCATCGAAGCGCGCACTTCCACTTCGGCGGCCGGATACGGCGTGCACTCGTCGAAAACCATGATGATGTCCGCGCCAAGCGCATGCTGCACTTCGATCGAGCGCTCGGGACCCAGCTCGACGAGATCGCCGTCGACCGGCGATCGGAAGCGCACTCCGGCCTCGCCGACTTTTGCGCTCGCCGCCAGGCTCCAGACCTGGAAGCCGCCGGAGTCGGTGAGGATCGGACCGTCCCAGTGCATGAAACCATGCAGGCCGCCATGCGCGCGCACGATCTCCGCGCCCGGCCGGAGCATCAGGTGAAAAGTATTGCCGAGCAGGATCTCGGCGCCGGTCTCGCGCACTTCCTCCGGCGTCAGCGCCTTGACCGTGCCGTAAGTGCCGACGGGCATGAACGCGGGCGTGTTCACCGTCCCTCGCGCAAAAACCATGCGGCCGCGACGCGCGGCGCCGTCCGTGGCGAGCAGCTCGAATTTCAAGATCGGTCAATCCCGGTGCGAGGTTTCGGCGAGCAGTGCCGACAACGGCGCGGCGACGGCCTCGAGTGGCCGCCGTTCTGCCGCCACCGCGAGGCGCCAGGCGACGACCGCTCCGATCAGCATCAGCGATCCGCCGAGCGCGTAGCCCCAGAAAACCTCGATGCGCGCGCCGGACTCGATCAGGCGCCCGAAGATCAGCGGCCCGCTGATGCCGCCCAACGCGGTGGCCACCGCATAGAACCACGCGATCGCACGAGCGCGCACCTCCAGCGGGAAAATCTCGCTGACCGTGAGATACGCCGAGCTTGCCGCTGCCGAGGCGAAGAAGAAGACGACGCTCCAGGCGATGGTTTGCGTGGTCGCGTCCAGCGCGTCGTTCAGGAACATGAGCCCGGTCATCAGAATCAGCACGCCGGTGATCCCATACGTGGACGTGATCATCGTACGCCGGCCCCACAGATCGAACAGCGGCCCGAGCAGCAGCGGCCCGAGCACGTTGCCCGCGGCGAACGGCAGCAGGAACAACCCGACGCTCTGGCCGCTCACGCCGTAGTAACGGGTCAGGATCAGCGCATAAGTGAAGAAGATCGCATTGTAAAGGAAAGCCTGGGCGGTCATCAGAGTGAGCCCCAGCACCGTGCGCCGCGGATAGCGGCGCGCCAGGATCGCGAACATGGTCCACCAGCCGGCCGGGGGCTGACGGATCAGGGTCAGCGGCGGCATGGTCGGCGTGTCGTCGCGCGTCCTCGCCTGCCGTTCGATCCTGGCGACGATCGCTTCGGCTTCCTCCGGGTGGCCGTTGACCATGAGCCAGCGCGGGCTTTCCGGGATGAAGCGACGCATGATCATGACGACGACCGCCAGCCCTCCCCCGATAATGAAAGCGGCCCGCCATCCCCAGGCTTCCGGCACGAGGGCGGTATCGAGGACCACTGTCGCGCCGAGTGCGCCGATCGCCGCGCCCACCCAGAAGCTGCCGTTGACGGCCAGGTCGATGCGACCGCGCACGCGCGCCGGCATGAACTCCTGTATCGCGGAATTGATTGCCGCATATTCGCCGCCGATGCCCGCGCCGGTGAGAAACCGCGTCAGCAGGAACGGCCAGTAGCTCGACACGAGGCCGGAAGCCATAGTGGCGACCGCATAAACGCCGAGCGTGATGAAGAACAGTTTGCGGCGCCCGTAACGGTCGGCGAGGGCGCCGAACGCCAGCGCGCCGAGAACCGCACCGACGACATAGGCCGCCGCGGTTTCGCCGACCTGGGACGCCGTAAGATTCAAAGTGGTCGGCAGTGTGAGCACGGCCGCCAGCGAGCCGACCAGCGTCACCTCGAGCCCGTCGATCACCCATCCCGTGCCGAGTGCGAGCACGAGCAGCGTATGGAAACGGGACCAGCGCAGGCGATCCAGCCGCGCGGGAATATCGGTGCGGAATTCTCCCCCCATCGGTTTCAATCCTTTTCGTGGACCGCGCGGCGCAGGCTCATGTCGCGGCCGAGCGCGACTCCGCCTTCCCCGCTTCGCCGGGGCAGGCGGAATCGCGCGGTCCGATCCGCTCCTGGCAGGATGTTGAAAAAGCC
>JBOIDB010000153.1:0-9656 GCA_050740235.1 Gammaproteobacteria bacterium
TTTGTATAGTGCGCGCATGAAACGACGCAACTTCGTCTCCGGCCTCGGCGCGGGCGCGCTGGCGGCTGCCGCCGCCGGCTGCACGAAACAACGGTCGGCCGACACGGGCACGGTCAGCGACAAAACCTACGACTGGAAGATGGTCACGACCTGGCCGCCGAATTTTCCCGGGCTCGGCACGGGCGCGACCTGGCTGGCGAAGGCCATTGAAGCAGGGAGCGGGGGGCGCCTCCGCATCAAGGTTTACGGCGGCGGCGAGCTCGTTCCCGCGCTCGAGGTTTTCGACGCCGTCGCCGGCGGCACGGCCGAGATGGGCCACGGCGCCGCCTATTACTGGAAGGGCAAGTCGGAGGCCGCGCAATTCTTCGGCGCAGTCCCGTTCGGCATGGAAGCCATCGAGGTCAACGGCTGGCTGTATCACGGCGGCGGCCTCGAACTCTGGCGCGAGCTTTACGAGCCGTTCGGCCTCGTGCCGTTTCCCGCGGGCAACACGGGCGTGCAGATGGGCGGCTGGTTCAACCGGGAAATCAACACGGTCGCCGATCTGCGCGGCCTCAAGATGCGCATCCCCGGGCTGGGCGGCGACGTCCTGCGCCGCGCCGGCGGCACGCCGGTGCTGCTGGCCGGCGGAGACGTCTACCTGGCGCTCGAAACCGGCGCTATCGATGCGACGGAGTGGGTCGGGCCGTACAACGATCTGGCGTTCGGCCTGCACCAGGCAGCGCGTTACTATTACTACCCCGGCTGGCACGAGCCGGGCTCGGTGCTCGAATGCATCGTCAACAAGCGTCACTGGGACGAGCTGCCGGACGATCTGAAGGCGATCGTGAGCACGGCCTGTCAGGCCGCCAATCTGGAAATGTTCGCCGAGTACACGGCCTTCAACCAGCGCTCGCTCAGAACGCTCGTCGAGGAGCATGGCGTCGAGGTGCGACGCTTTCCCGATGAAGTGCTGAAAAGGCTGGAAGAACTTTCACGCGAAGTGCTGGAAGAGCTGGCGGCGCGGGACGAGGCGGCGCGGCGGGTTTACGCCTCTTATAAGGAGTTTCTCGAGAAGGCCTCCAGGTGGCAGGCGATTTCCGAGCTGCCCTATCTCGAAACCCGCTGAATCAAATTGCCGGGAGCCCCCGCATCGAGTGCGGGGTTATCCCGGCCTGCGAGCCACGATAAACGAAGCGCATCCTCGTAGGCCGGCATAAGCGGACGCGTTGCCGGCGGGTGCCCGGAATCGTGATACTCAACCGTAGATTCTATCCGGTAGCCATGTCGCCAGAGCGGGCCAGAGCGCGAGTATCACCAGGACGAGGACCTGGATCGCGACGAACGGCGCCACGCCACGATAGATATGACCCGTCGTCACCTCCGCGGGCGCGACGCCGCGCAGGTAGAACAACGCGAAGCCGAACGGCGGCGTCAGGAACGAGGTCTGGAGATTGATCGCCATCATGATGCCGAGCCAGACCGGGTCGAGCCCCATAGCGAGCAGGATCGGCCCCACGATCGGCACGACCACGAACGTGATCTCGATGAAGTCGAGCACGAAGCCCAGCAGGAACATGATCAGCATCACCACGACCATGGCGCCGAACACGCCGCCCGGCAGGTTTTCCAGCATATGGGCCACGGCCGCGTCGCCGCCATAGCCGCGAAACACCAGTGAGAATATCGACGCGCCGACCAGAATCATGAACACCATGCTGCTCACGCGCGTCGTCGCGCGCATGACGTCGCGCAGCCGCTGAAGGTCGAGCTCGCGCCGCAGAAGCGCGAGCAGCAGGGCGCCGACGGCGCCGACCGCGGCCGCCTCGGTGGGCGTCGCGATGCCCGTCATGATGGAGCCGAGCACGGCCAGGATCAGGAAGAGTGGCGGCAACAGCGCGAGGATCACGCGCCTGAGGAGCTGGCCGGTCGAGATCTCGCGCCGCTCCTCCGCCGGATAAGCCGGCATCAGGGCCGGCCTGATCAGGGCGATGACCATCAAATAAATCATGTAGAGGCCCACGAGCAGCAATCCGGGCAGCAGAGCGCCGACGAACAGATCGCCCACGGAAACGGTCTTCGGCGAGAATACGCCTTGCGTAAGCTGCGCCTGCTGGTAGGCAGACGACAGCACGTCGCCGAGCAGCACGAGCACGATCGACGGCGGGATGATCTGCCCGAGCGTCCCGGAGGCGCAGATCGTGCCGGCGGACACTCGCGGGTCGTAGCCGCGCCTGAGCATGGTCGGCAACGACAGCAGTCCCATGGTGACGACCGTGGCGCCGACGATGCCGGTGCTCGCCGCAAGCAGCATGCCGACGAGCGTTACCGAAATCCCCAGGCCTCCGCGCATCGGGCCGAAGAGCAGGCTCAGGGTGTCGAGCAGGCTCTCGGCGATGCGCGCGCGCTGCAGCATCACGCCCATGAAGACGAACAGCGGCACGGCCACCAGCGTTTCGTTGGACATGATGCCGAAGACGCGACTCGGCATGGCGTCGAGGAACGCGGCATCGAAAGTGCCCGTCAGGCCCCCGATCAGCGCGAAAACGAGCGCCGTGCCGGCGAGCGAGAATGCGACCGGGTACCCGGCCAGCAGCACGAGGATCACGACGCCGAACAGCAGAAACGCCATGGTCAAAGCGGTGTCGAGGCGCGGTGGTAATGCTCGTGCGTCACCGGGCGGCCGATCAGAATGAGCAAGTTGCGCAACAGCTCGGCGATGCCCTGCAGTCCGAGCAGCACGGCCATCGCGGGCAGAGTTGTCTTCAGCAGGAAAATACCCGGCAGCCCGCCGGCTTCGCGCGAGCTCTCGAGCACAGCCCAGGACGAGGCGACGTAGCCGTAGCTCCACAGTATGAGAAACACGCACATCGGCAGCAGCAGGAAAAGCGTGCCGAGCACGTTCAAAAGAGCCTGTCTGCGCTCGGGCCAGGCTCGATATAAGACATCGACCCGTACGTGCTCGTCCCATTTGAGCGTGTACGCCGCGCCGATGAGGAACACGAGCGCGTGCATCCAGGTCACGGACTCCTGCATCCAGATCCAGCCCGTGTCGAGCACGTAGCGCAGGCCGACTACCGCGCAGCCGATGAGCACCATGCCGAGTGTCAGCCAGGCGGCGGCCCGGCCTGTCCATTCGCTGACCGCATCGATGATCGATACGAATCGGTTCAACTGCACCTCCCCCGATGGAACCCCTACTCGAGTCGGCGCAGGAAGACTCGCATCTCCTTCGCCGCCTGTCTGTCGCCCCTGGCCTCCGCAACCTCGATGCCGCGCCGGTAGGCATCGATCGCCTCTTCGGATCGACCTGACGCCGTGGCGGCCTTGCCGAGCAGCTTCCATGCGGCCGAATACGCCGGATCCTGGCGGACCGCGCTGTTCAGATGCTCCAGTGCGCGCTCAGGATTGCCGGCTTTCAGGTACTCGCCGCCGAGCGAGAAGCGCAGCAGGGCATTGTCCTGACCACGAGCCAGCATGGCTTCGAACGTCTCGATACGCGTCATCAACGCTGCCAGAAGGCCGGGGTGAGCAGGACGAGCAGCGTGAAGATCTCGAGGCGGCCGAACAGCATGGCGCATACGGACACCCATTTCACGGTGTCGTTCACGCCGGCAAAATTGTAGGCGACGTCACCGAGGCCGGGACCGAGATTGTTCATCGACGCGGCGATCGCGGCGAACGCGGTCACCTGATCGAGCCCGGTGGTCATGACCACGACCATCATCACGCCGAACAGGACGACGTAAACGGAGAAGAAGCCCCACACCGAGTCGACGACGCGGGACGGCACGGCCTTGTCGCCGAGCTTGACGGGTATTTCGGCGCTCGGATGCACGAGCCGCATCACCTCGCGCACGCCCTGCTTGTAGATGAGCAGCCAGCGGATGACCTTCATGCCGCCGCCGGTGGAGCCCGCGCAGCCGCCGATGAAGCTGGCGAGAATCAGAAGAAGCGGCAGCGAGCCGGGCCAGACCGCGTAGTCGGCCGTCGTGAAGCCGGTCGTCGTACCGATGGAGACGGCCTGAAACAGGCCTTTCGTAAACGCCGCCGACAGCGTCTGGTATTCGCCGGTCGTGTACAGGAAAGAGACGACCAGCAGCGTCAGCAGGCTCAGTACCGTCACGTAAGCCCGGAACTCCGGATCGATCACATAATTCCTCAGCGTGGTGCGCCGCCAGGCGAGGAAGTGCAGCGAAAAATTCACGCCGCCGATGAACATGAACACGACGGTGACCATTTCGATGAGCACGCTGTCGAAGTGCGCGATGCTCAGGTCGTGCGTGGAAAAGCCGCCGATCGCGACCGTGCTGTAGCTGTGGCAGATGGCATCGAACACGTTCATGCCCGCGAGCCAGTAGGAAATGGCGCAGGCGATCGTGATGCCGAGATAGACGAACCAGAGCGCCTTGGCCGTCTCGGTGATACGCGGCGTGAGCTTGGTGTCCTTGACCGGCCCGGGCGTCTCCGCGCGGTAGAGCTGCATGCCGCCCACCCCGAGCATCGGCAGGATGGCGACCGCCAGCACGATGATGCCCATGCCGCCCAGCCACTGGAGCTGCTGGCGGTAGTAGAGAACCGACTCCGGCTGACTGTCGAGACCGGCGAGCACCGTGGCGCCGGTCGTCGTCAGGCCGGACATGGACTCGAACACCGCGTCGGTGAAGGTCATGACCGGCTCGCCGATCATGAACGGCAGCGAACCGAACAGTCCCAGCACGATCCAGAACAGCGCCACGACGAGGAAGCCGTCCCGCAGGCGCAGCTCCTCGCGCGCGCCGCGCACCGGCAGCCAGATCACCAGCCCGGCGAACAGCGTCAAGCCGAACCCGGCGACGTAGGAATCCCAGGTCTGATCGCCGAACGCGAGCGAGATGCCGGCCGGCGGCAGCATCGTCAGGCTGAAGATCATCAGCAGCAGACCCAGGATGCGCTGTACGACGCGATGGCGCATGCAGGTTAATCCGCCATCAGACGAAGGTGACGCCCACCTGGAAGAGCTTCTCCACCGCGTCGATGTGCTCGCGATTGGTCATGAACATGATGACGTGATCGTCCGCCTGCACCACGGTGTCATGGTGCGCGATGATGACGTCATCGTCGCGCACCAGGCAGGCGATGGTCGTGCCCGGCGGCAGCGGTATGTCGTCGATCGCGCGGCCGACCACCTGCGATTCCTTCTCCGTGCCGTGCGCGATCGCCTCGATCGCCTCCGCCGCTCCCCGGCGAAGCGAATGCACCTTGACCACGTCGCCGCGGCGCACGTAGGCGAGCAACGTGCCGAGCGTCACCTGCTGCGGTGAAATGGCGATGTCGATGTTGCTGCTCTCCACCAGCTCGGCGTACGAAGGCCGGTTGATGAGCGCCATGACCTTGTGCGCGCCGAGGCGCTTGGCGAGCATTGCCGACAGAATGTTCGCTTCCTCCGCATTGGTCAGCGCGCAGAACACATCGACGTGGTCGATGTTCTCCTCGAGCATCAGCTCCTCGTCCGCCGCATCGCCGTGCAGCACGATGGTCTTCGACAGCTTCTCTGAAATCTCCCTCGCGCGCGGCAGGCTGCGTTCGACGATCTTGACCTGGTTGGTCTGCTCGAGCGCTTTTGCGAGCCGGAAGCCGATATTGCCGCCGCCGGCGATGACCACGCGGCGCACCGACTCCTCGAGCTTGCGCATCTCGCTGATGACGACGCGGATGTCCTTGCGGGCGGCGATGAAAAACACCTCGTCGCCTTCGCGGATGATCGTGTCGCCGTCGGGCTGGATGCTTTCGCCGTCGCGGTAGATGGCCGTGACGCGCGTCTCGGTGTTCGGGATATGGGCCTTCAGGTCGCGCAGCGGCTGATCGACGAGCGGCCCGCCCTTGTGCGCCTTGGCGCCGACCAGCCGCACGCGGCCGTCGGCGAACTCCAGCACCTCGAGCGCGCCCGGATAGCGGATCAGGTTTTCGATGTAGTCGGTAACGAGCTGCTCGGGGCTGATGAGCACGTCGATCGGCAGCGAATCGTGACCGAACAGCTTGGTCTCTGCGACATACTCGGCGGCGCGCACGCGCGCGATCTTCGTCGGCGTGTGATAGAGCGTGTAGGCGACCTGGCAGGCGATCATGTTCGTCTCGTCGCTGTCGGTCAGCGCGATGATCATGTCGGCGTCTTCCGCGCCGGCGGCGCGCAGCACATCCGGGTGAGACGCGTGGCCGTGCACCGTGCGGATGTCGAGGCGGTCCTGCAGGTCGCGCAGGACGGCGGGCTTCTGATCGACGACCGTGATGTCGTTCGATTCCTCGCGTGCGAGGTTGTAGGCAGCGGTCGAGCCGACCTGGCCGGCACCCAGGATCAGGATTTTCATAGGCCCGCCGCACTCGCCAGGCGAGAAACGCGCAACATTCTACATGAGTCAAGACCCCGTCTCATGGAATCATGAGACAGGCTCTAGATTGGCGTAGGCCATCTCCAGCAGCTTCGTGCCGCCGTGCTCGAAGTTCACCTGCACGCGCGCGCGGGCGCCGTGACCTTCGATGTCGAGCACGACGCCTTCGCCGAACTTGCGGTGGCGCACGCGCTGCCCGAGGCGCACGCCGGCCGCCGTCGGCTCGTCGCGATAGGGCAACGAACGCCGCGTCGAAGGCCGCTGCGGCAAGGTGACCTGAATGCGCGGGCGGATCTCCTCGACCAGCTCCGTCGGAATCTCGCGAATGAAACGCGACGGCTGGCCGAAGCTGTCGATGCCGTGCAGGCGGCGCTGCTCGGCGTAGGTCAGGTACAAATGGCGCATGGCGCGCGTCGCGCCGACGTAGCACAGCCGCCGTTCTTCCTCGAGCCCGCCGGCATCGTCCAGCGAGCGGCGATGCGGGAACAGCCCGTCCTCCATGCCGCAGAGGAACACCAGCGGAAACTCGAGCCCCTTGGCCGTATGCAGCGTCATGATCTGCACGCAGTCCTCGCCGGCGCCGGCCTGATTGTCTCCGGCTTCGAGCGCCGCGTGCGACAGGAAAGCTGCGAGCGGCGAAAAGCCGTCCTCCTCGTCCGCGGCGAAGCCGCGCGCCGCGCTGACCAGCTCCTCGAGGTTCTCGATGCGCGCCTCGCCGCGCTCGCCCGTCTCCTTGCGGAAATGCTCGACGAGACCGCTCGCGCCGATCACGCGATCCACGAGCACGTGCAGCTCCATGTCGCGCGTCTCGAGCGCCATCGACTCGATGAGGTGCAGGAAGCCGTGCACGGCATTGGCGCTGCGCCCCGGCAGCCCGACGTTGATGAGCGCGCCGGCTGCCTCCCAGAGCGAGCAGGCATTGGCGCGCGCGTAATCGCGCAAGGCGTCGACGGTGCGCGCGCCGATGCCGCGCGCGGGCAGATTGACGACGCGCTCGAACGACGCATCGTCGGCGCGGTTCGCCACCAGCCGCAGATACGCGAGCGCATCCTTGATCTCGGCGCGCTCGAAGAACCGCAGGCCACCGTACACGCGGTACGGCACGCGCGCGTACAGCAACGCCTCCTCGAAGCTTCGCGACTGCGCGTTCGAGCGGTAGAGAATCGCGGCTTCGCTGCGCAGGTTGCCCTGCTCGACCCAATCGCGGATGCGCGCCGTGACGAAATCGGCCTCGTCGCGCTCGTTGAACGCGCGATAGAGCTGGATCGGCTCGCCCTCGTGGCCGGACGTCCACAGGTTCTTGCCCAGGCGCTCGGCGTTGTGGCTGATGAGCGCGTTCGCGGCGTTCAGTATGGTGCCCGTCGAGCGATAGTTTTGCTCCAGGCGGATGACATGCGCGCCGGGAAAGTCGCGCGTGAACTGATGGATGTGCTCGATGCGCGCGCCGCGCCAGCGATAGATCGACTGGTCGTCGTCGCCGACGACGAACGGCACGCCCGTCTCGCCCGCCAGGAGACGCAGCCACGCATACTGGATGGCGTTGGTGTCCTGGAACTCGTCGACGAGCAGGTGCGTGAAGCGGTTGCGGTAGTGCTCGAGCACGTCCTCGCGCTCGAGCCACAGCTCGTGCGCGCGCAGCAAGAGCTCGGCGAAGTCGACGAGCCCGGCGCGCTCGCAGGCGTCCTGATAGACGCGGTACATCTCGATGAGCTGGCGCCGCCGCGGGTTGCCCTCGTCCGTCAGGTGCCGTGGCCGCAGGCCCTCGTCCTTCTGCGCGTTGACGAACCACTGGACCTCGCGCGCCGGCCAGCGCGCCTCGTCGAGCCCGAGGTTCTTGAGCAGCCGGCGGATCAGGCGCTGCTGATCCTCGGAATCGAGGATCTGGAAATCCTCCTTGAGCCCGGCATCGCGCCAGTGCCGGCGCAACAGGCGGTGCGCGAGACCGTGGAACGTGCCGACCCACAGGGCGCCGGCCGGCATGCCGAGCAGCCACTCAATGCGCCCGCGCATCTCGGCCGCGGCCTTGTTGGTGAACGTGACCGCCAGCAGCTCATACGGAGAAAGCCCCGCGTTTCGAATGAGCCAGGCTGCGCGGTGCACCAGCACCCGGGTCTTGCCGCTGCCGGCGCCGGCCAGCACGAGCACGGGCTCGAGCGGCGCGGTGACGGCCGCGACCTGGGCGTCGTTGAGCGATTCGAGCAGGGGATCGGAAGACATCGCGATTGGAATTCTAACAAAGCGGTTGCGGCGAAGACGGCGGCAATCTGCTCCGTCCGGCGGGTTTCAACAAGTTACGGGACGACGTCGTAGCCCGGCATTAGCTTGCCCCCGGACTCCGATCCGGGGGCTATCGGCGTTGCCGGCAATATTGTCCGCGAAGTCACGGAAGAATGAGCAGGTAATGATCAATCAGCAGGAACGCGAACAGCGCCATGAGGTATTGGATCGAGAACGCGAACGTGCGCATCGGCAGCTCGGGTCTCTCCGAGCTCTTCAGCCGCACCGCGTAGTAGACGAAAACCGCGTCGAGCACGAGCGCGGCCGCGAGGTAGATGAGCCCGCTCATGCGCGTCAGGTAAGGCAGCAGCGTCACGACGACGAGCAGGATCGTGTACAGGAGGATGTGCAGGCGCGTGAAGGCGTCGCCGTGCGTGACGGGCAGCATCGGGATGCCGACCTGCGCGTACTCGTCGCGGCGCGCGATCGCCAGCGCCCAGAAATGCGGCGGCGTCCAGGCGAAGATGATGAGAAACAGCAGCAGCGCGTGCGCATCGACGCTGCCGGTGACCGCCGTCCAGCCGAGCACCGGCGGCGCCGCGCCCGCCGCGCCGCCGATGACGATGTTCTGCGGCGTCGCGCGCTTCAGGTACACTGTGTAGACGACCGCGTAGCCGATCAGCGAGCAGAAGGTCAGGACCGCGGTGAGCGGATTGACGAGCAGGGCCAGGATGAGCATCGACGCGAGCCCGAGCGCGAAGGCAAACACCACGGCGCGCGCCTCGGTGATGCGCCCGCTCGGCAACGGTCGGCGGCGCGTGCGGCGCATCTGCGCATCGATGCGCGCGTCCAGCACGTGGTTGAGCGCCGCGGCGGACGACGCCGCGAGCGCGATACCGAGCGTGCCGAAGGCGAGCGCGTCGAGCGGCGGCAGGCCGGGCGTCGCGAGCAGCATCCCGACCACCGCCGTGAACACGATCAGGGCGACGACGCGCGGCTTGCAGAGCGCGTACAGGCTCGCAAGCTGCGCGCCCAGGGACTGATCGATCAATGGCCGGCCGCCGGCTGCATGCGCCATGACTTGTAGACGAG
>JBOIDB010000154.1:0-50227 GCA_050740235.1 Gammaproteobacteria bacterium
GCCCGCTCCCGAGGGGGCGAGGCCGCGCGGACGCATCAGGCGTATTGTCCCCGTAATACAGGGTGACGACGTGACGCGCCTCGGCGAAGAACAGCCAGCGTTCGATCAGCACTCCCACAATCGCAGCCGCTACGCTCGTAGCCAGCGCGAAGGTGGCACCCGTCGCCGGAATCACCAGCGCGATCAGCAGCAGTCCGAGCGGTAAGGCCCCGCCGATGACGAGCGCCATGCGCCGAAGCCGCTGCGAGTGGCGGCGGGCTATGCGAAAGCCCATCTCTCTCATGACGAAGTTTTCCGACGTGTGCGGCGATTCGAGCTGACGCACTTCGCCGAAATGGCCGAGGCCCGTCGCGGTTCCGGCACTGCTGCCCCGCCTCGCCGTGTCGATATTCCGCCAGTACCCCAGCCGTATCGCCCATGCCGAAATGATCACGCCGGCTGCCAGCCAAATCATCCATGCTGCACCGAGGCCGGAAACGTGCAGCAGGAAATTGAGCATCACGCCACCCGTCGCGAGCGCCATCGACACGTAAACGGGCACGACCCAGGCATTGTGCCAGTGCGGCACCGGTTTCAAGGACGCATAGATCATCGCCGTGCAGATCAGGGTCACAATGGCGGATGCCGAGCCAATGACCCCGATCCATGCCCATGCGCCGTCATTCGAGCCGAATACCACCCAGCCGAATGCGTAGATCACGACGGGAACGTAAGTCAGTATCGCAGCGAGCCCTTCACGCGACAGCCATGAAGTGCGCCATTGCGAAAGCGCGCGCCATGCCCGCTCGGGATGACCGAGATGCACCGTGGAGGCGAGCAATCCACCCGTAACGAGCGTCAACGACGTTGCGAACGCTGCGATGCCGAAGCCGGTTTGCGATGGAATGAGACCGCCGGCGGCCAGCAGGGCCAGCAGGATCAACAGGCCATAGCCCGCTCCGGTCGCCGTGGTGAAGAAGATAACCGAATAGGCAGGATTCACCGCGACAACAGCCGGTCCACCCAGCCGAGGAACCCACCTTCGCCCCCGGCCGGTGATTCGAGCGGCTCGAGGCTCGCCGGGGCGCCCGTCGCCCCGGGCGCGATCTTGCGCGGCCGGGGCGGCAGATACTTGTTGACCGGCCGGTAGCCCATCTCCGGCATCAGGTCGTAACCGCCGCGCTCCGCGACGAGACGCGAGATATTCGAATCCGGATCGCCGAGGTCGCCGAAATGACGCGCGCTGGTCGGGCAGGCCGAGACGCAGGCCGGCACGCGCTCGCTCTCGTCCAGGTGCTCGTTGTAGATGCGATCGATGCACAGCGTGCACTTCTTCATGATGCCGTCATCGTCATCGAACTCGCGCGCGCCGTAGGGACAGGCCCAGGAGCAGAGCTTGCAGCCGATGCAGGTATCCGGGTTCACCAGCACGATGCCATCCTCGGCACGCTTGTACGAAGCCCCGGTCGGGCACACCGTCACGCACGCCGGCTCATCGCAGTGCAGGCACGAGCGGGGGAAGTTGACGGTACGCCCGCACGCGCTGTCCGTCACCTCGTAGCTGTGCACGCGGTTGAACCACACACCGGTCGGATCGGCGCCGTACGGGTTATCGTCCGTGAGCGGCGCGGAATGGCCGCCCGCGTTCCATTCCTTGCAGGCGACCGCGCAGGCATGACAGCCGACGCAGGTATCGAGGTCGATGACCAGGCCGAGCTTCTTCGCCGTGGCGGGGGGCAGCGACGTCATGCGACTTTCCCGCTCTTGTCCTTGCGCCGCCAGCTCCAGGGCGGCAGGAATTTCTCTCCGTAACGCAGAATGCGCGGTGGCGCACGCATGCCGGGTAATCGGTTCAGAGCCTCGAAATGCGGCTCGGCGGCATCCGATTCGCCGGCTTCCGCCTTTGTCAGCCGCACTCGCAGGTCGTACCAGGCCGCCTGGCCCGTTACAGGGTCGGCGTTGGCGTACCGGTACGCGCCGCGCCGCGGCAGAAGCTCGGAGATAAGATGGTTCAACAGGAACGCCTCGTTGGCTTCCGCCGCGTCTTCACGCAGATTCCAGGCGCCCTTGCGCTTGCCGATGGCGTTCCAGGTCCAGACCGTGTTGCGGTTGCAGCCATCCATGGTTTTGATGCGCGCCTTGATGCAGCCATGATGACTCTCTATCCACGCCCAGTCACCATCGGCGAGTCCCAGCTCACGTGCCGTTTCGTGGTGCATATACAGCCGATTCCAGCCGTGAATCTGCCTCAGCCACGCATTCTGCGAGCCCCATGAGTGATACATGGCCATCGGCCGCTGCGTGATGGCGTGCAGCGGAAAGGCGCGGCGGTCGATGTGATCTTCCTCGAACGGTGCGTACCAGAAGGGCAGGGGATCGAAATAGCGCTCGACGCGCGCGCGATGCCGATCCGGCGGCTGATGCTCGCCGTAGCCTTGCGCCGCGAGCCGGAAGCGCTGCAACGGTTCGCTATAGATCTGCAGCACGACGGGCTCGGGAGCGCCGATCCAGCCCATCTTCGTCGCGTAGGCGAGATAGGCGGCATTCGCGTGCTTGAAGTAGCGCTGCTCCGGCGGCAGCAACTGTTGCCAGTAGCATTGGTTCGCCACGTAACGCTCGAGCTGCTCCGGGTTCGGCGCGCCGCGTCCTTCACTACGCCCCTCCGGGCCGCGCCATCCGGCGAGCGGGCCTATGCCGTTACTGCGCTCGTGATTGACGAGATAGTCAGGGTAGCCGCCCGGGTACTTCGGCTTGCCGTTGTCCTCGGTGAACGCCGGCAGCTCGAGCCGCGCGCCAAGCTCGATGAGCACGTCCTGGAACGGCCGCACGTCGCGATCGGGCGAGAACACCGGCTGGCGGATCGCATCCGCCGGGCCGTCCGCGCTCGAGATCGGCCGGTCGAGCAGACTGATGCAGTCCCAGCGCTCGAAATAGGTTGTGTCCGGCAGCACCAGATCGGCATAGGCGACGGTCTCGGAGAAGAACGCATCCGAGTAGATGATGTGCGGAATACGGTATTCGCCCGTCGTCTCGTCCTTATCGGTCAGCATGCGCAAGGTGCCGGCCGTGTTCATCGCCGAGTTCCAGCCCATGTTGGCCATGTAAAGGAAGAGCGTGTCGATCGGATACGGATCGCCTTTCCAGGCGTTGGCGATGACCAGGTGCATGAGGCCGTGCGCCGCCAGCGGAAATTCCCAGGAGTACGCCTGATCGATTCGGCAGGCGCTGCCGTCGTTTTCAACGAGTAAGTCTTCCGGCGCCATGACGAATCCGAGCGGCGGACCCGGCAATACGGCGCCAGGGGCCACTTCGCCAGGCTTTCCCGCGGGCCTGGCGCCGGGACCGCGAGGGTAGGGCGGCTTGAAGCGGAATCCGCCCGGGCAATCGATGCTGCCGAGGAGCATCTGCAACAGATGAATTGCGCGGCAGGTATGAAAGCCGTTCGAGTGCGCCGAGATGCCGCGCATGGCGTGCATCGACACGGGTCGCCCGATCATGCTTTCGTGACGCTTTCCCGTGTAGTCGGTCCAGGGCACGTCGAGCATGATCTCCTGCGCGAACGCGGCATGCGCCAGCTCTGCAGCGAGACGTTTGATTGTCGCGGCGGGGACGCCGCAGCGGGCGGCCACCTGCTCGGGCGCGTATGCCGAATCCAGGTAGCGTTTCGCCATCAGCTCGAACACGGGCACGCCGGTGCCGCCATCCGGCAGCGGGCATGCGCCGCTCAAGGCCGGCTCGACGCCGGGTTCGCGCGCCGGCGCCGGCTCGCCGCTGCGGCGGTCCAGGACCAGCGGCTGTCCCTTCGGGTCGCGCGCGAACAGGCCATCCCGCGCGCCCGCCTCGTGGCGCACGAGCCAACCGGCATTCGTGTAGCGCAGCAGGTAATCGACGTCGATCTTGCCCGCAACGAGCAACTCGTGGATGAGCGCCATGACGAGCAGGCCGTCCCGACCGGGACGGATGCCGATCCACTCGTCCGCGATGGACGAGTAGCCGGTGCGTACCGGGTTGATCGAGACGAACTTCGCGTCACCGCGACCCTTGAGCTTGCCGAGGCCGATCTTGATCGGGTTGGAGTCGTGGTCCTCGGCCACTCCGAACATCATGAAGTAGCGCGTGCGCTCCCAGTCCGGCTCACCGAATTCCCAGAACGAGCCGCCGATCGTGTAGATGCCGGCCGCGGCCATGTTGACCGAGCAGAAGCCGCCGTGCGCGGCATAATTCGGCGTGCCGAACTGGCTCGCCCAGTAGCCGGTCAACGACTGGCTTTGATCCCGGCCCGTAAAAAAGGCGAGTTGCCGCGGGTCTCGCTTGCGAATGTCGCGGAGCCACTTCGCGGCGGTTTCGAGCGCCTCGTCCCATTCGATCTCGGCGAACTCGCCAGTGCCGCGCGGCCCGATGCGCTTCAATGGCTTACTCAACCGCGCGGGAGAATACTGCTGCATGATGCCGGCCGAACCCTTGGCGCAGAGCACGCCGCGATTCACCGGATGATCGCGGTTCCCCTCGATGTAGCGGATGGCGCCGTCCTTGAGATGCACCTTGATGCCGCAGCGGCAGGCGCACATGTAACAGGTCGTGTACTTGACCTCGTCGGCGATATGCGGCGATGTATCGACGCGATCCTCGGCTCCGAGCCACGCCATGTGCACGGTTCCCCTGTTCACCCAGCGTACCCTGTTATAGAGAGTTCGTCCTTAGCGCGCAAGCTGCGATTGGGACGCAGGTCTGCGGCTCGCAAGCTGCCATTCGTGGTGCTATGTTGCGCCTCTTATGAGTTACGTGTGGATCGCAACCGGCAGCGCGCTCGGCGGCATGGCGCGCTACTGGTGTTCGGGACTGATCGCGCACCGGATCGGCGAGACCTTTCCATGGGGAACGATTGCGGTCAACGTCATCGGCTCTTTCGTGATCGGCATTCTCGCGGCATTGGCGGAGCCGGAAGGCCGGATCTTCATCAGCTCGAGCGCGCGGCAGTTCCTGATGATCGGGCTATGCGGAGGCTTCACCACGTTTTCGGCATTCAGCTTGCAAACGCTCGCGCTCCTTCGGGAAGGCGATGCGCTGAGGGCGGGCGCCAACGTCGTCTTGTCGGTCGCTTTTTGCCTGATTGCGGTGTGGATCGGCTATGTGCTGGCTTCGAGCCTGAACGAGTTGCGAGGCATTTGAGAATGGAGGATCTGCGCGATGCCACATTGCTCAGAATCTTTCTGGGCGAGAACGATCGTTACGACGGCAGACCGCTGCACGAGGCGATAGTCTTGAAAGCGCGTGAGCTCCACCTCGCCGGCGCAACGGTACTGCGTGGACCGATGGGATTCGGGCATTCGAGCCGCCTGCACACGGCAAAAATCCTCCGGCTGTCCGAGGACCTGCCGATCGTCATCGAAATCGTCGATGACAATGAAAAGATCAGTGCCTTTCTCCCCGTGCTCGATGGAATGATGGGCAGTGGCCTCGTAACCGTGGAAAAGGTGCAGGTGCTGCGATACGGCAAAACCTCAGCCGGACCGTGACGAGCCGACGCACATCCCGGCGGATTGCCGGAACGCGCGCCGATTTCTGGCTCGTCGGCCGGGTTCAACCGGCCAGCATGCGTTCGGTCATCCGCCACCGGACCGTGTCAACGTCGAAGCATGCTCAAAATCGATCCCAGTAAGGCTCGGGGCCGAAGCGTTCGGCCAGCAGATCGATGAAGGACCGCACCTTGGGCGGCAGGTGGTCGCGCGCCGGGTAAACCGCATAGACCGAGGCTTCCCGCGGACTGGCATATTCGGTGAGCGCGGCAACGAGCCTTCCGTCGGACAGCTCGTCGCCGATATAGAACGTCGGCACCCGGATCACGCCGAGCCCCTGGCGCACGGCGGCGACCGCCATCTCCGTGTTGTTGAAACGCAGATTGCCGCGCACCTGCACGGTCACGTCCCGTCCTTTCGAGTCCAGGAACCGCCAGATGTCGGGCGAGGGCAGGTTGCTGTAGATAAAGCAGTTGTGCGCAATGAGATCCGCGGGCCGTTCCGGCACGCTATGGCGAGCCCAGTAGTCCGGGCTTGCGCACACGACGGTGCGGCAGGGTGCCAGGCGCCGGCTGACGAGCGAGGAATCCTCGAGCACCGTGACGCGCACGACCAGGTCGAAGCCTTCCTCGACGACGTGGACGAGCCGGTCATCGAGCTGGACGTCGGCTTCCACCGCCGGATGAGCGGTCAGGAATTCGGCAAGCACGGGGGTCAGATGGCGGACGCCGAAATACACGGGCCCGCTGATGCGCAGGATGCCACGCGGCTCGCCCTGGAGATGATCGACCTCGAGCTCGGCCGCTTCGATTTCGGACAAGCCCCGGCGGCTGCGGTGGAACAGCACCTCGCCCGCTTCTGTCATGCTGAGCGTCCGCGTCGTACGTTGCAACAGCCGTGCGCCCAGCCGATCCTCGAGTCGCGACACGGACTTGCTCGCCGCGGCCCGCGACATCCCGAGCTTTTCCGCGGCCGCCGTGAAGCTGCCGGATTCGACGACCTTCACGAAGATCGCGATCTCGGTCAGGTTGTTCACCATGGCAATTCGTTCATGTGCGTCACGAGTGTTGTTCCCGGAAAGCGGCTTATCCGGCGCGCGCTCATGCGTAGTATGGCCATCGAGCCTCGGGGCCGGCAACGCCCCGAAAGACGTTAAGGCAAGAACGGAAGGAGAGCACCATGAGCAATTACGACATCGAGAGCGCGAAGCGGCACTTCGCCGCCAGGCTGGGCTTCACGACGGGCCCGCACGAGCTGGCCCACATGATCGAGACGAGCCAGAACGTCGTCATCGTCGACGTTCGCCAGCCGAGCGACTATCGTGCCGGCCACATCCCGGGCGCGGTGAACCTGCCGAACGGCATGTGGAAACGCGCGAAGGGGCTGCGAAAGGATGTACCCAACATCCTCTATTGCTACTCGCAGACCTGCCACCTGGCCGCCCAGGCGGCGGTCGAGCTACTCGCGCAGGGCTATCCGGTCGTGGAGATGGAGGGCGGCTTTCCTGCCTGGGAAGCGAACGGAGGCAGCGTCGAGACCGGCAACAGCCGCGAGCGCATAGCTGCAGTGTCCTGATCCGAGTGTCGTAGGCAAGCATAAGCCTGCCCCGGACGCCGATCCGGGGCCAAAGGCTGTTGCCGGCAATGCGCCGGGAGCTCCCGCATCGAGTGCGGGGTTATCCCGGTCTACGGTATCCCCTGCAGGCCGGGCAATCGCGCGTCGAACCGGAACGGCAGCGCGCCGCCCGGCCTGATTTTCGCCATGTCCCGGTGAGCGGGATTGATGAGAAAATTCCGTTCGTGCGGGACGATTGCCGACGGGACCGCGAGCACCGCGTTCTCGCCGGTGTCCGTCCAGGCTTTGCCGACAGCCTGCAGCGCTTCGTGATCCCGCGGCTCCCGCCAGGCGGCAGGCAACCCTTCCGATTTCACTTCGGGGATCGCAAGGTCCTCCGGCCAGTCGACGGGCAGGGCGAGGAAATCGTCGGGCAGACTGCCCGGTTCCGTGTGCACCAGCGCCTCCAGGACTGCCAGCGATAAAGTCGCTGACGCGTATACGACCGGCACGCCCTTCGGATTCCAGCGGCCGCCGTGCAGCCGCGCCCCCTCGCCGGTCATCGCTTCATCGATGTGCGCCGCCCGGCAGAGGCGCCAGACCCGCATCAGGAATAGACGCCGTGCTCGAGCCGTCCGAGGATATCGCGGATTCTCTGATAGCCGATATCGGTATCCAGCATCGACAACGGCGTTTCACCTTCGAGGGCACGATTCGGCGAATGCAGCCAGTTCACCGCACGCTCACGGCTACCGAGCGCCTTTTCCGCCGAGGCGCCGGCGCTCGCCAATCGATAAAGCCGATCGGATTCGACCGAGGTCAGCCGGCCGCTTTCCCGGCGCCGCCGCAGGGTGGATTCCGAAACGCCGAGCAGCTTCACGACGGTTTCCTGGGAAACCCCGTACGCATCCATCACTGCGTCTACGGTTTTCGCGGGCAGCCCGTCGCGAACGACCAGCCGGAGATCGTCGCCGTTGCGCCGCTTGCTCCGGCGGATCGCCCGGATGCCGCCGAGCACCTCCATGACGGATTCGCTTCTTTCAGCCATGATTCATGCACCCTTCTTTCATTTGGAAGAATTTTATCAGCATTTGACAGGAGACGCCAGACGCGACTGAACGTGGGCGGGGGCTGTCCGGTCTCAGTCGAGGTAACATCCCGGCTTCCATCGACCAGGGCCCCTTCATTGGCGACGAACACGAAACTCGGCGACGTGGGTTGCTCGGAAATCCGGCGTCCGATCCTGAGCAACGCGCATGTCAGGCTGGAGAGCATTCGCGTTACCGGACTGTCGCGAACACGGACGCCGGAGACCCTTTCGCCCGAGTTCCAGGTCCTGTTTCCGCTCGAGGGTGTGTTCTTTTGGCACTTCGGCTCTCGCCAGGCGCTTCTCGACGCCAATCAGATACTGTTCGTCTCGGCAGGCGATGTTTCCCAGGACAGTCATCCGGAAATCGGAGATGTCGATTGCCTGGTGCTCACGCCGGGCGCGGGCTTGCTGGAAGCGGCCTGGGCTTGCAGCATCGAGGGCCTGGCAGTGCAGCAGGCATTCGAGCGGCGCGTCATGACGTCCGAGCCGCGCCTGCAACAAGCCGCTGCGGCACTCGCGCAGTGCCCGCTGGCATCTACTGATCCCCTCGTCATCGAAGAAGCCGTTATCGACCTTCTCGCCGTTGCCGCAAATCATGCTGGCGCACGGTCCGGCCGGCGCACCCGGGCGAGCAAGCTCACGGCAGCCGTGAAGGAGATCATCGCGTCCTGCGATGATCGAATCTCATTATTGGAAATCGGAGAGCGGTTGGGCGTTTCTCCTACCTACCTCACCGACGCTTTCCGCCGCAGCGAGGGCCTTCCGATATCGCAATACCACCGTCGCCTGCGTCTCGCGCGCGCCCTCATCGAACTTCCCCACACGAATGACATCACGGCGCTGGCGCTGCGATTCGGCTTCTCCAGCCATGCCCATTTTTCAACGGCGTTCCGCGCAGTTTTTGGCCAGACGCCTTCCGAGTATCGCGCGCGTGCCAACCAGTCGGATTTCCGCAGCCTGCTGCGGCGGGCGATCAACTGAAGATTCTGAAAGCGCGCGGTGTGGCAAAACCCGCATAGTCGGATACCTGATTCATCTTCAGGAGTCTCCAGCTATGTCGAGAATTCATTACGTCATCCTCGTAATCGCCAGTTTCGCGGCCGCGTCGCCGTGTCCGGGGGCGGAAGGGGGGAGGGCAGACCGATGGTCGCGTGCCTTTCCCGAGGCGGGCGAGGACCCGATGCTCGTCTATCCCGGGACCATATCGACGGGCGACGACGAGTCGCATCCGACGCTCTCGCCGAACGGCAATACGCTGTATTACCTGAAGAACACGCCATCGTTCGATTTCTACACGATCATCTCCAGCGAATGGCGCGACGGCGGCTGGAGTCGACCGCAGACCGTGCCTTTTTCCGGCCGCTATGCGGACGGCGACCTCGTCTTCACTCCGGACGGCGAGCGCGCCTATTTCGTGTCGTTTCGCCCGGTCGATGGCGCAGCAAGGACGGACAGCGAGATCTGGAGGCTGGAGCGCACCGCGAGCGGCTGGAGCGAGCCCGAGCATGTAGCGGAGCTTTCGAGCCCCGGGGACGAGTGGTTTCCGACGCTCACCGCGGACGAGACGATGTACTTCGGCTCGAGCCGCGACGGCGGCCTCGGCGGCCATGACATCTGGCGATCCAGGCTCGCCGACGGCATCTATCAGAAGCCCGAAAACGTGGGCGCGCCCGTCAATTCGACCGGCGAGGAAATCGAGGCCTTTGTGACGCCCGCAGAGGACTTGCTCGTCATCGCCGCCAAGAACCGCGGCGATGAAATAGGGTCATACGACCTGTACGTGTCGCGACGAGGTCCCGCAGGCTGGACGACACCGCGCCATCCCGGCGCGCCGATCAACTCGGCCGGCTGGGACTTCTCACCGCGGATGTCCCCGGACGGCGGTCTGTTCTTCTTCACAAGCAGCCGAGGTTTCGGTTCTATGCCATTGAAAAAACGGCTTACTTTTGATGAACTCGAGCGGAAAGTGCGCGCGCCGGGCAACGGGCTGCGCGACATCTACGTGCTGGACGCGGATGTGATCCGGCACAGCGCCGATGGGACGGCGTCGGAGCCGGGACCATGACCGCGCGCCCGAGTGCCTGGCGCGCGATCGTCCGCGGCGGTCTTGTCGCCGGCGTCATGGACATCGCGGCAGCGTTCGTCGTCTATGGCCTGCTGTACGGAATCAGCCCGGTGCGCATCCTGCAATCCATCTCCAGCGGCCTGCTCGGGCTTCCGGCCTATGACGGCGGGCCGGTGACGGTCGTGCTAGGCGGGTTGCTGCACTTCTCGATCATGCTGGTTATCTGTGCGGTTTATGTGCTGGCCAGCCGCCGGCTTGCGTTCCTGACGAACCGGGCCGTTGTGTCCGGCGTGCTGTACGGCATCGCGGTGTACCTGGTCATGAGTTTCGTCGTGTTGCCGCTGTCGGCGTATCCGCATCCGGTCGTTCATCCGATTTCGAATCACCTGATCAGCGTGGCTATTCAAATCGTCTGCGTCGGCTTGCCGATTGCGCTCGTCGTCAGCCGGAGCACGAGAAACGCCGCGCCGGGCGAGCCGGGCCTCACGCGTGCTGGAGCTTGACAGGCTGTTGAGAAACTTTGTTTTTCAACATCCTGTTAAGGGATGCGGGGCTCGCCCCTGACGCCGAGCGGACATTCCAGTGCCTTCCGGTCCCATCCACCGGAATCGGCAGCCGCTTCGTAGGTGGTCCGCAGGAAGTCGAGCAGCGTCCGTTCCGGATCTTCGGCATTGCGAACAGCCTCGTAGGGCAACAGGAATTCGCCGGCTTCCTTGCTGAAAAAGGCCTCGTCCGGTCGCACCGGCCGGGTCGCAAAAGCCTCGGGCGTCGGATAGGCGTAGGAGTAGAAAGCGGCGTAGTCGACCGGGCCGCCGCCGGGCCAGAAACCCGCGCTGCTGACCTCATGCGAATAGGCTTCGCGGGTCACGCGATCCGGGAGGTTCGGCACGCCGCCGGGATGCTCCGGCGCCGGCCGCCCGGAAAACCGCGTCACCGCGAGATCGAAGCTGCCCCAGAAAAAATGCACCGGGCTCGACTTGCCGAGGAATCCGGTACGGAAGTGCTTGAAGACCCGGTCCGCCTGCAGCAGCACGCGCCAGAAACGGCGCGCGTAATCGGGGTCGTAGGCGGCGTGGATCGTGTCCCGGGCGAACGGAATCGCATCGGGCACTTCGTTGGGGCTTCCATGAATCGTGACCCGGATGTCCAACTGGTCCAGCGCATTCATGACTGCCGCATAAAAGTCGGCGACCGATTGTGCCTTGAGCCGCAACTCGCGCCGTTCGCCCCGATCCGTCTGGATCAAGAGCTTGTGGTCGACGAAGTCGAAATCGATCTGGAACGATCGATTCTTGTAAGGAATCGGCGACGTGCTCAGGCCGCGCACGGTCAGGTAGAGCGTGGCGTGCCAGGAATGGATATGCCAGGGCGTTCGCGCGAGGCGAACCTTGCCGACGATCTGCGTCCACCGGTGCAGGGTGGCGCAAGTGTCTCGCCAGTCTTCATAAGGCAGCGCCGGCCAGGCGGATTGCGCTTCAGTCATGGCGGCGCGCACGTTTTCGAACGGGGAGGGGGATGAACTCGATCTCGTCGCCGGGCACTTTCGGAAACCGGCCGCCGGCCCAATCCTGTTTCGCTTTCTCTATCAGGTCCCGGGAGCTCGACACCAGATTCCACCAGAGAATGCGCTCGCCTTCGAGCGGCTCCCCGCCGAGCAGCATCAGCCTCGCCTTGACGCTCGCGCTGATCTCGACCTCGCCGCCGGATTTCAATACGGCCATGCGCATGGCGCTGCACGTCACGCCGTTCACGCTGACGGGCGCGTCGATCGGATACACGGCCCGATCCTCGTAATCCGCGGGCAGGGTTATCGAGCTGCCCGCGTGCATCTTCGCGTCGAGATAGAACATTCCCGACAGCGTCCTCACGGGAGAAGTTTTGCCGTATGCCGATCCGGCAATGAGGCGCATCGTCACGCCGCCTTGCCGAATGACCGGCAGAGACTCCGTCGGACAATGCTCGAAGCTGGCCTCGGTCTCTTCGTCCGGAATGGGCAGCGCTACCCAGGACTGTATGCCATGCAGACGGCTGCTTTGCTTGCGGCTGTCTGGTGGCGTGCGCTCCGAGTGGACGATGCCGCGGCCCGCTGTCATCCAGTTCACTGCGCCCGGCTCGATGAGCTGCGCCGAGCCGAGGCTGTCGCGGTGCATGAACGCACCCTCGAACAGATACGTGACGGTGGCGAGGCCGATATGCGGATGGGGCCGCACGTCGACGCCCTTGCCGGGCTCGAATTGCGCGGGGCCGATGTGATCGAAAAAAATGAACGGGCCGACTCTTTGCCACTCGCGCGCCGGTAAAGCGCGGCGCACCGTGAAGCCACCGAGATCGTGCGGCCGCGGATCGATGACGAGGTGCAGCGGCCCCTCGCTGGTGAGGCAATCCGGGTCCTCGTCCGGGTATCGACTCACGAAATCGTCCCCTTTCGTAACGGGCTGTGGCGTGCGCTCAGAATCGGCCGGCGCGCAGATCCTCGATCGCCTGGCGTATCTCGCTCTGCGTGTTCATCACGAAGGGCCCGTAGCGCGCGATGGGTTCGTCCAGCGGCCGCCCGGCCACGAGCAGGAAGCGGGCGCCGTCCTCATCCGCCGATGCTTCAACGCTCTCACCCGGACCCAGCACTGCGAGTTCGCCACGGCGAATTGCGCGCGCCTCGTCATCAGCGCCGATGCGCACGTTCCCTTCGTAGACGTAGACGAACGCGGCGTGATCCGGAGGTACCGGGACGGCAAACTCGACGGATCCTCCGAGCCGCACATCCAGATACAACGGCTCGGTGGCCACCGCCTTTACCGGACCTTCGACGCCGCCGTACTGTCCTGCGATCACACGAACCTTCACACCGGAATCCACTTCAATTTCCGGTATTTTTTCGGGGTCGATATCCTGATAGCGCGGCGCGGTCATTTTGTCTTTCGACGGCAGGTTGACCCAGAGCTGAAAGCCCCACATCAAGCCGTTCTCTTGCTCGGGCATCTCAGAGTGCACGATGCCGCGGCCGGCGGTCATCCATTGCACGCTGCCCGGGCGCAGCAGACCGCTGTTGCCCTGGTTGTCGCGATGGCGCATGCGTCCGGCGAGCATGTAGGTCACGGTTTCGAAGCCGCGGTGCGGATGATCCGGAAATCCCGCGAGATAATCGCCGGCATCGTCGGAACGGAACTCATCGAGCAGCAGGAACGGATCGAGCTCGGGAAGCTCGGGAGATCCGATAACCCTCGTCAGGCGCACGCCGGCTCCGTCGCTCGTCGGCCGGCCCCTGACCACCCTGGATACGTCTCGCGTCATGCGGTATCCCGGCAGGCGCGATAGATTTCCGCGACGTGGCGGTGGTCGGTACCGCAGCAGCCGCCGAGCACGTTGATGTTCCCGAAGCCGCGCCGTATCGCGCAGTACTGCGCGCCCAGCTCTTCCGGGTCACCGTCGTCCAGATCCGGCGCATCGTTGAGCTCGGCATGGCTGCGCCTGGATGCATTTGCGCGCAGACCGCGCAAGCGCTTGACCCAACTCGTGCCGCTCTCGAGAACGTGCTCGAAATGAGTCGGATGAGCGCAGTTCACCATGAAGTACGCCGGTCCCGCATCGGTCGCTGCGTCGATGGACTCGATGGCATCCTTCAGCGTCTCCCCGGTCGGCAAGCGACCGTCCGTTTCGACAGTAAACGCGATAACGACCGGTATGTTCGCGCTCTGAGCCGCACGCGTGATTCCGATCGCTTCGGGGGCGTTGGTCATGGTAATGGCGGTGACGAAATCGGCCTCCGTGTCGGCAAACACATTGATCTGCGCAGCGTGATAGCGCTCGGCCTCGCCGCGGCTCATGACGGTTCCAGGATCGTACCCGTCGCCGCGCGGCCCGACACAGCCGCTGATCACCATCGGCGAACGGTCGGCCTCGAATTGTTCGCGTATGTCGACCAGCAGCCCGATCGCCTGGCGATTCGCGTTCGCAAGCGCTTCGTCGGAGTAACCGAGCTTGCCGGCCCAGTCCGGATTTGCGCGCCACGTCGGGCTCTCGAGGATGAAACCGGTGCCGTTCGATCTGGCGATGGAGGCGTAGCGGGAGAAGTATTCCTGCAAGCCTTTTCGGCCGCTCTCGTTGCCGAGCAGGGTGAATGCCGCGAAGTGGGGCAGCTCGAAGCCGTCGTTGAAAATGAGGTCGGTCTCGATGCCGCCGTCCGTCAGGAACAGGCCGCCGTCGAGCTGCGGCAGGCGATCCCTGTATTTAGCCTCCATCATGCGTCAACCTCTCGATGCCGACACCGGCCCGAGTTCTGTGTTTTAGCCGATAACAAACTTACCATTATTAATAAGTTACAAACTAATCCTGATAGTATTTCTCGTAACGAGCCCGTCAATTCTAGCTCATCGGGTCCGACGCGTTGTTTTCGAACCGAACGATGTCCGCGGGCACGGCAATCGATTTGCCATTGTCAGTATGTTCCAGAACGAGCGCGGCCTTTACCTTGCGCGGATTACCCCGGTACTCGACGGTGCACCGCACCAGGAGCGCATCGAAGCTCAAGCCATCCGCAGTAACGCTCGTGGCGTGACCGGGCTCGAGCACCTGTTCTACCTCGTTTTGATCGATTCCAGGGCCGATGGGGAAGCCGCCTCCGAACGTGAATTCATCTTCATCGTGATAAATGAGCGTGATCCTGATTCGGACCGGTCGGTCGTGCAAATTGACCACCAGACAGTTCGTTACGCCTTGCCCGGGAGGGAGACCCTCGAAGAACCAGAGCGGCGCCGTTCCCAGCTCGACAGCATGCACCGGGATCTGTACGCCAAGTATAAGTGCCGGAATCCAGAGCGCTTTCATTGTTGTTCTCCTCGTTGATCGACATGCGTTGTGCTTTTGTTTGATTGAGGCGAACTCGAAAGTATAGATCGAATTACGGCAGGCCAAGGGTCAGCCTCGATCGCGCATCCTGCGCGATCTGGCGAAGTCGAATCGACGCATCCAACGGCTGATTGCGCATAATGTATATTATGTTAAATAGCCTATAGGTCGGGCGCAGCTGCCTGTCGCCATTGAGCCGCCACCCCTGCCGCCGGTTCAGCCTTCGCTCGTTGCGGCTTCCTTCGCTCTCGGGCCGGCCGTCTCCCGCAACCGGCCGATCAGGTCCTCCAGCTGCTGCAGCGCCCCCTGCAACTGCTCGAGGCTGTCGAAATCGATCGCCAGGCTGCGGTGACCCGTCTTGTCGGTGCGGACGGTTACCTGCCGACCGAGCTCCTTGCTCAACGCTTCCTGAAACCACCGTGTTTCGAGATCCGGACCCGGTCCGCGACTCCCTGCATTCGCTTCATCGCGCATCAGCATGCGTTTTACCAGTTGCTCGACGTCGCGTACGGACAGACGCCCGCTCAAGGCGCGTTTCGCCGCCCTGACCTGGCGATCGGGTTGCAGCGACAGCAACGCCCGCGCGTGCCCCATCTCGATCTCGCCGTCCGCGAGCATTCTCTGCACCTCCGGATGCAGCTCCAGGAGTCGCAATAAATTCGTAACCGTCGAGCGCGAACGGCCTACGGTATCGGCAATGGCCTGATGCGTCAGCGAAAATTCGTCGGCAAGGCGCTGCAGCGCCAGGGCCTGATCCATCGGGTTCAGATCCTCGCGCTGGATGTTCTCGATCAGCGCGATCGACAGCGCGTCCCGGTCCGAGGTCTCGCGCACGATCGCGGGCACATTGAGCAGTCCGGCGAGCTGCGCCGCTCGCCAGCGCCTTTCTCCGGCCACGATCTCGTATTCACCATTGCCGTCCGGCGCCGGCCGCACGACCACCGGCTGAATGACGCCCTGGGCACGAATGGAATCGGCGAGCGCAGCGAGCGCTTCCTGCCCGATATCGCGCCGTGGCTGATACCGGCCTCGCCGCAGCCGGTCCAGAGGCAACTCGAGCTGACCCTCGGAGCCTGCAGCCTCCCTAGTCTTCATTTCCCCTCTCCCTTTCTGGCGCCCTTCCGACCGGAGCCAGCATAAAGCAAGCGCGCTCGCCGGAGAATCACAAGATGATCGCGACCAGCGCAGGCCCTGATCGCGCGCGCGATCTATTTCTTCGGGCGCGGCAATCGTTGCCGAGCTTTCAGGAAGCCCGCCCAGGGATCGGCTTTCAGCCCGCTGAGGCGTTTCGGCAGCGAGTCGAGATCATATGCCGTGCTCGATTCGAGGCCGGCCAGCTCGTCCCATCGCAACGGCACGGCCACCGGCGCGCCCGGTTTCGCGCGCGAGGAGTAATTTGCGATGCTGGTCGCGCCGCGCGCATTGCGGAAGTGGTCGATGAAGATCTTGCCACCGCGCTTGGCCTTGCTCATCGTCGCCACGTAGCTGCGCGGGTTCGTCGCGGCGATGCCCTGCGCGAATATCTTCGCGAACTCGCGAACTTCCTCCCAATCGTGCCTGGGCGCGATCGGCACGACGACGTGTAACCCCTTGCCGCCGCTCGTTCGCACGTAGCTGTCGAGGTCGAGCACCGCGAGTTGCTCGCGCATGTGCCTCGCGGCGTCGATGACCCGGGTCCACGCGACGTCCGGCGCGGGATCCAGGTCGAAGACGACGTAATCGGGCTTCTCCAAGCTTTTCGCGCGTGAGGCCCACGGGTGCACCTCGAGCGTGCCGAACTGCACGAGTGTGACGAGCCCGCGCAGGTCGTCGATCGAGATGTAGGTTTTGACCTTCGATTTCTCCCTGATCTTCACGCCGTGCACGGCGCGTGGAAGCGTCTCGTTCAGGTGTTTCTGGTAGAAACAGTCCTCGCCGCTGCCGCGCGGGCAGCGCACGATCGACAGCGGCCGGCCCTCGACGTGCGGCATGATCCAGTCGGCGATACGCTCGTAGTACTCCGCGAGGTCCTGCTTGGTTGCGCCGTGCTCGGGGAAAATCACGCGATCCGGATTGCTCAGGCGCACTCCCGCGACGACCACGCCGCGCGCACGTGACCTCGCTTTCCCCGGAACGTCCCGCTTCTCGCGCCCGGTTTTCTGACTCGCCGCTTTCGTCGCACCGTTCGCGCGGCTCCTCTCCTCCACCGGGCGCTCGCGCCCGATCTGCCGGGGCGGCTTGTCCTCCCGCAGGCCCTCGAACGACGGGTGGCGCAAATGCCCGTCGCGCGTCCAGCCGGAGAATCGCACTTCCCCGACGAGCTCGGGGCGGCACCAGTGGATTTCCCGGCCCCGCGGCGGATTCTTGAAGGGGCTTTTGTCCGTTTCCAGTTTGTCGAGCTTCGCGCTCATGGATTTCAGCGTCGTGTCGGTGAAGCCGGTGCCCACGCGGCCCGAATAAATCAGCTTTCCCTGATCGTCGTAATAACCGAGCAGCAGCGCGCCGAAACCCGTGCGAGAGCCCTGCGGGTCGGTGAAGCCGCCGATGACGAACTCCTGACGCTGCGAGCACTTGATCTTCAGCCAGTCCGCGGTTCGGCGTGAAGCGTAGTGCGCCTGGCGTCGCTTCGAGACGATGCCCTCGAGCCCGGCCTTGCAAGCCTGTGTCAGGAACGCCTCGCCCCGCCCCTCCACGTGATCGCTGTAGCGGACGATGCCGGGTGAGTCGAGCAGCCCTGCCAATGCCTCCTTGCGATCTGCGAGCGCGGCCTTGCGCAGATCCTTGCCGTCCGCGAAGGGCAGATCGAATGCGAAGAAAACGAGCCGGGAAGTGTCCTTTTCATGCAAGGCGTTCTGCAGAGTCTGAAAGTCGCTGATGCCGCCATTGGTGAGCGCGACGAGCTCGCCATCGAGGATGGCCGATTTCACGTCGAGTTGCCCGATCGCTTTCGCCAGCGATGGCAGGCGGCTTGTCCAGTCCTTGCCGTTTCGCGACAGCAGGTGCACGGACCGGCTGGTTTTCCGCGCTATCAGCCGATAGCCGTCGTACTTGACCTCGTGCAGCCAGTCGTCGCTTTCCGGCACCTTCGAGCGCAAGGTCGCCAACTGCGGTGCGAACTTCTCGGGCAACTTCGCGCGTCGCGCGCCTTCGACATCGGCTGCTGCGAGGCGCGACTTCGACTTCTTCTTCTTCTTCTTCTTCTTGCGGCCGGCGCTCTCCCTGAGGACATCCTTCGTCGACGCATGCTCATCCGATTTCTTGATCAGCAGCCAGTTTTCCTTGCCGCGTTCCCTCTCGCGTCGCTTCCCCTGCATGCGCACGAGCACCCAGGTGCCTGCGAGCTTGTCACCGTGCAGCGTAAACTTGAGATCACCCTTGCCGTAGGCTTTCTCGGCATCGCCTTCGGCCTCCCACGTTCCACGGTCCCAGATCTCGACCGTGCCGGCGCCGTACTGCCCCTTCGGGATTTCCCCTTCGAACTTCGCGTAATCGAGTGGATGATCCTCGACATGCACCGCGAGACGTTTATCGGCCGGATTCGTGCTCGGTCCTTTAGGCACCGCCCAGCTCTTGAGCACGCCGTCCATCTCGAGCCTGAAATCGTAGTGCAGACGCCGCGCGTCATGTCTCTGCACGACGAAAATGGGCAGCCTGGAACGACGTTTTCGCTTCGCGCCGGACGGCTCGCGCGTGCGCTTGAAGTTCCGCTTGGCGCTATAGGTCTCGAGACTCATCCGGCATCGTCGAACGTCGGCATGCTCGCGGTGGCCGATGCGCATGCAATTGATATGCCAGCGATCGGCACGGAATTTGCTGGTTTTCGGGTCGAGGGACCGACAAGGAGTGATCGCCATGCCACAGGGAGACAAATCGTCCTATACCGACAAGCAGAAACGCAAGGCGGAGAAGATCGAGGAGGGCTACAAGAAGAAGGGCGTATCCAAGGACGAGGCCGAGAGGCGCGCCTGGGCCACCGTCAACAAGCAGGAGGGCGGCGGCAAGAAGCAGTGACGTTATGAGCTGATCTGCTCGCCGATCGGCAGGCGGCGGATGCGTTTCCCGGTCGCTGCGAAGATCGCGTTGGTCAGCGCCGGCGCGAGCGGTGGAATCGGCGGCTCGCCGACGCCGGTCGGCGGCAGGTCGCTGTCGACGATATGGACGTCGATATCCGCCGGCGCCTGGTCGATGCGCATGAGCCGGTAGGTATCGAAGTTGCGCTGCTCGACCTGGCCGTCCTTGATGGTGATCGCGAGATTCAAGGCTGTGCTCAGGCCGTCGCAAATACCGCCTTCCATTTGCGCGCGAATGCCGGCCGGATTGACGGCGAGCCCGCAGTCGATGGCGCCCACGACGCGATCGACCTTGAGCCTGCCGTTGCGGACCGTGACGTCCACGACCTGCGCGACGTAGGCGCCGAAGGTGAAGTGTCCGGCCATGCCGCGGCCGCGACCCTTCGGCAGCTTGTCGCCCCAGCCCGCCTTGCGCGCCGCGAGCTGCAACACGCCGGCCAGGCGCCCGGTATTGAAAGTCGGGCCGCCGTGATTCGAATAGCTCAGATCGCGCGCATCGCCCAGCAGCTCCAGCCGATACGCCAGCGGATCGCGGCCCACCTCGTGTGCGATCTCGTCGATGAAGCTCTGCACGACGAAGGCGTTGGCCGTGTGCGCCGGCGCCCGCCAGGAGCCGCGCGGCAGGCCTGAACGCATCGGAAAATACTCGAGCCGATAGTTCGGCACGATATTGCCGGGGAAGTCGTCCGGATAAAGCTCGGCCACCCACATCCCATCCGGACCGACATCCGGTCGCCGGTAATACTTGGACGGGCTGGCGAGTCGATGCGTCCACGCGATCGGCCGGCCTTCCGCATCGAGGCCTGCTTTCAGGTGGTGATGCCCGCCCGGCCGGAAGAAGTCGTGCTGCAGGTCGTCCTCGCGCGTCCACTGCACTTTCACCGGCAATCCGACTGCTTTGGAGACCAGAACCGCTTCGGCGACGTAATCGGCGCTCAGCCGGCGGCCGAAGCCACCGCCGAGGCGCGTCATTTGCACGTTAATCTTCATGCGGTCCAGGCCGGTCAGCTCACCGGCCATGCGCGAGGCGCCGCCGGGCATCTGGATCGGCCCGATGATGTCGCAGCCGTCCTTGCGCACGTGCGCGACGCAGTTCTGTGGCTCGAGCGTTGCGTGCGCGACGTACGGCACCTGGTAGCGCGCCTCGATGACGCGCGCGGCGCCGGCGATCGCGCCGTCGAAGTCGCCGTCGTTCCGCACCACCTGACCCTGGCCGGCCAGCGCTTTATCGCTTTCCTCATCCAGCGCAGCCGTGCTCTCGCGGCTGTGCGGGCCGCGGTCCCACTCGATGTCGAGCGCTTCGCGCCCCTTGAGCGCAGCCCACGTGGAATTCGCGACGACCGCCACGCCCTCGGCCAGCAGCGTGTAAGGCGCTTCCGGGCCCGGACCTTCGATATGCACCACGTCGATGACACCGGGCAGCTTGCGCGCTTTGTCGGCGTTGAAACGCTTCACGCGGCCGTCGAGATACGGCGAGCGGGCAATGACCGCATAACGCATGCCCGGCAAGCTGGCATCGATGCCGTAGGTTGCGCGGCCGGTGACGATGTCCTTGCAGTCGACGACGGGTTTCGCCTTGCCGATGATCCGGAAGTCTGCGCGTTTTTTGAGCGGCGGCGCTTCTTCGGGCGGAGTCAGCGCGGCAGCCCGCGCCGCCAGCTGCCCGTACCCGGCGCGCCGGCCGGATGCGGAATGCAACACGTATCCCGGTTCCGTACGACAGTCCGATGCGGCGACGCCCCAGCTTTCGGCCGCCGCGAGCATCAGGAGCTGTCGCGCCCGGGCGCCGGCCTCTCGCAGTAGCTGCCAGTTCTCGGAGACGCTCGTGCTGCCGCCGGCGCCCTGGCCTACGTGCAACCAGGTGACCTCGCCATCCGTACCCCGAGTAATCTCGAGCGGCATTTGCTCGACGCGCACGCGCTCCCATGCGACGTCCAGCTCTTCGGCCACCAGCATCGGCAGCGAGGTCTTGACGCCCTGCCCCATCTCCGGCTGCGGCGAGCCGATCGTGACCGTGCCGTCCGGATCGATGCGCACGAAGTGGCCGATTTTGCCGCCGCCTTGCGCCGGATTCGACCGCGCGCCGGTCAATGGGATGCCGATCAGCAGGCCGCCCGATATCGATGCCGAGATCTGCAGGAACTGACGGCGCGAGAGTTTCACCACAGCGCTCACGTCAGGACTCCTCGCGCTTCAGCTCTGCGGCACGGTGCACGGCGCGGCGAATGCGCACGTACGTGCCGCAGCGGCAGATATTGGTGATCTGGCGGTCGATCTCGGCGTCTGTCGGGTTCGGCACACGCTCGAGCAGGTCGGCCGTGGCCATGATCTGACCGGCCTGGCAATAGCCGCACTGCGGAACATCTTGCTCGACCCAGGCGCGCTGCACCGGATGGCTGCCGTCCCGCGAGAGGCCCTCGATCGTCGTGACGTTGTGTCCGGCCACGCCGCGGACCGGCGTCAGGCAGGACCTTTGCGCTCGACCATCGACGTGCACCGTGCAGGCGCCGCACTGACCGATGCCGCAGCCGAACTTCGTGCCGGTGAGGCCGAATTCGTCGCGGAGCACCCACAGGAGCGGCGTGTTCGGATCGCCGTCGAATTCGCGCCGCTGGTCGTTGACCGTCAGCTCGATCATGCCGTGGCCACCCCTGAATGCGGAACTACGTGCATTGGACACGATGAGCGGCCCCGATTTCGTTCCGCCGGTCCCGCAAGGGCCTCACTTCGTCGCACGGATCAGAAGATCAAGAGGGGACAGATTTATTATTCCTGTTCTTCCGGCGAGAATGAACCAGGGAAATAGATCTGCCCCCTTTTCGAGGTCGTTGCATGAACCCCGGCCTGAGCGGCTTGCTGGACGCGTACCAGGCGCAGCGCGAGCAGAATCGTCCGTTCGTGCTAGCGACGATCATGGCCGCCCAAGGCTCGACCTATCGGAAGCCCGGCGCGCGCATGCTCATCGATGCGGACGGCCGGTGCTTCGGCCTGCTCGGCGGCGGCTGCTTCGAAGGCGATCTGGTCGAGCGGGCACGCGACGTGCTGGCGGACGGCCTCACCAGGGTGGTTGCTTACGACATGCGGGGTGCGGACGACAATCTTTGGGGACTCGGTCTGGGTTGCAACGGCGCGGTGCGCGTTCTGCTTCAGCGACTCGCCGCGGACAACGATTTTGCGCCGCTCGCCGCTCTGGCGGATGCCGCCAGCCGGCGGCGCCCGTGTGTCGTCTCAACGGTCGTCGACTGCGAACGTTGCGCCGATCTGTTGGGCGCCACGATCGTCGTTCGCGAGGAAAATGGGGACATTCCTGATTTTGATCGATACCTTCCCGTGGCAGGCCCGCCGCACTCAAAATCAGGAATGTCCCCATTTTCCCCGTTTTTCAATGAGGGGTCCCCTGCCCTGCCCGATGACATTCAGAGACGCGCGAGAACGGTTCTGCGCGAGCGCCGTTCCCGGTTGCTCATGCACGGGTCGGGGCAAAGCACGATTACCGTATTCCATCATTTCGTGCCGCCGCCTCCGCATATCCTGGTCCTGGGCGCGGGCGTCGATGCCGAGCCGGTCGTACGCTTCGCGAAGGGCCTCGGCTGGCGCGTCACCGTCGCGGATCACCGGCCTGCGAAGGCTGAGAACTTCCCGGATGCGGACACGTTCGTGGCCGCGACGCCGGAATCGCTCGACGGGACGATCAATACTGGCGACTTCGCAGCCGCCGTGGTCATGAGCCACAAGCTCGAGCGGGATCGGCTCTACCTGATGGCGCTCGCGCGCAGCGAGATCCCGTACATCGGACTGCTGGGCCCCGCGGCTCGCCGCCGATCGTTGCTTGACAGCCTCGGCGAGGACGCAGGACGTATCGAAGCGCGCACCTATGGCCCCGTCGGACTGGATATCGGCGCCGAGACGCCCGAGGAGATTGCGCTGTCGATTGTCGCCGGGATCCAGGCGGTCATCGGCGGTCGCGAAGGCGGATTCCTGTCGCAGCCACGAGACGAAATGCTTGCCCGGGCCGGCATTGGCTGATCGGCCCGTCCTGCACGGTCTGTTGCTCGCCGCGGGCGGCTCTTCCCGCTTCGATGGCATCAAGCAGCTCGCCCGATTCGAGGACGAGTCGTTGCTGCGCCGCGCGGCCTCAGCGGCCTGTGAGGTGCTCGGCTCCCGCGTGATTGTCGTGCTCGGTTCGCATGCCGATCGGCTCCTGACGGAGCTCGATGGCCTCGATATTGCCAGCGTGATGAACGCCGACTGGCATCGCGGTCTGGGGTCTTCGCTCAGCCGGGGTATCGCCGCGCTCCCTGCCGAATCGGACGCAGCGCTCGTCATGCTTTGCGATCAACCGTTCGTCGGCGCCGGTGTATTGCAGCGACTCGTCACGGCCTGGCGCCGCGAGCCGCATCGACTGGCCGCCAGTGAATACGAGGACACGCTCGGCGTTCCCGCTGTCATTCCACGCAGGTTTTTCGGCGAACTCTTGCGACTGACCGGCGATCGCGGAGCAAAGCCGCTGTTGCATGCCCACGAGGTCGATGTCGTGCGTGTTCCTGTGCCGGAAGCGGCAGTCGACGTCGATACACAGGCGGAGCTTGCTGCGCTGTAGGGCCGGTTTCAACCGGCCGCTGCGCGGGCATGGACGCGGTTGGCCGAAAGAATTCGGCCCTGCAATATCGCGCGACAACACCTGGCTGGATGAATTCGGCCCGACGATGTGGCGCGACAACACCTGGCCGGATGAATCCGGTCCTGCGACGTTACGCGTTGAAACGCCGCGTGACCCCGTGACTGTCGTGCTCGCAGCCTACCCAGCCGGAATCGCCGTCGGCGTAATGCTCTTTCTTCCAGATCGGCAGTCGCGCCTTCAGCTCGTCGATAACGTAGCGGCAGGCTGAAAAGGCGGCATCGCGATGCGCGGCGCTGACGCCGACCCAGATTGCACACTCCCCGATTTCCAGGGCGCCGACGCGGTGAATCGCCAGCGCATGCAGGATCGTGAACTTCTCGCACGCCTCCGCGAGAACGCGCTCGCCTTCCTTTGCGGCCATGCCCGCATGAGCTTCGTATTCGAGGCGCGTCACAGGACGGCCGTGGCTGAAATTGCGCACGCGGCCTTCGAAAACGACACGCGCGCCCGCTCCCGCATCGTCCAGTGTGCTCTCGAGCGCAGCGGGATCGATCGGCTGATCGCTGATGGAAAACATTTCAGCCGCCCGAGACGGGCGGAAAGAACAGCACTCGATCACCGTCTATGAGGCGCGTCGTCATGGCGGCCATTTCGTCGTTGACTGCCACTTTCATGTTGTGCAGGCGCTCCAGACCCGTGTGCCGCTCGCTCAATGCCGAAAAAAGCTCCGCCGGGGTCCGGGCGCCCAGCCTCACGGTCTCACGCTGCACGCCGGCGCGCTCGCGAAACAGCGCGAAATACTCGACCTCCAATGTTTTAAGCTGGCCTTTGGCAGATGCGGCGCGCGCGCGCTCCAGATCGGCCGGCCGGTTGACATTGTCCAGCGCCCCCGGCCGCGGTTGCGCGATAAAGCGCGCGTCGAGCTCCATCAGCATCCTGCGCGGACAATTCATGCCTTCGGCAAACCGGCTTGCGAGCAGCGCATGGCTCGCCGGCTCGTAGATCGCACAGAGCGGCTCGGGCAGACCGTCATCCGCGCTGCGAAACGCCGTGACCGGCGCCGTCGTGTCACGATTCTCGATGAGCGTATCGAGCGTGGCGTCGTCGAGCAGCGGCAAATCGCAGGCGACGACGAGCCAGGCGGCGTGCGGATGCGCCAGCTGGGCGGAAAGAATGCCGTCCGCCGGGCCGACGCTGCCGTGCCTATCCTCGATGCACGGAAAACCGGCGCGCAGCGGGTCGTCACGCTGAACATCGGACACGGACACGAACGACTGCTGGCAGCGCGCGTCGACCAGCGCATAGGCGCGCTGCAGCGCACTCAGCCCGCCGAATTCGAGGGCGGCCTTGTCGCGGCCCATGCGCTGGCTCCGCCCTCCCGCCAGAACGAGCCCATAAAACGCACGCTCAGGCATGTATGTCGCTCTTGCCGCCTTCCTTGCGTACCAGGCGGGTCTCGCGGATGACGATATCGTGCGACAGCGCCTTGCACATGTCATAGATCGTCAGCGCGGCGACGCTGGCGCCGGTCAGCGCCTCCATCTCGACGCCGGTCTTGTGCGTGACGCTGACCGTGCAGTCGATGACGGCTTCCTGTTCCTCGTTGAGCTCGATCTCGATGCGACAGTCCTCGAGCGCGAGCGGATGACAGAACGGGATCAGCTCGTGGGTCCGCTTGGCGGCCATGACGCCGGCGACGATTGCGGTGTGGAACACGGGCCCCTTGGCAGTGCGAAGCTCGCCGTCGCACAACATTCCGGCCACTTCGGCCGGCAGCCTTACTCTCGCTCGTGCCTGTGCCACGCGCCGCGTCGCCGACTTGTCGCTGATGTCGACCATGCGCGGACGGTCGTCCTTTCCGATGTGTGTCAGCATGACTCTCCGAAAGTGTCGGGCATCTTGTCAGCCTCCGACTCGATACATCTCCACGCGGCGCAACGGTCTTTCGACCACACGGGCGGTGCGCCGCAGCTCGCTGTAACGATCCTCCCGCCGGCGCCAGACGTCGATCAACAGCTCCATGAGGTCGTCGTCCGTCGCGCCGGCGCGCAACGGTTCGCGAAGCGACGTGCCCTGCTCCGCGAACAGGCAGGTATAAAGCGTGCCGTCGGCTGCGATGCGCGCCCGCGTGCAGTCGCCGCAGAACGGCGCCGTGACCGAGCTGATGAAACCGATCTCGCCGGCGCCGTCGCCGTAACGATAGCGGTTCGCCACCTCGCCGTGATAGGCGGCCTCGACCGGCGTGACCGGCCAGCGTCTGTCGATGCGTGCGAGAAGCTCGGCCGAAGGTACGACCTGCTCGAGCCGCCAGTGATTGCGCGTGCCGACGTCCATGAGCTCGATGAGCCGCACGACAGCGGAGCTGCCGCGAAAATGCTCGAGCAGATCCATGAGCGTATGCTCGTTGACGCCGCGCTGAACTACGACGTTGATCTTGAGCGGCGCGAGCCCGCAGTCGGCGGCAGCGCGGATACCCGCAAGCACGCGCCCGAGATCGCGACGGCCGCCGTTCATGCGCGCGAAGACCTCTTCGTCCAGGCTGTCGAGACTCACCGTGACGCGCCGCAGGCCGGCTTCACGAAGCGCCTCGGCCTGCCTCTCCAGCAGCACGCCATTCGTCGTCAGGGCGAGATCCTCGACGCCTTCGATGGCATCCAGCGCGCGGATGAGCTCGCTCAGGTTCTTTCGCAGCAGAGGCTCGCCGCCCGTAATGCGGATCTTGCGCACGCCGAGCGCAACGTGCAGCTGCACGAGACGCTCGATTTCCGCGAAGCTCAGCAGCTCTCCTGCGGCCGCGAAAGCATGGTCCGCATGGAATTGCTCCTCGGGCATGCAATAACCGCAGCGGAAATTGCACCGGTCGGTTACAGAAATGCGCAAATCGCGCAGCGGCCGGCGCAGCCGGTCGGTCAGGGCCTGCTCGGCGATTGAAGATACGGCGGCGAAGTCGAGCGGCATCCAGACCTTCCTACCAGCGATAAAACGGCGCGGAAAACCCGGCGGGAAACTGTCGTCGGTCGGCCGGCAGCTCTACGAAGCCGTCAGTGCCCGCGAGCGCTGCAAAGTCGCCCGACGTGTTCGTGTAAACCGGCACCGCCTTGCTCGAGCCCTGCACGTCAAGGATGCGCACCGGCAGGAACCAGGCCAGTGCCGGCTCGAACTCGACGGCTTCGGCCAAATCGATCCATTCCACGACCGCAGGCTTCCGACCCTCTGAACGGCGCAACGCCGGCAACACGTATCGATAGAGACAGACCAGCGAGGATACCGGGTTTCCCGGCAACGCGAATACGGCCTGGCCATTGCGGCCGGTGCCGAACCACATCGGCTTGCCGGGCCGCTGTCGGACTTTGTGAAAGCGCACGTCGACGGACAGGTGCGCGAGCACACCGGGCACGTAATCGAAGCGGCCCATGGAGACGCCGCCGCTCAGTACCAGCACCGCGTGTTTTTCCAGCAGCTCACGCAGCGTCCGGCGCAGAAGGTGCCGATCGTCCGGCACATGGACACGGACGACGCTCGAATAGCCGTGCAGCGCGAGGGCGGCGGCGAGCGCCCTGTCGTTCGAGCGGCGCACTTCATGCGCCCGGATAGCAGCGCCGACGTCGACCAGCTCGTCGCCCGTCGCTATCACGGCAATCGAGGGCTTGCGCGCCACGCGCACTTCTGTCCGGCCGGCGGAAGCCAGCACGGCAATCTCCGGCGCGTGGAGCGTCGATCCCGGCTTCAGGAGACATGCGCCTTCCCGGTAGTCCGAGCCTCGGCGGTGCACGAACTGCAAGCGTGTCGGCTCGACATCACTGCGCAAACGCGCCCTGCCCTCATGCATCGCGATCTGCTCGACCGGCACGACACAATCGCAGCCGCGCGGCAGCGCGGCCCCGGTCATGACTTCGAAGCACTGTCGGCTACGCGTGCGCTCGAGCGGCGCGCGCCCGGCCGCCTGAGTGCCCGATACCTCGAATTCGAACCCACCTTGCTGCCAGTCCGCGAAAGCAAACGCGATGCCGTCCATGGTGACGCGATCGAACGCAGGCTGGTCCCGATCGGCACGGATTTTTTCGCGCAGCACGCGGCCGGCGGCATTATCGATGGGAATGAGCTCTGCCGCGGACCGCGGCATGCAGGCAGCGATTTCCACCTCGGCGTCGGCGACGCTCAGCAGTTCGCGCAAGACCGGCGACAGGCTGTCGGTAGCAACGGACACGGCAAGGCCATGATACGCGCTCGCGGCGTGCCTCGCGCACCGCCCCTCGACGCAGACCGGCCCTTCGTCGCAGATCGATCGATCAGGTCGCGTGGGCGCCGTCGCCGGATTCGGCAGCAGGCCGGCTGAACGGAGCACCCGCCTCCTCGCCCGAGCCGAGCGCCGCCGCCAGCGCGTCGTCGACGGTTTCCAGCCAGACGAATTCGAGCTGCTCGCGGGCGCTCTCGGGAATGTCGTCGAAATCCTTGCGGTTGCGTGCCGGCAGCAGCACACGCTTGATACCGGCGCGCGCTGCCGCGAGCACTTTCTCCTTGATGCCGCCGACGGGCAGCACGAGGCCGCGCAAGCTGATTTCCCCCGTCATCGCCGTGTCGCTGCGCACCGTCTTGTCCGACAGCAGAGAGGCCAGCGACACGAACATGGCGACACCGGCGCTCGGCCCGTCCTTCGGAATGGCGCCGGCGGGCACGTGCAAGTGCAGGTCGTTCTTCTCGAACAGCTCCGCATCGACGCCGAGCGATTCGGCGCGAGCCTTGACGAGGCTCAACGCCGCCTGCGCGCTCTCCTTCATGACATCGCCGAGGTGGCCCGTGATAGTGAGCTTGTCCTTGCCCGGATAGCGTGTCGTTTCGAGAAACAGGATATCTCCGCCGACCGGCGTCCACGCGAGACCGGTAGCGACTCCGGGCACGCTCGTGCGCATCGCAATCTCGCCCTCGAACTTCGGCGCGCCGAGAATGCCGTGCAGGTCTCCCTTGTCGACGCGCACGTGCTCGTCCTTTCCTTCGCTCACGCGCATGGCGATGCTGCGGAATACCGAGCCGATCGTGCGTTCCAGCGTGCGCACCCCGGCCTCGCGCGTGTAGTCCTCGACGAGCGCGTGCAGCGCCTCGTCGGTGATCTCCGCCTGCTCGGGTTTCAGCCCGTTCGCCTCGAGTTGTCGCGCGATCAGGTATCGGCGCGCGATCTCGACCTTCTCCTGCTCCGTGTAGCCCGGCAGCTCGATGACCTCCATGCGGTCGCGCAGCGGCCTGGGAATCGTATCGAGCACGTTCGCCGTGCCGATGAAGAATACTTTGCTCAGGTCGAACGGCACGGCCAGGTAATTGTCGCGGAATGTCGAGTTCTGCTCGGGATCGAGCACCTCGAGCAGCGCCGAGGACGGATCGCCGTGGAAGCCGGCGCCGATCTTGTCCATCTCGTCGAGCATGAACACGGGATTGCGCGTGCCGGCCTTGCGGATGTTCTGCAGAATGTTACCCGGCAGCGCGCCGATGTACGTGCGCCGGTGCCCGCGGATTTCCGCCTCGTCATGCACGCCGCCGAGACTCGCGCGCACGAATTTCAGGCCCAGCGCCCGCGCGATGCTCTGGCCGAGGGAAGTCTTGCCGACGCCCGGCGGGCCGACGAAGCAAAGGATGGGGCTGCGGCCCTCCGGGTTGAGCTTGCGCACGGCGAGATACTCGAGGATGCGGCGCTTGATCTTCTCGAGCCCGTAATGATCGTCCTCGAGCACCTGTCGCGCCTTCGCGATGTCGATGCTTTCGTCATCGAGCTTCGACCACGGCAGCTCGATGAGCCAGTCCAGATAGGTGCGCACCATCGAGTGCTCGGCCGCGGCCTCAGGCATGCGCTCGAGCCGTCGCAGCTCTTTCATCGCCTGCTCGTGGGCTTCCTCCGGCATGGCGGCAGCCTCGATCTTCTCCCGCAGCTCCTCGACCTCCGCGCCGCTGTCGTCGCCCTCGCCGAGCTCCTTCTGGATGGTGCGCAGCTGCTCGCGCAGCAGGTACTCGCGCTGACGCTCGTCCATTTTCTCCTTGGTCTGCTGATCGATCTCGTGCGACAGCCGCAGGACTTCGACGCGGTGATTCAGGAATTCCACGACCTTGTCGAGGCGCTCGCGCACGTCGGTGGTCTCGAGGATCGCCTGCTTCTCCGCCGGCTTGATGTCCATGAAGCTCGCCACGAGATCGGCGAGCGCCGAGGGCGAGTCGATATTGTCGACGGCGTTGATCAGTTCCGTAGGTCCGCCGGGCAGGAGCCGGATCGCCTCCTTGGCCTGCTGCTGGAGGTACAGGAGCCGGGCCTCCACCTCGGTCGTCTCGGCGGCCTGGTCGCGTAACAGGTCCATGCGGGCGACCAGGAACGGAAAGCCGTCCAGGAAATCGAGCGCCCGAAAGCGCCGCTCGCCCTGGCAGATCAAGTGATGGTTGCCGTCCGGCGTAGTCACGTAACGCAGGATATTCGCGACCGTGCCCACGCTGTAGAGATCAGCCGGACCCGGCGACGCCTTCTCGGGATCGCGCTGCAGCAGGAGGCCGATCTTGCGCCCGCTGCGCGCCGCTTCTTGCGCCGCCGCGATCGAGCGCTTGCGCCCCACCGCCACCGGCAGCACGACGTTCGGAAACAGGACGAGATTGCGCACCGGCACGACGATCAGCACGTCTTCGGGCAGCTCTCGTCCAGCTTCCTGCCGGACGTCTTCGCCTTCGGCTACAGGCGCTTCGGTGGCCTGCTCGGGATTTTCGGGATCCAGTGTCTTCATAGTCCGTTTGCCGGAATGATCAGCGCGTCTTGCGCAGACTGAGTTGAACACATCCGCTCTGCAGCGACTGACGCACCAGCTCGAGGCCCGTCTCGGGCAACTCGATGCGCCGCTCGAAGCGGCCGTAAGGAATCTCCAGGCGGCGGATGACCGTCGTGCGCGAGCCCCTCGGCATGTCGCGTTCGCCTGCGACTACGAGCAGGCCAGGCGAGAGCCGCACTTCGATGCGATCCCGCGCGACCCCGGGCAGCGCGACCAGGATGTCGATGCCGTGCTCGGATTCGAAGACGTCCGCGGGCGGTTCCCACGTCGGCATGGCACGCGCGACCGCGCCGGGCTGGAAGAAGCGTCGTTGCAGGCGCTCGGTACGCTCAAGCATCGCGCAGGCTTCCGCCCACATCCAGTTGTCTCTGTTTCGCATCGGCATAGGTCTGAATCACCCCTCGGAAGCCGTGGAGATTGGGATTTGCGGCGGGTATTTCAATGACGTCAGCCCTCTTCGTCCGGCTCGCAACGAAGCCGGATTCGCAGCTTGATGACCTCGCGGGCCGGCTGGAAGGTCAATGTCCTCTCTTCCTCCGGCTCCAGACGGGAGCGGCGTCGTTTGCTCTCGGGGCCATTCTCGAAATGGGCTTCGCAAAGCGCCGTAGTCGGGCTGCGGTTCCGGAGCCGCGCGTAAGCGGCGCCGCCGATCCATCCGGTGTCGACCTCGATACGGACGCCTTCGATGTCCTGCTCGAGGACTATCGGGGCGTCGGCAGCTGAGGCCATGGGTGTCATTGCGAATACTAACAAAACAATAAGTTGTGGATGTTTTGTAACGTTATACATGAGTGTGATCAGACGATCACGGCGATGTCGGCTTTGCCCTCTTTACGCATGACATTGATGCTGACGTCGTTCGGGTGGCGCCGGATTGCGAGATCGAGCACGGCATCGCCGATCCGCAGATCGCGCAACGTCATTCCCTTGAGAAAACGCGGCAATCGCGGGTAAGTGAAATTGATGCGCGGCTTGCCTTCGGCGAACGTCGCAAATGTGATGCCGAGACACGCCTGCAACGCGTAGAACACGCCCCCGCTCGCCCAGGCCTGCGGCGAGCAGGCGGTCGGGTAGAGTGTCGGCCCCCGCCCCGGCTCGCGCGAAAATCCACAGAACAGCTCGGGCAGGCGGTGCAGATCGGTGAACAGGCTGGCATCGAACAGGCCGCCGAGGATTCGCATGGTGTGCTCCTTGAGCCCGTAGCGGGCGCATCCCATGGCGACGAGCGCGTTGTCGTGCGGCCAGACCGAGCCGTTGTGATACGACATCGGATTGTACCGCGGCTCGTTGTTCGCCAGAGTGCGCACGCCCCAGCCGGAGAACATGGCCGGCGACAGCAGCGTGTCGGCAACTTTCGGGGCCAGCTTGCCCCGGGCGATTCCCGAGAACAGCGCATGTCCGGCGTTCGACGTACGCACCCGGCAAAGCCGCTTGTCGCCGTCGAGCGCAATGCCGAAACTGCCGAGCTCGGCGCACCAGAATGCTTCGTTGAAGCGCTCGCGCAGCTCATCTGCTCGTGCCCGCAAGGCGGTGGCTTCCTGCTCACGCCCGATGGCGACGGCCAGATCGGCCGCGAACCGGTAAGCTTCGTAAACGTAGCCTTGCACTTCGCAAAGCGCGATCGGCGGCTCGGCCGATTCGCCATCGGCGTGAAATACCGAGTCGTGCGAATCCTTCCAGCCCTGGTGTATCAGGCCGCACTCGCTGCGCCGTGCATATTCGACAAAGCCGTCGCCGTCGATATCGCCGTATTCCTGGATCCAGGCGAGCGCGCGCTCGATATTCGGCCAGAGTGCCTCGATGAACTGCCGATCGCCGGTGCGCCGGTAATAGCGCCCGGCAAGCACGACGAACAGCGGCGTCGCATCGACGCTGCCGTAATAACAGCCGAACGGCACCTCGCCAAGCGCGGCCATCTCGCCGTCGCGCACCTCGTGCACGATCTTGCCGGGTTCGGCGTCCCTTGCCGGGTCGATCACGCTCGCCTGCGTCGCCGCCAGGCAGCGCAGCACGCCGCGGGCGAGATCCGGATAAATCCACAGACATTCGAGCGCCGTGATGATGCCGTCCCGGCCGAACTGCGTGTTGAACCAGGGCACCCCGGCGTACGGATAAGCGCCATGATCCGTCTGCGTAACGAGCATCTGCAGGTCGGCGAACGAGCGGTTGATCCAGTCGTTGAACTGCTCGTTGGAGGTTTCCACCTGGCAGCTCGCGTCGCGCACAGCCTGCACTTCGGTCTCGTAACCGGCGAGCGCGATGGCGAAATCCGCCAACGCGCTCTTCTCTTCGCCGTCATCGCAGTCGACGTCGACGAACAGGTCGCGCTGCTCGCCCGGCCCCAGCGAAAAATCGAAACGCCAGGCTCCGGGAGCGGTTTCGTCCGGCTCAAGGCTGAAGCGGACGATCGTGCGCCGCAACCGGTCGTCGAGGCCGCGGTACGCGAACGTGACACCCGTTCCGGTCCGGCTCATCGGCAGCAGCCGGCCGCGCCGGGCGCGCGAGATCCCCCTCACTTCGAAGATGTCAGAGAAGTCCGCTCCGAGCTCGATGTCGAGTGAGATCGAAATCGGGCCGCGGCCGAAATTCGACAGGCGCAGGTGCTCGTATTGTGCCCCGCCCCACAGGAGCTTGCTGCGCGATACGTGCAGCATGCCCTTTTCGATGACCAGGCGTCCGTCGCGGGCCAGATCGGGCGTCGTGAGGTCGGCGATCAGGAAACTGTTGTCCTGCTTCACCGTCGAGTTCAGCAGGAGCGGCTGCTGCCCGGCAATGCGCAAACGCTGGCTGGACAGGAACCGCGTGCCCCGGTGGTAAAGACCCTGCTCGGCATCGCGCGACGTGTCGATGTCGCCGTTGAGGTCGAACACCGCGAAGGTATCGCCGTGCTTGAGAACGCGCGGCTGCGCGTCGGCGTACGCGGAGGTGCTGAGCACCTCCCACGCGCCGGCCAGCTGCTCGGCGAGCTGTCCTGAAGCCTGCTTCAGCTTGCCAGTTGCGATGACTCGAGCTCCTGATCGACGATGCGACGATACGCCGCCAGGTACCCCCGCGCCATCCGCCGGGCGCTGAACCGGTTTTCGAACATCCGGCGGCACCCGGCCCGGTCGAGTCCCGATACGCCGTCGACCGCAGCGACCGCCGCATCGACGTCATCGACGATGAAGCCGCTGCGCCCGTGATCGATGATTTCCGGTACCGACCCGCGCCGAAAGGCGACCGCCGGCGTTCCACAGGCCATCGCCTCGATCAGGACGAGGCCGAACGGCTCCGGCCAGTCGATCGGGAACAGCAGAGCGTGCGCCTGACCCAGAATCTCGCCCTTCTCGCGATCCGTGACCTCGCCGATGTAATGCACGCCGGGATCGGTGAGCAGTGGCTCGATCTCCGCCGCGAAGTAGTCCCGGTCGACCGCGTCGACCTTGGCTGCGATGACCAGCTCGCGGCCGGCGCGCCGGGCAATCTCGATAGCCCGGTCGACACGCTTCTCGGGTGAGATGCGCCCGATGAAGGCGAGATATCCGGAGGGACGAGGCTCGAACCGATACAGCTGTCGCGGCAGCCCGTGGTAAATCGTCGCCAGCCAGTTGAGCCGCGGCACCGGCTCGCGCTGCGCGTTCGAGATCGAGATCAACGGCATTTGATCGTACGCGTTGTACACGGCGCGGTGGTCCGGCAGATCGAGCCGGCCGTGCAATGTCGTGACGTGCGGCAGCTGCAAGGCCTGGCTCATGGGGAAATGCAGATAGTCGACGTGAAAATGAATGATGTCGAAGGTGTCGGCCAGGCGCGCCACCCGCTGGAGCATCGTGACGTGCCAGGCCAGCGGGTCCCGGCACGCGCCGTCCAGCCTCAACGCCCGTTCGGCAACCGCTTCCAGCCGGGCGCTCGTGACCGAATCGCCGCTCGCGAACAGCGTCACGTCGTGACCCTGCCGGATCAGCTCCTCGGTCAGATAGGAAACCACCCGCTCGGTGCCGCCGTATCTCTTCGGCGGGACGCTTTCGATCAAAGGCGCGATTTGTGCGATCTTCATCCTTGAAGTCCTCGTATTCCGTTAAAGCAAAGCACGTCGAGTAGTTTAGACGGATTTCATCGGGCGCGTCAGCGATCGGCAAACAGGCCGTTTTTTCGAGCTACCGATACAAAATAGCTTGTAACTTTTACACGTCGCCAGGGCCGCGAAGCATGTAGGCGGCATAAGCATGCCCCGGACTGCGATCCGGGGGCCGCAGGTCGTTGCCGCGTTTTTGCCGGGAACCCCCGCATCAAGTGCGGGGTTGTCTCGGTCTACGACATCTTCCACCGTGCGCGGAGCGGGTGGCATGCATGTTGCATTCGCATTTTCGGCTTATCCAGCGATTCAGGGAATGTAATGCAGGAGGGTCTTACAGCTCCCGGTTCGCCGGTGTCCGACGGTCGGTATCGTTCAAGGAAACTTCCGGGCGTCCCGGAAAAGAATGTGACCGCCGGGCGCCAATCGCCCACGGAAGGGTACCGCGCCGGGTTGGACGGCGCGGGACGTCTGATTCTCGTCAGCAACCGGGAGCCTTATTTTCTCGACGGCGAGGGGCGGAGGCAGCGCGCACCCGGCGGGCTCGTTTCGGCGCTGGAGCCGGTGATGCGCCACAGCGGCGGCGCGTGGCTGGCGTGGAACCCCGGCGCCGACGGGCAATCCGTCAGCGTCGCCCAGGTGCCCGACGACGATCCGTGCTTCACGCTGCGTCGCGTGCCGGTCACGCCTGACGAAATTAAAGGGTTCTATGACGGCTGCGCCAATCGCGCGCTGTGGCCCTTGTGCCATTATGCCTTCGAGGCTTGCCATTTCGATCCCCTCGACTGGCGGGCGTATGTCGAGGTCAACAGGCGTTTCGCCCGTCACGTCGCCGCGACAGCTGGACCGGACGATATCGTCTGGATACACGACTATCACTTCTTCCTGTTGCCGCGCCTTCTGCGGCAGCGCGGCGTGTCCGGGCCAATCGCATTCTTCCTGCACACGCCGTTTCCGAACGCCGAATGCTTCGCGATATTTCCGTGGCGGAGGGAAGTGCTCGAAGGGCTGCTCGGCGCCGATCTCATCGGATTTCATACCGCAGGCTATCAGAGGAATTTCCTGCGCAGCGTGCGCAAGCAGCTCGGCGTACGCGTCGATGAGAAGCGCGGCGAGATCCACTGGCGCGGCCGCACGGTGCGCACCGGAGCATTCCCGCTCGGCGTCGACCACCGGAGTCTGAGGAAACTCGCGGATTCGCCCGCGGTAAGGCGCAACGCGGCGGCCATTCGTGAAGCGCACGGCGGACGGCGCCTGATCTTGAGCGTCGACCGGCTGGACTACAGCAAAGGTTTGCTCGAGAAGCTGGCGGCAATCGAGGCGCTGCTTGAGCGGCATCCGGAGTATCGGGGCCAGGTCGAGTTCATGCAGATTGCGGTGCCGAGCCGTATCCACGTGGTCGCCTACCGCCAGCTCAAGAGACAGGTCGATGAAGCGGTAGGACGCATTAATGGCCGCTTCGGCGAGGTCGACTGGTCGCCCGTGCACTACTTCTACCGCTATTTCCCGCTCGAGGAGCTCGTGGCCCGTTACGTGGCGAGCGACGTCGCGATGGTCGCGCCACGGCGCGACGGCATGAATCTCGTCAGCAAGGAGTATGTCGCCTGCCGGACGGCCGGCGACGGAGTGCTGGTGTTGTCGGAATTTGCAGGCTCCGCTTGCGAGCTGGCGGAGGGTGCCATTCTGGTCAACCCGTTCGATACGCCGGCCACGGCGGGCGCATTGCACGCGGCTCTCACGATGCCGGCTACGGAACAGGCCCGCCGCATGCTGTCGATGCGTGCTGTGGTCAGCGGATCCGACGTTCATGACTGGGTCCGGCACATTCTGGCCGCTGTTCGGGGCCCTGACAATCGGCACCGTCGCAGCCTGACCGTTTGCTCGGCTGAAGCAACCGAATCCATTCGCGTGCCCGAACGCCTGTAATTTTCACGGAAGGAAGGCGAGTCAATCCAGGAGGAAACACAATGGCATCTTCGAAACACAAGGCAGGGTAGCTCCACGAGTTGCTGTATCAGGCACTGGAAACCGAGATCGGCGGCGTGCAGGTCTATCGCACGGCGTTGCGATGCGTGGTCAACGACGATCTGCAGGAAGAGTGGGAACGGTATCTGAAGCAGACGGAGAACCACCAGCGAATTCTGCGCGAGACCATCTCATCGCTCGGCCTCGACCCGGAGACGGAGACCCCGGGCCGCGAAGTCGTTCGGCACATCGCGCAGTCGTTGGTGAAAGCCATGGAAATGGCTTTGAAGGCGGGCGACCCGGCGGCCGCGCAACTCGTCGCCGCAGAATGCGTCGTGGAGGCCGAGACCAAAGATCACCAGAACTGGCACCTGCTTGCCAAAGTCGCCGAGAAGGCGAAGGGTGAAGAGAAAAAGACGCTTGCCGCAGCCTGCGAGGAAGTCGAGCCCGAGGAGGACGAGCACCTGTACCACAGCAAGGGATGGGCGCGAGAGCTTTGGATCGAATCGCTCGGAATGCCGGCCGTGCTGCCACCGCCCGAAGAGGTAAAGCACGTCGAAACGGCGATCGGTGCAGCACGCGCCGAGAAGGCGAGAGGCGACTTGCTCTGACCCGCCCCTGACCGCCCGTGGCCTTCGATAACTGCACGATGGAGCCTGCGTCAGGCTCCATCCAAGCAGCGCGTGTTATCCGACGGGCGAGGCGGATTCGGGAGACGCGTGCCATGCGCAACATATTGCGAAATAATGGTCTTTCCATCGTGCTCTTCCTTTTGTTTCTGGTATTTCTGGTGGGCACCACTGTCACGGGACATCGCAACTACAACGGGGATCGGTCAGAGCATGGACAGCCGGCGGTAAGTCTCTCGGCCTACCTGAAGGAAGGCGATTATCTGGAGGCCGTTACCGAGAACTGGGAATCCGAGTTCCTCCAGATGGCCATGTTCGCGCTCCTGACCGTCTTCCTTTATCAAAAGGGTTCCGCCGAATCCAAGGATCCGGACGCCAAGGAAAAAGCGGACGTCGATCCGTCCATCGCCCGGCTCCCGGCAGATGCCCCGGCGCCATTACGCCACGGCAAGGTCAGCCGCAAGCTGTATGAGAACTCGCTCGGCCTGGCGATGTTCACGCTCTTCGTCGTTTCATTCTGGATGCACGCGGCAGGCGGCGCCAGAGCGTACAACGAGGAGCAGGCGGAGCACGGCGCAACTGCAACCTTATCGTCCATCGAGTACATGGGCACGGCGCGGTTCTGGTTCGAGTCGTTCCAGAACTGGCAGAGCGAGTTTCTCGCGATTTTCGCGATGGTCGTGCTGACCGTCTTCCTGCGCCAGAAAGGCTCGCCGGTATCGAAACCCGTCGTTCGTTCGCACGGCCACACCGGAAGCAGTTAACGAGCCTTCCGTTTCGTTCCGCCCCCGTTTGCCCGTTGCCAGCCGACTTTTTCGATACTAGGCGCCGTCCGCGGTCTGCGATTCTCCACCCGTGAGCGGCAGCTCGATGACGAATTCTGCGCCGCCCGAGGGTTGATTCGCGACCGAGACCGTTCCGCCGAGATCGTTCACGAAGCGGTGCACGAGGCTCAAGCCCAGGCCCGTGCCGCCCTCGGCGCGTCGGGTCGAGAAGAACGGATCGAAAACCCGGTTCAGGTTCTCCTCCGGTATGCCCGGCCCGTTGTCGCGGACGCGCAGCACGATGCCGGAGTTCCCGACCGCTGACTCCGTCGATACCCGAATCGACGAGGCCCCGATCTCGGCCGCGTTCTGCACGAGGTTGACGAGCACCCGCTCGAGCTCTATTGCATTCATCGTGACAGGCGGCAAATCCTCGCCGAGCTCGACTTCGAGGCGGGCGGAGTGAGCCGCGAGCGTCGCGTCCATCAATGCGGTCAGCGAATTGACAGTACGGTTGACGTCGACCTGCGTTCTCGACAGATCTTCGCCAGGTCTGGCAAAGCTCAGCACGCCGCGCGTGACCGTCGCGCAGCGCTGGCAATCCGCAATGATCCGGTCGAGCAGCGCTTCCAGTTTTTCGTCCTCATGCTTCGCCGCGCCGTGCTTCGCCAGCTCGGCCGTCATCCAGATGGAATTCAACGGGTTGTTGATCTCGTGCGCGATGCCCGCCGACAGCGTCCCCAGCGAGGCGAGTTGCTCGGCGCGCCGCAGCTTTTCGACCGTAACGTCGTGCGCATGCCGCCGTTCGATCAGTTGCGCCTCGCTGGTCGAACGCCGCACCGCTAATCCGAGAACGTTGGCCATCGACTGCAGGAAATCGACGTCGCGTTGGGAAAATTTCCGACGCTCGCAACTGTGCACTTTCAGGACACCGAACGGCTTGCCCTCAGCCTCGACGAGGACACTCATTCCGCTCACGATCCCTAACTGGAGCTTGAAATCGTCGCGTTCGAATCGTGTGTCCGTGGCCAGATCTTGCACGATGACGGGCACGCGTTTTTCGAGCGTGAAGTGCGCCTGCGATGATTCGGCGAACTTCGAAGCGGAGAGATCCGACCCGTGGCATCCCGGCCCTTCCAGCGCGCGCACGACGAGCCGCTGTTCGTGGCTCTGGAACTCGAGCACGACGCAGAAATCGACACCCAGCGTCTGTATGACGAGCGCAGCCGCCCGCTGCATGACTTTGCGGGAGTCTGGCTCATCGATCGCGAACAGACCCGTCGAGGCCACGGCGGCCTGCTGCGCGGCCCGATTTTCCGCGTCCTGATACATCCGGCTGACTTCCGTGATGTCGAGGAATGTCGCGACGGCGCCCTGCGGCTCGCCCTCGGTCGTGCGATAGGGAAACACGCGCGCCTTGTAGATCCAGCCGTCCTCGGACGTGACCTGGCGCTCGACGGTCTCGTCCGCCTCGAGCACCCGTTGCAGGTCGGAGCGAAACTCCGTGTAATCATGCCGGCCCGCAATATCGTGGATCGAGCGCCCGATATCCCTGGAAATCAGATGAAACAGCGCCGTCGCCGCCGGTGTGAACATCTGCACGCGCAGCTTCCGATCCAGGAAGACGACCGGCAGATCGGTGCTCGCGTGCAGGTTCTGCAGATCGTCGTTGGCCCGACCGAGCTCGTCGACCCTGTCGCTGAGCTCGTGATTGACGGTATCGAGCTCCTCGTTGACCGATTGCAGCTCTTCCTTGGAGGTCTCCAGCTCCTCGACGGTCGACTGCAGCTCTTCGTTCGAGGACAGCAGCTCCTCGTTGGAGCTTTGCAGCTCCGCATTGTTCACTTCCAGATCTTCGGTTGCCGTGCGGAGCTGAAGGCGCGCGCTTTCCAGCTCTTCTTCCAGGTGCTCGACTGTCTGCTCCTGCGCGCCAACCGGCGTTTCATTACGTCCGGCAATGCCGCGTGCGGGCGCCCGCTCCTCATCGGAGATTTTCTCGATGGTGATCAGAAAGTGGCCGTTACGTCCATGCTCATCCTGGCCGCCCAACGGCCGGACTATGAGACGCAGCGGCTGACCCGACGCGTGCCACGAGGCCGGCAGGTTCTGCTTGGCCGTGCGGCCGCTGCGGGCGGCCTGATGCAGCGCGCTCTGCAGCTTGCCGCGCATGTCGGGCTTCACCATGTCGAATACGTTCAGGTTCGGCGCGCCGGAGGGCGGATGCAGAAACACACCGGTGTTGCCGGCAAAGAACACGCACTGAAACTGCGCATCGACGACGACGCTGGGCGGCGTATGGTTTTCGAGCAGGTACCGCTCCGCCAGCCGCCGCACCGACTCCACATGCCTGTCCCGGCGGATCTCGTCGGGCGACTGGGCGCGCCGGGAACCCTGGGGAAAATCCAGCTTCGGCCGCAAGGCGGGTTCCTTGCGCTGGAAGATACGCTGGGCCTTGTCGACCGGTGCAAAAAGCTGCTCGAAGCCCTGCGCCGTCTCGGACTTGCCGAGCACCAGATAGCCCCGCGGCAGCAGGGCGAAATGCAGCAACGGGAACATCCGGCGTTGCAGAGCCGCTTCGAAGTAGATGAACACGTTGCGGCAGGAAATCAGATCCATCCTGGAAAACGGCGGATCCTGCACCAGATCGTGGGTCGCGAAGACGCACATGTCGCGCAACCTCGGGCGGACCACGTACCGGTCGTCCTCCAGGCGGAAGTGAGCATTCAGACGTTCGCCCGGGACGTCGGCCGTGATGGCCTTCGTATAGGCTCCAGCGCGCGCGGTGGCGAGCGCCGCCTCGTCGATGTCGGTGCCGAAAATCCGCACCCGGAAGCCGCCCGGACCGCAGCGGGGATCTTCGGCAAACAGCATGGCCAGCGAGTAGACCTCCTCGCCGGTCGAGCAACCGGGCACCCAGACGCGGATGTGAGTTTCCTGGCCCCTGTCATTGCAGAGCGCGGGCACGACCTCCCGCGCCAGCACGTCGAAGGTATCCGGGACTCGGAAGAACTGCGTCACACCGATGAGGAGGTCGCGGAACAGGTGTTCCGCTTCCGCCTCCCCGTCATCGAGCTTCTTCAGGTAGGCATCGGGGTCGTCCGTGCCCGTCACCTGCATCCTGCGCCGGATGCGTCGCAGCACGGTGCTTTTCTTGTACTGACGCAGATCGTAGCCGGTGCATTGGCGCAGCCGCTCGAGGATCCGGTCGAGCGTGCTCTCGGCGCCGTCCGTCAGCTTCTGTTCGATCTGCGCCTGCGCCAGCCGGCGCATGCGCCGCAGGTAGTCGATGATCCGCCCGGGCATCTCGCCCGGCTCGAGAATGAAATCGACCAGCCCGGTCGCAACGGCGCTCCGCCGCATGCCGGCATATGCCGAATCGCCGTCCTTCTGTGCGATGGCGAGACCGTCGTGCTCCTTGATGGCGCGCAGGCCCACGGTGCCGTCGCTGCCGGCGCCGGAGAGCACGACACAGATAGCATGCTCGCCGCATTCCTCGGCGAGGGATTGGAAGAAGCGGTCGATCGGATGATTCCGCGCCTCCGGCGAATCGATGCTCAAGAGGTGCAGCACGCCGTCATCCATTGACAGTCCGCCCCCCGGCGGGCGCACGTACACGCAGTTCGCCTTGACGCGCATGCCGTCCTCGACGGAAATCACATCCATGGAGGTGGCACGGGCAAGGATCGGGGCGAGATGACTCTCGTGCTGCGGGTCGAGGTGCGTGACGACCACGAACGCGATGCCGGGCTCGTCCGGCACGGCCTCGAAAAAGCTGCGCAGGGCCTCGACGCCGCCGGCCGAGGCGCCGAGGGCGACGATCGGAAATGTTCTGCGTCGACCTCGTTCGGAGTTCATGGTTTCAGCGCGTCCTTTTGCCGCCGGAGTGCGGATTCTTGCGCGATCCGCTTGGTATGGTCTGTCCCTGAGCGCATGGCACGATCGCGCTAACGAGTCTAACACCACCCCCCGGGAGGATACGCGGGCGGCGGGCATGTCGCGATTGGGAAACCGGACGCTATGCCGCGGCGGTCGTGGCCGGTATGATCGCCGCGCATGAGCGAATGGATTGCCGCGAATACCAGTCTGCCCGTGCGCGTCTTCGCCATCGTCGTGCTGGTCGCAGCGGCGCATCTGATCGTGATCGCCGTGCGAGGTTTCAGCGATCGCCTGATGGCTGCGCGGCCGCCCTACGAGATGCGCAAGCTCAAGTCCGTCACGAGCCTTGCGACAAGCGCCGTGGTCTTCGTAATCTACTTCGCCGCCATCGGACTCATACTCTACGACCTGAACGTCGGCGTGGAGACTTACTTCGGCAGCGCGGCCGTCATCGGACTGGCGGTCGGCTTCGGTTCGCAGGGACTGGTGCAGGACGTGGTCACGGGCCTTACGCTCATCTTCTCGGACCTGTTCGACGTCGGCGAGATGGTAGAGATTTCCGGGCAATCCGGCGTCGTGCGCAGTATCGGCTTGCGATTCATCGTTCTTGAGAACGCGCTCGGTGCGGAAATCTTCATCCCGAACCGCACCATCACCAATGTCATCAACTATCCGCGCGGCTACGTGCGCTGCCTGGTCGACGTTTCTCTGCCGCAAGACGCGCAAAAGGCCGAAGATATCGAGCGGATCGTCATGCAGCTCTTCCCGAGCGTGACGGAGCGCTTTCCGGGCATCCTCGTGGCCCCACCGTCGGTCGAGGAGCGCGTTCGCACGAGCGCCGGCCGCGAGTTCATTCGCATCAAGTTTCGCCTGTGGCCGGGCCGCGGCGCGCCGATCGAAACGACTTTCAGGCAGGAGCTGCTGGAGGCGATCAAGACCGTCGACCCGGACTATGCCGAATGGATGGTCGCAGTGCACTACGAGGTCGAGAAGCAGATCCGCCGGCCGCAGGCGCTCTGGTTTCGCAAGCGCACACGTTGAGGTGGCATGGATGTTGCTGCGGATCGAACACCCCGCACGCGTGGCTGCAAGGAGGCGGTCTCAATGAACGGACGATTGACGGACAAAGTGGCGATCATCACCGGCGCCGGCACCGGTATCGGCGAGGCCGTCGCCTACAAATTTGCGTCGGAGGGCGCGAAGCTGCTCCTGAACGGCCTGCCCGGCGATCCGGTCGCGGATGTTGCAGACAGGGCACGCGAGCTCGGAGCGGACGTCGAAACCTGTATCGCCGACATTGCCGAAGAAGATCACGCGCGGCAATGCGTCGCACGCGCAATCGAGACCTACGGCCGCCTCGATGTCCTCATCAACAATGCCGGCGTGTTTCCGGAGGTCAATGAAACCCAGAACTTCTCTGTCGAAGCCTTCGACACGCTGCTGCGCTACAACGTGCGCAGCGCGTTTCTCATGACGCGCTACGCGCTGCCGCACCTTCAGGAGACGCGCGGCGTCATCGTTTCGGCAGGCTCGGAAGCCGGCTTCATCGGCCTGCCGCAGGCTGCCGTGTACGGCGGCACCAAGGCCTGGATGCACGGGTTCATGGAAGGCGTCGCCGTCGAGCAGGCGCAATACGGCGTGCGCGCGAATTGCGTGAGTCCGGGCGCGGTCGATACGGCGTGGACGCACAAGGAAACCGGCCCGATGGACGCGGAAATGGAGGACACCATGGTGGCGGCAACGCCGCTCGGGCGGCGCGGATCTCCGGAAGAGATCGCCAACGTCTATGCGTTCCTCGCGTCGGACGAGGCCAGTTTCGTCACCGGGGCGCTCTATCTCGTCGACGGCGGAATCACGAAAGCCAAGGGCGCCGTCGGCAGCCGGGTGCCGGAGTACCTGCGCAAGCAACCGCCGCAGCAGTTCGACGAAAGGCATCGGCTGGAAGGCCGCGCAGGTTGATTCGGTCGCCTATGCCCTGCCTGGCGGCGCGGTTGGAAGTACATCGAAGGCGATGCTGATGCGCGGCTCTTCGCTTTCGAACGGGATCGTCCGGTGATAATAGTACGAAGGAAATATCAATAGCCGCCCTTCGCGCGGGCAAATGCGCCGCGTGACCGGTTCCGCGCGACAGTGCAGGGAATCGGGCGGCCGGCCGAACTCGATCCAGCCGGCGTCGCCTTCCGCCGATTCGCCGACGCAGCCCGGCAGACGGACGTAGTAGACGCCGCTCAACCAGCCCGCTGCGTGGATGTGCGGAATCTGATGACCTCCGCTGCTCATGACTACCGCCCAGGCGACGAGACGCCATTGCGGCAGCTGGAACTGCGCATAGGGATGCGCCGGATGCATCGGCGGCCGCGCGAGATACTGACGCACGCTTTCCGCGATGATCTGCTCCAGCGCCGCCACCGGCCCTTTGTCCCCGATCAACAGATTGCCAGTGTGCTCCCCGTGACGGGTCGCGCGACCGGCAGCCTGTTCGCTCAGCGTCGGGTGCGCACGGACGTGGCGCGCCAGCGCCTCGTTGAATGCCGACAGACTTTCGTAAGCCGTCGGACACGACACGTCGTGGTCGGCGACATGTCGATCGAGGTCCCGCAGGACCGGCGGCTCGGGATTTTCATCGAGCTCCGGCATGACCGCCATGCGATATGCCAATGCAGTCCGGTTGAACGGCTCGAGCGCGAGACTGCGTTCGAGCGCCTCGCAACCGCCGCGTGCGTCACCGGCCTCCATGAGCGCCGCGCCTTTGAAGCACCAGACGGCCGCGGCATTCGGCGTCAATTGAAGGGCGCGGTCGAACTCGCGCAACGCCTCCGCATGCCGCTCCAACGAGCGTAACGCGAGCCCGCGATTGACGATCGCCGCGGCATAGGCCGGATTGATATCGAGCGCGCGTTCGAATGCCTCCACCGCGTCCGCGTGCCGGTCGAGCTTGCGCAACGCCAAGCCGAGATTATTGTGCGGCTCGGGAAAGTCCGCGCGCAGCTCGATCGCGCGCCGATATGCATCGATCGCCCGATCGATCTCGGCCAGATCCTGCAGTGCGTTACCCAGATTGTTCCAGGCCTCCGGATAGTCGGGCTGCAACTCCAGGGCCTTGCTGAAGCAAACCCGCGCCTGCTCGTGGCGACCGCGCCGCTGCAACAGATTGCCCAGATTGAGATGGAGCTGCGGTACGTCCGGACGCACGGCCGCCGCGTGCTCGTAGGCCGATTGACTCGCATCGAGGTGCCCGGCGTTCGCGAGCAGGTTGCCCAGGCTGTTCAATGCATCGACATCGCGTGGATCGCGGCGCAAGCGTTCGCGACAGGTGTCGACGGCTCGATTGAACTCGGCGGGGCTCACGCCCCTATCGTATCAGGACGCCTGGTTGCGCACGTAGCGTAGAATTCTCTTGCGGTATCTGCGCCCGGAGACGAACGTCATGCCGTTCAGCAGGATGATTTTGTATTCACCGTGAAACCAGCGTTCGAGGCCGCGGATGCGCGCCGAATTGACGATCACGGAGCGTTGTATACGCAGAAAGCCGGCCGGCCCGAGCAATTCCTCCACTCGTTTCATGCTGCATCGGAGCAGGTAGTCGTCAGGCCCGGCGCGCACCCGCACATAGTTGCGCTGGGCTTCGACGCAGTCGATGTCCTCCGGATCGAGAAACACCAAGTGGTCGTCCTGCTCGACGACAATTCTCGCAGGCTGCCGATTGGCCTTCTGCAGGATTTCGCCGGCTACATTTGCGAGCGTTCGGGATAGGTGCGCCTCGAGGCGGGCGGACGCGCCCTCGGCCATGCGCGCGCGTATGCGGGACATCGCGCCGGCGAAGCGCTCTTCATCGTACGGCTTGAGCAGATAGTCAACGGCGTCGATTTCAAACGCCTGAAGCGCGTGCTCGTCGAATCCCGTCGTGAACACGATGAACGGCATACGCTCCTCGCCTATCGCCTCGACGACCCGGAATCCGTCCATGTCGCCCATCTGGATGTCGAGGAAGACCAGTGACGGCGTGCTGCTCCGAATGGCCTCGATCGCTTCCCGGCCATTTCCGCACTCACCGATCACCTCGATATCGGGTTGCCGAGCGCAGTATCGGCGCAGTCCTTGGCGATCCAGGGGCGAATCATCGACGATGAGCGCGCGGATCGGGTGCGGATGGCTCCGATCGACGGCTTCTCTCGTGTTCTTGCGGTCGTTTCGCACGGGTTCTGTTTGCATCAGGACGGCAGCTTGTGGCGGAATCCCTCATCCATCGACGCGGGCATCGATGCATACGGACGAACGACGTCCGTACGACTATGAACTTACGCTGGTCCATTTGCCCTTACTGGCTGCTTTCGGACGCGGTCGGCCCGATTTCATGCCCTCGATTCCGGCCCGCAACCGGCATGCTGCCCGCGACGAGCAATGCTCCCCCGCACAATGCCACGGCCATGAACAGATCCGTCCACTCTTGCGCGTTGTCCGCGTCCGCAGCCACGCGCGGCATATGCAGCATGAGCGCCCAGAGGCCATACATGAGGCCCAGCAGCGTCGCCCCGAGATGTCCCTTCACTGTCGTGAGAATGCTTGCGCCGGTAGCGATATGAGCAACGCCGGTGAACCAGGGCCAGTACGCGCTACCGGGAATCCAGGCTGGAATCAGGCTGGCGATGTAGTCGTGATAAACGAAGTGGAGAATGCCGAACACCAGCAACGCGATCCCGAAGCCGACGCGGGCCGGCGTGGCCATCTTGCTGACGAAACTCTCACGCCGATCCACAGAACCCCGATCGTCCGTCGAAACAGCGGCCAGGAGCCAGGCTGCGCCCGCCAGCGCAATGATCTTGAACGCCGTTCCCCAGGCACCGCCATTGCCGGGCTCCCGAATCAGAATCGGCAGATGAAGAACCAATGCCCAGAGAAACAAGACCAGACCCAGCGCACCCGCACCCGGGCGGGTTTTCCGATCGACCAGGATGCTCAGGCTTGCAAGGATCAGAGCGATGCCCGTCGCGCTCGCCCAGACTTTGCGCGCCGGCAGCCAGGCGGGCACCGGCTCGAGCCAGAGAAAATCCGTGAGAATCAGGTTCTGCAGGCCCAGCCCAATGATCCCGGCTGCGAACAGAATGCGGGCCGGTCCGGGAATTTCAGGGGCTGTTGACATACACGCGCTCGCTGCGTGCTCGCACCGGCCACTTCCGGACGCGATCGATCCGCTTTTCGTCGACAGCGCATCCGGCCGCGCGCCATAGGTGCAATGCCGCGTAGCCGCGCCACGGGCGCCAGGTTTCCGCGCGCGCTTCGAGCGCGCGCGACGTGAGCGGTACGTTGCCGGTTGCCGCCATGCGCCGCAGGATCGGGTCCGTCGACGGAAAAGCGTCGGGTTCGTCCAGCGCGCGCAACGCGACGTACTGTGCGATCCAATGGCCGCAGTCGGGCAACGAGGCGATTGCCGATATGACGTCCTCCACTGGCGCCTGGAAATTGAGTGCGCCGCTGCCGACTGCCCGAGCGAGCGCGTGCAGCGCACGGATGCGCGGGCGGGAAATGCCGAGCCCGTTCAGATCGGCCTTTGCCAGCGCATCCGGCTTCGGAAACAAGTGAGTCAGTCCCTCCGTGCTCCCATCGATCGCTTCGCCGGCCCGCGCGACCAGCCGACCGGCCCACTTGAGCGCTGTCGCGCCGCAGACCTGCCGGCCGAGGACCGCGCCAATGGCGCACTCGAACGGATCCCAGGCCCCGGGGATGCGCAATCCGGGATGTTGTCTCACGAGCGGCGCGATCAGGGGATCGGATTTGAACGCCGGCCCGATTCGTGTCGGGTCGGCAGAAAGGTCGAATGTTCGCCGCGCGGCGGAGGATATCTGAAACAACACGGCAGGCGCCGCGTCGCGCACGCGAAGCTCGAGCGCATTCTCGCCGGCGAGCGCCCGCACGCGGACTACCGCGTGGCTGTCGTCCGATCGCACCGTTCGTGCGTATCCCTCCGCATCGACCTTTTCCACTCCCGGCACGGCGCGCGCCGCAAGGAAATCGAGCACGCCGGACCAGTCGTACGGCGGGCGGAAGGCCAGCTTCAGAACGACCTCATCCCTGCCGTCGGTGGCCAGGCCGTTTCGCCGCTGCCTGCGCAGTTCCCGTGGGGTGCGCCCGTAGGTCTTCCGAAAGGCATCGTTGAATCGACGAAGGCTGCCGAAGCCCGCTGCCAGCGCGATCTGCGTGATCGGCAGTTCGGTTTCGTCCAGCAGGCGTTTGGCGAAATGCAGCCGGCGCGTCTGCGCGACGGCAATCGGCGAGGCGCCGACGTGCTGCACGAACAATCGATGCAGATGACGCGGGCCCACCCCCACTCGGGCCGCGAGCGCATCGACGGATCCGTCATCCAGCGCGCCGTCGTGTATGAGGCGCAGCGCGCGCTTGACGACGGCGGAAGTACCCAGCCAGGCGGGCGTGCCCGGAGCAGCTTCGGGCCGACAGCGCAGGCACGGGCGGAAGCCCGCTTCAGCGGCGGCGGCGGCCGTCGCGTAATAGCGCACATTGGCTTTCTTCGAGCTCGGCGACGGACAGATCGGTCGGCAATAGATGCCCGTCGAGGTTATGGCGATGAAGAACCTGCCGTCGAACCGCGGATCGCGGCTGATGCGGGCCCGGTCGAGCGCTCGCCGGTCGAGGCCGAAGATTTCGTTCATGAGCGCGTACGATACGCGCTGTGCGGGTAGTCAACTAGCCGTTTTCGGACGTGACCGTCCGCACGTTCCGCGCGCGGCAGAGGCGCTGGATGCACGTCGCGCCTGCGGACGGGGCGCAATCCCTGCGCCCCGTCTCCCTGCGTTCCCGTTACAGGTTCTGCTCGTAACGGATGAACGGCACGCGCCCGAACACGTCGTGCAAAGTCTCGGTGTAGTTCGGGTTGCCGATCGCCGGATTGGTCGGCGGATCGCGGTCGAATACGTTGCGTGCGCCGATCGTGATCTCGCCGTTCCACGGCGTCGCCCAGCCGACGCTCACGTCCCAGGTCGTCCACGACGCCAGGTGCGCAAAGCCGGTGTTCATCGTGCCGTCGTCGTTCAGCGGCTCGTCGTTCTCCGTATCCGTGATGTGGTTGCCGATGATCCCCGCCGAGAAGTCGCCGCGCGACCAGCCGAGCGACAGCGCCGCCCGCAGATCCGGATCGAAGGTGCCCTGCAGGCGCTGGAAGCCGTTGCCGTCGCCCTGGTCCTCGAGGTATTCGATGACCTTGCTGACCTGCAACTGGCTCTGGAAGTCGCCCAGCGCACCGAGCGAGAACCCGTACTGCATGTCGATGTCGTAGCCCTTGGTCGTCGTGCCGGCGATGTTCTGGCTGTTGGCCAGGATGACGAAGATCTCGCCGCGGTTGTTACGGATGACGAACGGCGAGCTGCCCATGGCGGCCTCGGCATCGAGGATCGCCTGCAGCGGCAAGGTGCCGATCTGGTCTTCCAGCTCGACGTCGAAGTAGTCGAAGCTCAGCGAGAGATCGTCCAGCGGGTTCCAGACCACGCCGACGTTCATGCTCTCCGACAGCTCCGGATCGAGCATCGTGTTGCCGCCCGAGAAGTTCTGGAACTGCACGGTCGCGCACGGGTGATTGGCCGGTAGCGGGTTCGGCAGCGGCCGTGGTGCGGCGTTGCAATTCCGCGTGTCGACCGCATTGTTGAAGCTCTGCACCGGGGCGCTGTACAGCTCGGACATGCTCGGGGCGCGGAAGCCCTCGCCGTAGCTGGCACGCAGCAGCACGCTGTCGATCGGCCGCACACCGACCGCGACCTTCGGATTGAACGTCGTGCCGAAGTCGTTGTAGTCGTCGTACCGGCCGGCGACGCTCACCTCGACGATGTCCACGACCGGGATGGCCAGCTCGGCGAACAGCGATTTCGCCACGCGAGCCCCCGAGACGTCGGCCGCACCCGCCGAACCGGCCACGTTGGCCGCGTTCTGCTGGGCGTCGAAGTCCTGCAGGAACTTCTCGTCGCGATACTCGAACCCGAACGCGGCCGCGAGCGGACCGGCGGGCATTTGCAGCAGGTCGAAGGAGACCTGACCGTCGGCGCTCGCCACGCGATGCTCGTAGTCCGACAAGCCTGTGTGGCTCGCCGAGGGCACGATCGATTCGAAGTTGGAATCTCCGGCCAGTCCGAACACGTCGTAAATCGACGTCGGATCGGCCGCAAGCTGCGCCATCGCCTCCGCCAGGGTGAGGCCGTCGGCCGCATCGATGCGATCATCGAGCGTGCTGGCGAAGCCCAGGCCCGTGGAGGTCTGGTCGGAGATGCCGGTGCTGTGCTGGGCCGCGATCTCCCAGTCCATGCCGCCCATGAGGTCCATCGTGCCGTTGAAGCCGGCCAGGAAGTCGACCAGCGTGTCCTCGTTCAGGGCATCACGGAAGCCGCCGGCCGTGTTGCGGTAGTACAGCGTCAGGTCGAATGGGCCCG
>JBOIDB010000155.1:0-24694 GCA_050740235.1 Gammaproteobacteria bacterium
GCTGAAGATTGTGGCAGCGGTGCGGAACGCGCGGGCGTTTCTGGCGGTGCAGGACGAATTCGGGAGCTTCGATGCGTACTGCTGGCGGGTCGTCGACGGCCGGCCCCGCGTGAACCGTCGCGGCACTGACGGCAACATCCCGGCGACGTCGCCGGAATCGGATGCCTTCAGCAAGGACCTCAAGCGCCGCGGATTCAGCTTCGTCGGGTCGACCGTGATCTACGCGCACATGCAGGCGACCGGCATGGTCAACGACCATCTCGTGAGCTGCTTCCGCTATCGGGAATGCGCGCGGCTCGCCGGTCGAGCCGATCGCCGGGCCGCATGTTGAAGCTGTACGGCTTCACGCCCTCCGGCAACAGCTACAAGCCGCGGCTGCTGCTGGCGCATCTGGGCGTGAGCTACGCGTGGGAGGAGGTCGATATCACGCGCAAGGCGACGCGCACGCAGTCGTTTCTCGCCAGGAACCCGAACGGCAAAGTGCCCTTGCTCGAGCTGGACGGCGGCGAGCTTCTCGCCGAGTCGAACGCCATTCTCTATTACTTCGCGAAAGGGACGCGATTCCTACCGGCCGATCCGCTGGCACAGGCGCGCGTCATGCAGTGGATGTTCTTCGAGCAGTACCAGGTCGAGCCGAACATCGCCACGTCGCGTTACTGGATTCACGTGCTGGGCAACCCGCCCGAGTATCGCGCGCAGCTCGAGGCCAAACGGGAACCCGGTCGGGCGGCGCTTGCGGTCATGGACGGCCATCTGTCCAGGCGCGAGTTTTTCGTCGGCGCCGGCCTGACGATTGCGGACATCGCTTTGTACGCGTACACGCATGTGGCGCCGGAGGGCGGTTTCGATCTCGAGCCGCATCGGCACGTTCGCGCATGGCTCGAGAGAGTCGCCGCTGTCCCCGGGCACGTCGCAATGACCGATACGGCGCATTTGCATGCCTGACGCCCGGAGCATCGTCCTCGCGCTGCTCGCGGTCGCGTTGCCCGTGCCGGATGCCTGCGCCGTAGAATCGCGCGCCGCGCTGGATGCCGCGCAGGCGCACGTTCGCGAGCACCAGCGGGAAATATTGCGCGAGTTCATCGAGCTTCTCGCCATACCTAACGTCGCCTCCGACACGGCGAACATCGGTCGCAACGCGCGACATATCGTCGGAATGCTCGAAGATCGCGGCATCGATGCGCGGCTGCTCGAGGTGGAGGGCGGCCCGCCCGTCGTCTACGGCGAGCTGCCCGCCGCGGGGGCCGACGTCACGCTGATGGTGTACGTGCATTACGACGGGCAGCCCGTGCAGGCGGAAAGCTGGGCTTCCGAGCCATGGACGCCCGTGCTGCGCGACGGCCGGCTCGAAGACGGCGCTTCGCTGGTCGAGCTCGACGTTCACGAGGGGCCGCTCGACCCGGACTGGCGCCTGTATGCGCGTTCGGCCGGCGACGACAAGGCGCCGATCGTAGCCGTCGCCCACGCGCTGGACGCGCTGGAAACGGCGAAGGTTCCACGCGCAGTAAATCTCAAGTTCTTCTTCGAAGGCGAGGAGGAGGCCGGTTCGCCGCATCTGTCCGCCATGCTGCAGCGTCATGCCGACCTGCTCGCGGCCGATCTCTGGCTCTTCTGCGATGGTCCTCGCCACCAGTCCGGCCGCCCGCAGCTCGCATTCGGCGTGCGCGGCGTGAGCGGGCTGGACATCACCCTGTTCGGCCCGGCGTATGACGTCCACAGCGGGCACTACGGCAACTGGGCGCCGAATCCGGCGGCGATGCTCGCGCATTTGCTGGCGAGCATGCGCGACCCTGAGGGTCACGTGCTCATCGAAGGCTTCTACGACGACGTCGTGCCGCCGAGCGCGGCCGAACGCGCGGCGATCGAGGCGGCGCCTCCTGTCGACGCCGTGCTGATGGAGGAGCTTGCGCTCGGCAGCGCGGAAGGCGGTGGCCAGCGGCTGGAGGAGCGGCTGCTGGAGCCGGCGCTGAACGTGAAAGGCCTCAGCGCGGGCGCGGTCGGCGCGGCGGCGCGCAATGCCATTCCGGCGAGCGCCACCACATCGCTGGGCTTGCGCCTGGTGCCCGATCTGACGCCGCGGAAGGCCCGCGAGCTCCTCGAGGCGCACGTGCGCGCGCAGGGTTACCACATCGTCCGACGACCGCCGGACATGAAGACGCGACGCGCCCACGAACGCGTCGCGCAGCTCTCGTGGAGCGAAAGCGGCTATCCCGCGGTGCGCACCGCCATGGATTCGCCGCAGGCGCTGGCGCTGATCGCCGTGATGCGCGAAGCCGTCGGCGAAGAGCTGGTGCTGATGCCGACGATGGGCGGCAGCCTGCCGCTTTACCTGATCCGCGAACGCCTCGACGCGCCGGTCGTCATCCTGCCCGTCGCGAATCACGACAACAATCAGCACGCGGCCGACGAAAACCTGCGGCTCGGGAATCTTTTCGAAGCCGTCGAGATCTACGCGGCCGTGTTCGCCGGATTCGACATGGGTGCGACGCGCGCGCGGCACTGAAATCGCCGTTGCGGGCATTTCGATTCAAAGGGAGGCCGTCATGAGTGCGCCGATAACTGGCATATACGCCGCTCTGTGCGGCATCCTGATGATCGCGCTCGCCACGCGCGTGTCGCTGGCGCGCCGTCGCTACGGTATCGGCCTCGGCTCCGACGGACAAGAGCTGCTCGCGCGCGCCGTTCGCGTGCACGCGAATTTCGTGGAGTACGTGCCGCTCGCGCTGATCCTCATGCTGCTCGTCGAAACGGGCGGCATGACGGGCTGGCTCATGCACGTCTTCGGCATCACGTTGATCGTCTCGCGCCTGCTGCATGCCTGGGGGCTCACGCGTTCGAGCGGTATTTCGTTCGGCCGCGCGTACGGCTCGCTGGGCACCTGGACGCTGATCCTCGTGCTGGCCGGATTCGTCCTCCTGGGACAGGCTTGAGTCATGCCGGCGGCCGTGCCCGTCACATTCATCCCGGGGCGAAGATGCGTGCCGGGTCGCGGAACGATTTGAACTCGAGCGCATTGCCTGACGGATCGGTGACGAACATCGTGGCTTGCTCGCCGGGCCGGCCGCGAAAGCGGATGCGTGGCGCGATGAGGAAGGGCGCGCCCCGCCGCCGGAGCCGCTCCGCGAGCGCCTCCCAGACATCCCACGCCAGGATGACGCCGAAATGGCGCACGGGAACCTGATCTCCATCCACCGGATTTACAGCGGCCGGATCCGGCAGGTCCGTCAGATGCGCCGTGATCTGATGGCCGAAGAAATCGAAGTCCAGCCATCGCCCGGATTCCCGCCCGACGCGGCAGCCGAGCGTCTCACAGTAGAACGTTCGCGCGGCTTCGAGATCCGTGACCGGAAAGGCCAGGTGAAAAAGCGGGGCGGTCAAGTATCCTCCGCGAGCCAGTCACGCGGCGTGAGGAACTCCCGCGCGAGACGCTCCTCGGGCGAGCCGGCGTCCGGTCGCCAGTCGTATTGCCAGCGCGCGAGCGGCGGCAGCGACATGAGAATGGAAGCCGCGCGCCCGCCGGACTGGAGGCCGAACAGCGTGCCACGGTCGTACACCAGGTTGAACTCGACGTAGCGGCCCCGGCGCAGAAGCTGAAAGCTGCGCTCGCGGTCCGACCACGCCATGTCCCGGCGGCGCTCGAAGATCGGACGGTAGGCGGGCAGGAAATGCGCGCCGACGCTGCGTGCGAACGCGAAACAGGTTTCGAAGTCCCAGCGGTTGAGATCGTCGAAGAACAGGCCGCCGACGCCGCGCGTCTCGTTGCGATGACGAATGCGGAAATAAGCGTCGCACCAGGCCTTGAGCTCGGCGTACAGATCCTTGCCGAACGGCGCACAGGCTGCGCGGGCCGTGCGGTGCCAGTGCACGACGTCTTCCTCGAAGCCGTAGCAGGGCGTCAGGTCGAAGCCGCCGCCGAACCACCAGACCGGCGTGGCGCCGGCCCGCCGCGCAGTGAAGAAACGCAGATTGGCGTGCGCGATCGGCACGTACGGGTTGCGCGGATGCAGGACGACCGACACGCCGGTCGCCTCGTACGCGCAACCGGCCAGTTCCGGGCGCCGGGCGCTCGCCGCCGGCGGCAGAGCGTCGCCGTGAATGCGCGAGAATGCGATCCCGGCCTGCTCGAAGGACGCGCCGTCCGCCAGCACGCGAGTCTCGCCGCCGCCGCCTTCCTGCCGCTCCCAGCGGTCGCGCCGGAAGGGTGCGCCGCCGTCCAGTCGCTCGATCTCGTCCGTGACCTCTTCGTGCAGGGATTGCAGCCAGCCGGCGACCGCCTGCGTGTCGGGCGGGGCCTGGTTGTCGGGTTTCACGGTCGTCATGGTTACGGGCGCAGTATGTCATTCGTCAGGACATCGCGGATTTCGCTGGGGCGCGCGGCGCCGCCGACCTCACCGGGGACGATGGCATCGATTCGCTTGCCGAAGCGCCGGCGAACGCCGAGCGCCGTGCGCGCCGGCGGGCGGCCGGAACGATTCGCGCTGGTCGAGACGATCGCGGCGCCGAACGCTTCGCAAAGGCTCGCGGCAACCGGATGTGCCGTCACGCGCACGGCGATCGTGCCGCCGCCGCCGGTGATCCACGCCGGGGCGGTGTCGCTCGCGGGCACCACCCAGGTGACCGGTCCCGGCCAGCCGGAACGCAGTCTGCGCTCGATGCGCGCGGTCAGCGGCGCCAGATACGGGTCGAGCTGCGATCGATCGGCGGCTATGAGGATGAAGCCCTCGCGCAGATCGCGTTGCTTCAGCGCTGCCAGCCGCATGACGGCGACGGCGGAGTCGGGCCGGCAGCCGAGCCCGTACACGGCCTCGGTCGGATAAGCGATCAGGCCGCCGTCGCTGAGCACGCGGAGCGCCTTGCGGATTGCGAAGTCCGCCATCGGTGGAAAGGTCCTAGGGTACCGGCGTCTTCCGGCCGCCGGTTCGCCTGCCGGCCTGCTTCTTGCGTCCGGCCTGCTTCTTGCGCGCCGCGGGCTTCTTGCTCGCGGCCGACTTCTTGCGCGGGGTCCCCTGCTCCACGTCCGTCCCGGCCGCCGCTTTCTTCGCCGCTGCGCGCCGCTTGCCCCGCGCGGGCGCCTGCTCGAGCAGCGCGCGGCATTCCTCGAGCGAGAGGCTCCGCGGGTCGCGGTCTTTCGGAATGCGCGCGTTCTTCGTCTTGTCGGTGATGTAAGGCCCGTAACGGCCGTTCAGGATTCGGATGCCTGCCTCCGGGAAATCGCGAATGAGGCGTTTCGCGTCCGCTTCCTGCTTCGCGCGGATGAGCACGATTGCGCGCTCGAGATCGATGGTGTAAGGATCGTCGTCGCGGATGGAGACGAAGTTGTCGCCGTATTTGACGTACGGACCGAAGCGGCCGATGCTCGCCGAGACCAGCTCGCCTTCCGGCGTCGTCCCGAGCTCGCGCGGCAGCTTGAAAAGCTCGAGCGCCTCGTCGAGCTGGACGGCATCCATTTTCTGGCCGGGCCGCAATCCGGCGAACTTCGGTTTCTCCTCGTCGTCTTTCGTGCCGATCTGCACGAACGGGCCGTAGCGGCCCATGCGGACGCTGACGGGCCTGCCGCTTGCCGGGTCGATGCCGAGCTCGCGCGCCTGCGCGACCTCCTCGCGACTGACGGACGTCTCTTTCTCCCGGACACGCTCGATGAACGGCTCCCAGAAGCCCTTCATGAGCGGCTTCCACTCCTTCTCGCCTCGCGAGATGGCGTCGAGCGCGTCTTCCATGCGCGCCGTGAAATCGTAATCGACGTAACGCTTGAAGTGCTGCGTCAGGAACTTGTTCACGATGCGCGCCACGTCGGTCGGCAGGAAGCGCCGGTTCTCCATTTCGACGTATTCGCGGTTCTGCAGCGTCGAAATGATGCTCGCATACGTGGACGGGCGGCCGATGCCGAACTCCTCGAGCGCCTTGACGAGGCTCGCTTCGCTGTAGCGCGGCGGCGGCTCGGTGAAATGCTGCTCGGGCCGCAGAGCCACGAGGCCGAGTCGCTCGCCCTCGCCGACCGCCGGCAGGATGCGCTCGGCATCCTCCTCCGGCTCGCGATCGTCGCGACCTTCCTGGTAGACCGCGATGAAGCCGGGGGTCTTGAGCGTCGAGCCGGTAGCGCGGAAACGGTGGCGCTTCTCGCCGTCCGGCCCGGCGAGCAGGTCGAGCGTGACCGTGTCGAATACAGCCGGCATCATCTGGCAGGCGACCGTGCGCTGCCATATGAGCGTGTAAAGCTTCAACTGATCGGCGTCCAGCCGGTGCGCCAGGTCCTCGGGCGCGCGCGCCGCGGAGGTCGGGCGGATCGCCTCGTGCGCTTCCTGGGCGTTCTTCGACTTCGTTTTGTAGTGGCGCGGCTTATCCGGCAGGCTTTCCGCGCCGAAGCGCGCCTTGATGGTGGCGCGAATGTCGGCGATGGCCTCGTTGGCCAGCGAGACGGAATCGGTGCGCATGTAGCTGATAAGGCCGACCGAGCCGTCGCCCACGTCGATACCCTCGTAGAGCTTTTGCGCCGTGCGCATGGTGCGCTGCGCGCTGAAGCGCAGCTTTCGCGAGGCTTCCTGCTGCAGGGTCGATGTCGTGAACGGCGGCGCCGGATGGCGGCGGCGCTCCTTCTTCTCGATGCTGGATACGGTCAGCGCGCCCTGCGCCGCCTCGAAGAGCGTTCGTTCGGCGGCACGTGTCGTCGCCTCTTCCGTGAACGTGAACTGTTCGACCTTCTCGCCGTTGAACTCCGCCAGGCGAGCGGCGAAAACCTTGCCGTCCTTGTCCGCGTCCGCCTCGATGGTCCAGTATTCGCGGCGCTCGAAGGCCTCGATCTCCTCCTCACGCTCGACGATGAGGCGTAGCGCCGGCGTCTGCACGCGACCCGCGGAGAGGCCGCGGCGCACTTTCTTCCACAGCAGCGGCGAGAGGTTGAAGCCGACGAGATAGTCGAGCGCGCGCCGCGCCTGCTGGGCATCCACCAGCTCGTTGGACAGCGTTCGCGGATGCTCCACCGCATGCGTCACGGCGCTTTTCGTGATCTCGTCGAAGGCCACGCGATAGACGGGCAGGTCGTCCAGCAATCCGCGTTCGGTCAGCAGCTCGCAGAGATGCCAGGCGATCGCCTCGCCTTCGCGGTCCGGGTCGGTCGCGAGGTAGAGCGCGTCGGCGTTCTTGACGGCGCGGGCGATGGCGTTGACGTGCTTCTCGTTGCGCTCGATGACCTGCCAGGTCATGGCGAAGTCGTTGTCGGGGTCGACGGCGCCTTCCTTGGGGATGAGGTCGCGCACGTGGCCATAGCAGGCCATGACCGTGAAGCCCGGCCCCAGGTATTTCTCGAGCGTCCGGGCCTTGGCCGGCGACTCGACGATCAGCAGGTTCTTGCTCATTCAGCCTGTCAGGATCGAGCCCTGAACTGAAAACGATACACAAAAATAAACCGCGGACGGGCCGCGGTCGACGGGGGAAACTCGACGGACGGCGAGTTTAGTGAACGGGACCGCTGCGATCCTCGAACACGAGATCCTCCATGCGCGCATAGGCCGCCTCCTGGCCGGGCTGGCTGAACAGCACCATCAGCACCACCCATTTGATCTGCTCGACATCGATATCCGGCGCGCCGAGCGCCATGAGCCGGTCGATCACGAGCTCGCGCTGCGCGGGGCTCAGGATGGCGATCTGCTCGAGATACGTGACGTATCCGCGGCAGGCGGCATCGAGCCGGGACTGCTCGGCATCGCTGTAGATGCGCATTGCGCAGGCGGTCGGCGCGGGTCGCGCCGCCTGCCCGCCCTGCAGGCTCGATAACCCGTCGAGCCATTCGAGCGCGTGGTCGATCTCGCGGTCCCTGAAGCCGGCCCTCTCGAGCTCGTCGCGCAGCTCGTTGCGATCCGGCTCCGGCTCGTCGTCGGTATCGATGTACGTCTCGAACAGATACATGAGCACGTCGAGCACGTTTTCCTTCATTTCATGACCTCACCCGGCTGTAGGCCCCGCCGGGGACAGACTTCACGTGCCCCTCGAGCTCCAGGATCAGGAGCATGGAGGAAAGCTCCTCGGCCGTCAATCCGGTGCGCTCGACCAGCCGATCGACGGGAGCGGGCTCGTAGCCGAGCGCATCGAGCAGCAGGCGATAGGATTCGTCGCCGTCACGCGTCGTCGCCTGCGTGAGGGCGTCGGCCGGATTCCTGGCTGGCTCCGCGCTGGCCAGCGCACCGGCCATTGCGCTCAGCTCTTCGAATATGTCCGCGGCGGACTCCACGAGCTTGGCGCCCTGGCGGATCAGGCGGTGGCAGCCGCGCGCGAGCGGATTATGTATCGAGCCGGGAATGGCGAACACCTCGCGGCCCTGCTCGCCGGCGAGCCGCGCCGTGATGAGCGAGCCGCTGCGCTCCGCCGCCTCGACGACCAGCGTGCCCAGCGCCAGCCCGCTGATGATCCGGTTGCGTCGCGGGAAGTGCTCGCGCAACGGCGGCGTGCCGGGCGGAAACTCGGTCACCAGCGCGCCCTCCCGGACGATCTCGGCGGCGAGGTCGCGATTCCGCGCCGGATAGGCTCGATCGGGCCCGGTCGCGCACACGGCGACCGTACTCCCGCCGGCCAGCGCGCCCCGATGCGCCGCGGCATCGATGCCGATCGCCAGGCCGCTCGTTATCGTCAGCCCGCAACCGGCCAGATAGCGGGCGAACTCGAAAGCGTTCTCGGCGCCGGCCGGCGTGGGGTTGCGGCTGCCGACGATGGCGAGTTGCGGCGCCCGCAAGACTTCGGGCGCTCCGTTGACGAACAATGCGACCGGCGGATCGGGGATTTGGCCGAGCAGCGGCGGATATCCGGGGGAGGTGATCGGCAGCAGGTGATGCGAAGGCGCCTCGAGCCAGGCGAGATCCTTCTCCAGTCGCTTGGTATCCGGCGCCGCCAGCGCCGCTATGGCGGCCTCGTCCAGCCCGCGGCGTCCGAGCTCGGCGCGGGGCGCGGCCGCGACGGCCTCGGCGCTGCCGAACGCTTCGATCAGCCCGCGCAGGCGGGCATTGCCGAGCCCCGGCGCGTAAATCAGCCGCAACCAGGCTTCATGGGGAATCGGGGTCAGACCCATATTTCGTTTGATTCTACGAAATCGGGCTCAGACCCATATTTCGTTTGATTCCATTCGCAGACTTTGCGCTGACCTTACGGAAACGCGAAATATCGGTCTGACCCCGATTTCAGCGCGTGAGTGAGGGGCTCGGCCCGGACCGTGCGAGCTTCTCGCTACCGGGGACACGACCGAAGCATAGCGCCCGCGTATCGGCGCCGTCAGCCCGGAATCGTGGCTGATGCTGCGGTTTTACGTCGGGTTGACCACCAGGTCGTATACGTGCATCTCGCTGGTCGCATTCATGACCAGCGCGAACGCCAGGCGATCGGAAGTCTTGAAGACCATCACGTTGCCGACCGGCTCGTCGGGCAGCTTGACCTTCTCGGCGAACAGCCGGCTCGAGAAATAGCCGCCGCCCTTCTCGACGGCGTCCTTGACGACCGGGCCGATCTCGTAAACGGTCAGCACGTGGCCGGGTGCGAGCCCATCGCGCTCGCCACGATTCAGCACGACGATCTGATACTGGCCGATCAGCGCGAGCCCGTTCACCACCGAAATGATCTGCCCCTCGACGGGCTGCTCGGGCGGCCGCGGCTGGAAATTCATGGGCACGTCGATCTCGGCCGGCATCAGGCGATCGCCACTCAGCGCCTCGCGTGAAGTCTCCGTGAGAAACAGGGTCGACGGGTCGCCGCCGCGCTCAATGCGGCCGCGCCCGACGTAAATGCCCTCGTAGCCGACGATCTCGTCGTCGTCCGGATCGTACAGGGGCTTGCCGACGTGCATGACGTTGAAGCGCGTGCCAGGTCCGTCCTCGGTGCCGCGCACGTACACTTCGTTGCCGGCGCCGGCCATCAGGTGTCCGTCCTCGGGCGTCAGGATGTACGGCAGGTCGTCGATCTGATCCTTGTCGAGCACCGTCGGACGCGACAGGAATGCCGCCACCACGTCGTACGGAATCGTGGGTATGGCGCCTTCGAGCGGCTCGGTGCGGATGCGTGGCGACAGGCGCTCGGTGCCGGAGCCGGCGGTGACGCCGCGGTCGAGCCTGAGCTGCGGGCGACCGTCGACGAAGACCAGTGTCAGCACGTCGCCGGGATAAATCAGATGGGGATTCTCGATCTGCGCGTTGATGTGCCAGATCTCGGGCCAGTACCACGGATCTTCGAGGAACATTTCCGAGATGTCCCACAGGGTGTCGCCCTTGACGACGACATAGCGGTCGGGATGGCGGTCGGTGAGCCGGATGCGCGGCGCAGCGTTCTCGTCCTCGGCCTGCTCGCGGAGCTCCTGCCGGCGGCTCGGCTCGCCGTAGCTGCGGCCGGGTGGCGTCAGCTTGGTCGAAGCGTCATCGACCGGCGAGGTGCGCGCGCCTTCCGGCTCGGCTTCGGCGACGGCAATTGCGGATTCTTCGACCTGGCTGTCGCCATCGGAAGCGCAGCCCCCGGCAGCGAACGCAACCAGCGTTGAAAACGACAGGCGCAAGAACACGTGCTTTGGAGTTGACATAACCTGGATCACCCCCCAACGGCGATGTGCTGCCGCCGGCCTGTTATAATCCGCCCCTTCCCACGGCGCAATAGCCCGGAACGCCGCGCGCGCGTGGCCGGTGCCGGCGAAATGCAATAACCGCAGCACTTTAGCAGCATCCCGCAGCGTAATGCACGGAACTGCGACACACATACGATGGCGATATTGAACATATTGGAGTATCCCGATCAGCGGCTGCGCAAACGCGCCGAGCTGGTCGAGCGCGTCGACGACGATCTGCGCCGCCTGGTCGCGGACATGTTCGAGACCATGTACGCGGCGCCCGGCATCGGGCTCGCCGCTACGCAGGTGGACGTGCACCTTCGCGTGCTCGTGACGGATGTCTCCGACGACCGCAGCTCGCCGCTCGTGCTGATCAATCCCGAGATCTACGAGCGCGACGGCAGCGAGATCACGGAGGAAGGCTGTCTGTCGGTGCCGGGCTACTTCGACAAGGTGGAGCGCGCCAATCATATCCGGGCGCGCGCGCTCGATCTCGAGGGACGGCCGATCGACATGGAGGCGGACGGCCTGCTCGCCGTCTGCATCCAGCACGAGATCGACCACCTGAACGGCAAGCTGTTCGTCGACTATCTCTCCGAGCTCAAGCGCCAGCGCATCCGCAAGCGCATGGAGAAGGAACTGAAGATCAGGAGCGCGGAAGGCGCGGCTCCGACGCGCTCCGCGACGCCCGTCATCTGACCGGCTTCGCCCATCGCCAGCTCGAGATCGTCTTCGCCGGCACGCCGGCTTTCGCGCTACCCTCGCTGGAGGCGCTCGCCGATTCGCCGCATCGCCTGATCGCCGTTTACACGCAGCCCGACCGCCCCGCCGGCCGCGGCCGATCACTCCGGGCGAGCCCCGTCAAGGACAGGGCCCTGGCGCTCGGCATTCGGATCGAGCAGCCGCAATCCCTGAAATCCGCCGACGTGCAGAACACACTGCGGTCATTGGGGCCTGACCTGATGGTCGTCGTCGCGTACGGTCTCATTCTGCCGCAGGCCGTGCTCGATATCCCGCGGCTCGGCTGCATCAATCTGCACGCTTCGCTGCTGCCACGCTGGCGCGGCGCGACGCCGATCCAGCATGCGCTGCTGGCGGGCGACGCCGAGACCGGCGTATCGATCATGCAGATGAACTCGGGCCTCGATACCGGCGACGTGCTGCTGCAACGTTGCATGCCGATCGATGCGCGCGCCACCGCAGGCGACCTGCACGCCCGGCTGGCCGGGATTGGGGCCAGCGCCCTGCTCGAAGTCGCCGATTGGCTCGCGAAGGGCGCGGTGACGGCGCGACCGCAGAATGAGGCGTCCGCTACCTACGCGGCAAAAATCGACAAGGCCGACGCGGTCATCGACTGGCGCGAGCCCGCCGGGCACATCGCGCGCAAGGTGCGGGCGTTCAACCCCTGGCCGGTCGCAGAGACGCAACTCGACGGCGAGCGCCTGCGGATCTGGGAAGCCGAGCCGCTGAAAACACCTGCAACGCGGGAGCCGGGCACCGTGATACCGGATGCGGGAGGGATAGAGGTCGCGACAGGCGACGGCCGGCTCCGGCTATTGCGCGTGCAGCTTCCAGGCCGCCGGACCGTCAGCGCCCATGAGTTGCGGAACGCCCGCTCGCTGGCCGGCGCGAAGCTGGGTTGAGGCCGCGATCGTACGCCGTGTCCGCCCCACTTCCCTCGAGTCGCTCCCCGATACTCGCTTGGTCGAGGAAAGTGGGGCAGACCGGGTCACAGACGGCCGCCCGGCGTCAGGCTGCGCATTCTGAAACGCGTCCAGGCGGATCACCCCACCTGTCTCGACCGAGCGAGTATCGGGGAGCGAATCGAGACAGGTGGGGTGATCCGGCCGGTGCGATGCACCCGATGCTGCTGTGACTACGTCAGCCGTCGTACGTGCAGACTCGGCGAAAGTTGTAGCGTCCGTTGTTGCCGGCGAATCTCTGGACCGGGCGCTGCCCCGCCTCGCTGCAGGTTCCGGCGATCCGAGCCTGCTCAGGCTGCTCTGTTACGGGACGCTGCGGTGGTATCCGCGGCTCGATTGCCTGCTGGCAATGCTGCTCGAGCGTCCGATTCGCGCGCGCGATGCGGACGTGCGCGCGCTCGCGCTCGTCGGGCTCTATCAGCTCATGGACACCGATATCGCGCCGCACGCGGCCGTCGCCGAGACCGTCGAGGCCGTGAAAGTTCTCGGCAAGCCTCGCGCGGCGAGCCTGGTGAATGCCGTGCTGCGGAGGTTCCAGCGGGAACGCGAGGCGTTGCTGCTCCGCGCGGATGAATCGGAGCCCGGTCGTTTCGCGCATCCCGCCTGGCTGATCGAGCGGCTGCGTTCGGACTGGCCTGCCGACTGGAAGTCCGTGCTCGCGGCCGGCAACAGCCAGCCGCCGATGTGGCTGCGCGTCAATCGGAAGAGAATCGGGCTGGATGACTATCGGCTGATGCTCGAAGCAGCGGGGCACGAGGTCAGCGAGTCCGGCTTCGCGCGGGATGCATTGCGCCTCGAGCGCCCCGTGTCGGTCGAGGCGCTGCCGGGCTTCGGCGACGGTCTCGCGTCGGTTCAGGATGCGGGCGCGCAGCTCGCCCGCGATGTCATCGATGCGCGGGGCGGCATGCGCGTGCTGGACGCCTGCGCCGCGCCGGGCGGCAAGACCTGCCATTTGCTCGAGGCTTGTCCGAACCTGCGAATGGTCGCGCTGGATCGATCGGGCGAGCGGCTGGCGCGGCTTCGCGAGAGCCTCGACCGGCTCGGGCTCGCCGCCGAGGTGCAAACAGCCGATGCCGCGGATGTCGGAGCCTGGTGGGACGGCGAGCCGTTCGATCGTATCCTGCTCGATGCGCCATGCTCGGCGACTGGCGTGATCCGGCGGCATCCGGATATCAAGCTGCTGCGCCGGCCGGCCGACATGGACCGATATGGGGTGCTGCAGCGAAGCCTGCTCGAAGCGCTGTGGCCGCTGCTCGCGCCCGACGGCCGGTTCGTGTACACCACCTGCTCCGTAATGCGGCAGGAGAATGCTGCAGTCGCCGGCGCGTTCGCGGAGCGCCATCCCGAGGCGCGGGCAGCGACGGGGTTCAACCGCACGAATGGATTGGAGTGGGGTCATCTGAGCGATGCGGGCGTGCAGATTCTGCCCGGTGAGGCGGACATGGACGGCTTTTATTATGCTTGCCTCACCAAAGAAGGCTGAGCGATCTTGAAACCGCGGGAGCGGATCATGTCGGCAATACTTCGAGCTGGCGACGAGAGAAGGGCGCGGAGCCGGTGAACGCCCGCGCCCGGATGTCGCCGCTCGGCCGGGCCATGCTGGCCGCGAGCCTGCTTTGGCTCGCAGGCTCGCCGGCGATCGCCCAGGAAGAAGGCCGCTTCGACATCCGCTCCGCGTATACCAGCCTGAACAACGGCGTGTTCTACCTGAACGCGCGGGTCGAATACCGGTTGAGCGAAGCCGCGCTCGAAGCCCTCGAATCGGGCGTCTCGCTCACGCTCGAGCTGCAGATCGAAGTCTCCCGCCGCCGCCGGTTCTTCGTCGATCCGGAGGTCGCAACCCTGCGGCAGCGATATCAGCTGCAGTTTCACGCGCTGAGTCAGCGGTATATCGTGCGCAACCTGAACAGCGGCGATCAGTCTTCCTACGCGACGTTGTTCGCCGCCCTGAACGCTGCCGGCCGCGTCACCGACCTGCCCATCATCGACGCGGCCCTGCTCGATTCGGACGATCGCTACGACGTGCATCTGCGCGCCGTCCTCGATATCCGCGACATTCCCGGGCCCCTCAGGCTGCTGGCGTTCTGGATCGACGACTGGAGCCTCGCCAGCGAGTGGTACACATGGCCGCTAAGACCCTGAAGCACCTGGCCTACGGCAGCCTCGTGCTCATCGGCGCGGTGCTGTGGCTGAGCGCGCTGCTGCTGCTCGGCAAGACGGCGCAGAGCTCGGCGGAATTCGGGCGGCTGCACGAGCTGATCCTGCTGATCAACGTCGCCGGCGTGATCGTCCTGCTCGTGCTGATCGGTGGCAACCTGTTGCGGCTGGTGACCGACTACCGCCGGCACGTGGGCGGCTCCCGCCTGAAGGCGCGCATGGTGGCGATGTTCGTCGTGCTGACCGTGCTGCCGCTGCTGCTCGTCTACTACTTTTCGGTGCAGTTCCTCAATCGCGGCATCGAGAGCTGGTTCAATGTGGAGGTCGAGGAGGGTCTCGGCGACGCGCTCGAGCTGAGTCGCACGGCCCTCGACATCCTGATGGGCGAGTATCTGGCGCGCACCGAGGCAATGGCCGACCAGCTGGCCGGCGAGGACGATCTCGTCGCCGCGCTCAGCGCGTTCCGGCGCGAAACCGGCGCCACGGAGGTTACGGTGTTCGGCCGTTACGGCCGCATCCTGGCCACGAGCTCGAGCCGTGCCACGGGCCTGCTGCCGGCGCGGCCGAGCAGCGAGGCGCTCATGCAGATCCGCCAGGACCGTCCGTATGTAAGCCCCGAGCCGCTCGCCGACGGCGGCTATATGATCACCACCGTCGCGGCCGTGCCGACGCGCTCGCCGGCCGAGGAGCCGCGCATCCTGCAGAGCTTCTTCCTCGTGACCGGGCGATTGAGCAGCCTCGCGGATGCCGTCGAGCAGGCGTATACGAGATACGGCGAGCTCGTCTTTCTGCGCAAGCCGTTGAAAACCAGCTTCACGCTCACGCTGACCCTCGTGCTCCTGCTGGCCATGCTCTCGGCCGTCTACGGCGCGTTCTTCGCCGCGCGCCGGCTCGTCGCGCCGATCGAGCAGCTCGTGGTCGGCACACGAGCGGTCGCGAAAGGCGATTTCGACACGCGCCTGCCGGTGCCGGGGCACGACGAGTTGAGCTTCCTCGTCAACTCGTTCAACGACATGACGCGCCGGCTCGCCGAGGCGCGCGAGCAGGCCAGCCTGAGCCAGTCGCAGGTCGAGAGCGAGCGCGCGAACCTCGAAGTCATCCTGGCGCGGCTGTCGACCGGCGTCATTTCGCTGGAGCCGCACCGGGAGCTGCGCACGGCCAATCAGGCAGCGAGCGCGATCCTGGGCGTCGACCTCGAAAGCCGGCTAGGCGAACCGCTCGCGGCAGCGGCGGACGACAACCTGCTCGGTCAGTTCCTGGACGTCATCGAGCGGCATCTCGACGCCGGCGATGCCGACTGGCGCGAGCAGATTGTGTTGCGCGGCGAAGTCGGCCGGCGGGTGCTGACCTGTGCCTGTACCGCGCTGCCGGGCGAAGGCGAGAACCCGGGCGGCTTCGTGATCGTCTTCGACGACATCACCGCGCTGCTCCAGGCACAACGCGACGCGGCCTGGGGCGAGGTCGCGCGCCGGCTCGCGCACGAAATCAAGAACCCGCTGACACCGATCCAGCTCTCGGCCGAACGCATGCGCCGCCGTTACCTGGGCACGATGAACGAAGTCGACGCCCAGGTGCTCGAGCGCGCCACGCACACGATCGTCCAGCAGGTGGAAGCCATGAAGCAGATGGTGAACGCCTTCAGCGAATACGCGCGGGCGCCGGACATGGAGATCTCCCGTTTCGACTTGAACCGGCTCATCAGCGAGGTGGCCGATCTGTACCGCACGCACGAGCATGGCGCCGCGCTCAGCCTCGAGCTCGATCGCGCACTGCCGGAGATCGACGCGGACGCCGGGCGCATACGGCAGATCCTGCACAATCTGATCCGCAATGCCGAGGAAGCGCTCGAGGGCCATCCGGACGCGCGCATCGACATCGTCACGCGCCTGCGCCCGCAGACGGACTACGAGCTCGCCGAGATCGTCGTCCAGGACAACGGGCCGGGCTTTCCGGCCGACGAGATCGAGCAGATATTCGATCCGTATGTGACCAGCAAGCCCAGAGGCACCGGCCTGGGGCTCGCGATCGTGAAGAAGCTGACCGAAGAGCACGCCGGCCGCATCGAGGCGAGCAATCGCCGCACAGGCGGCGCGCGCATCAGCATCCTGTTGCCGGTGAACGAGACGGCGCGCTCGGCGATGGTGCCGGGTCTCGCGCGCCGGCATGACGTACCGAGGGAGCGTGTGGGATGAGCAGCTCGATTCTTGTAGTGGACGACGAGTCCGATATCCGCCGGTTGCTCAAGGAGATCCTCTCCGAGGAGGGCTACGAGGTGTCCGTCGCGGCGGATGCGGCCGAGGCGCGCGCCTCCTGGGAGAAGCTCGACCCCGACCTGGTGCTGCTCGATATCTGGATGCCGGACACGGACGGCATCACGCTGCTTCGCGAACGGGCGGAGAAATCCGGCCTGCGATGCCCCGTCGTGATGATGTCGGGGCACGGCACCGTCGATACGGCGGTCGAGGCGACGCGCCTCGGCGCCTACGACTTCATCGAGAAGCCTCTCTCGCTCGCAAAGCTCCTGCGGACGGTCGAGGATGCGCTCGGTGACGGACGGGCCAAGGCCGGCATGACCCGCACGCTGGTGCCCGAGCTGATACCGCCGGTGGGCAAGAGCGCCGTCATGCGCGAGTTGCGCGAGAAGGTGCAGCGAATCGCGCCGCACGACACGCCGGTGCTGTTCACCGGCGAGGCGGGCACGGGCCGGGAGGCGTTCGCCCGTTACCTGCACTCGTTGAGCCTTCGCGCGGCCGAGCCGTTCGTTCCACTGGTCGCCGGGTCGCTCACCGACGAGAACGCCGCGACGCGCATGTTCGGCTCGGAAAGCGATGCCGGCGTCGTTCGCGGTTTGCTCGAGCAGGCGAGTGGCGGCGCACTGTATATCAACGAGCTGCAGGATCTGAGTCCCGTCGCGCAGCGCTTGCTTGCGAGCGCGCTGGAGCAGCGCGCCTTCACGCGGGTCGGCGGCGGGGAGAACATTCCGCTCGATGTGCGTTTCCTGAGCGCGGCGCAGCCCGGATTCGAGGCGGATATCCGCAAGGATCTGCTGGCTTCCCTGAGCGTCGTCAAACTGCGCATCCCGCCGTTGCGCGAATACGCGGAGGATGTGCCCGAGCTCCTGCGCTATTACGCCGACAAGCTCGTCGATGCGGAAGGGCTGCCGTTCCGGCGCTTCGACGTCGCGGCGCAGAACCGGCTGCGCAATTACCCGTGGCCGGGCAACGTCCGCGACCTGAAGAACCTCGTGCACCGCCTGCTCATCCTGGGCGGCGGCACGGAAATTACGCTCAAGGAGATCGAGCGCGAGCTCAAAACCGAAACCCCCGCAGATGAGCCGCTGGTCAAGCAGGATCTCTTGTCACTGCCCCTGCGCGAGGCGCGTGAGCATTTCGAGCGGGCGTATCTGCAGCAGCAGCTTCAGCTCTGCGAAGGCAAGGTCGGCCTGCTCGCCAAGCGCGTCGGCATGGAGCGCACGCATCTTTATCGCAAGCTTCGGTCGCTGGGAGTGGATTTCAGGCAGAGCGGCGACGATTAGCTCAGCGGGTATTCAGGGTTTCGGACGAAAGGCGCCGTCATCCTCGAATGTGATTTCGTCGGGTCCGAAAGCTTCCTTCGTCAGGGTTTTCATGAGCGCGACGGCTTGCCGTTCCTGGTCGGGTTGCGGTCCGCCCGGCCGAACCTGAACGTTGGACACGATGCGCCCGCGCAGGAAGCGGCCTTCTCCGTCCAGTTTGGCCAGCAGTATCGGGGCGAGGCCCTTGATGCCTTCGACGCTGATGCCGTAGTAGGTCGCGAAGTTGCCGAGGCTGTAGGCGACGAGCCTTTCACTGTACACCTCAAGCGCACGCGGGACGTGCGGTCCATGGCCGAGCACGAGATCCGCGCCGGCGTCGATCACGGCGTGCGCGAATTCGACGACGTTGCCGCGCGCTTCCCCGTAATAGAACTCCTCGCCGAACGGCAGGCGCGTCGCATCCGCGCCTTCCGAGCCGCCGTGAAACGAGACCAGGACGATATCGTGGTACTGCGCCAGCCCGGAAACCTGCGCGGCGGCCAGATCGACATCGAGGAACGAATGCGAGCCGATGGTCGGCGAATACGCGATCATCGCCAGCCGCAGGCCCTGCTGTTCCCAGCTCGCGACGTCGCCTTCGCGGCCGGAATGGCGGATGCCGACCTGATCGAGCGCATACATGCTCGAGCTGCGCCCTTCCTCGCCGAAATCGCGCGCATGATTGTTGGCAAGACTCATCACGTCGAAGCCGGCCGCGCTCAGGTACTGCGCGTAGCGCGTCGGCGAGCGAAACAGGAAACAGGCGTCGGGGTTTTTGCAGACCTTGACCGGCTCGCCGCCGTCCATGAGCACCTGCTCGAGATTGCCGAACGCAACGTCGGCGGATTCGAGGACCGGTGTGACCCCGGCAAGGAATGATACGCCGTCGTCATCCGGCAGGATGTTCTTCGGATAGTCCGTGCCGAGCATAATGTCGCCGACTGCGGCGATCGTGATCGAACCGGGCGGCGGGCGGGGAACGGGAGGCGCTTCTTCGACCGGCGGAACCGTTTCCGGGACGTCGGTATCGGACGGTTGCTCCGGTGCCGAGGCGCAGCCGGCAACGATCAGCAGCCATGCGAACCGGGCGAAGCGACGGCTATTCGCCGACACGGATCACGAGCACTTCGATTTCCGCCTCGCGCAGGCGGTTGCGCAGGTCGTTGAGCTGATCGAGGTCGGTGACCGGACCGATGCGCACGCGATGGTAGGTCTTGCTGTCGATCGTGACCTTCTGGATCGTCGATTCGATGCCCTGCAGCGCGAGGCCGGCCTTGCGCCGGTCGGCGTCGGCGTAGCTGGCGAACGAGCCGGCCTGCAGCACGTAGGCGCCGGGGCTCGAGACCGGCGCCGGCGCAGTATCGGGCCGAACCTCGCGCTCGGTTTCCGGAATGACCACTTCGAACTTCGGCAGCATCTCGTAAAAATCGAAACGCGTCGCGGGCTGCTCCGCCGCGGGCTCTTCGACGCCTTCCTCCGCCTCATAGGCCGGCGACGTAATTGCCGGCACGGGCGCTTCGGGACGGTCGCGCACGTACACGACCAGCGCCACCGCGAGCCCGACCGCGAGGCCCACGAGCATCCAGATCCAGCCCGGAGCGTTCTCGACGCCGCGGCGCTTGCGCCTCGAATTGCGCGACCCCTTGTAGTCGGCCATTACATCGACTCCGGCGCCGAGACGCCGAGCAGCGCCAGGCCGTTGCGAATGACCTGCCGCGTCGCCGCGATCAGCATGAGGCGCGCATCGCGCAGCCCCGCCTCGTCGATGATGAACGGCACGGCGTTGTAATAAGAGTGGAACTCGTTCGCCAGCTCGCGCAGGTAGTGAACCAGGTTGTGCGGCGCCCGGTTGGCGGCGGCCAGCTCGATGACCTCCGGATAGCGGCCGAGCGCCGTCATGAGCGACCTCTCGCGGGCATCCTCGAGCCGGTTCAGATGCTCGCGGGCGTTTCCGACATCCCATTCGAGGCCGCGCCCGTCGAGCTGCCGGAACACGCTGCAAACCCGCGCATGCGCGTACTGAATGTAATAGACCGGATTATCCGCCGAGCGCGACTTGGCAAGCTCGAGGTCGAAGTCCAGGTGCTGATCGTTGGACCTGAGCACATAAAAGAGCCGCGCGGCGTCGTTGCCGACCTCCCGACGCAGATCCCGCAGCGTGACGAACTCGCCGGAGCGCGTCGACATGCGCAGCTTCTCGCCGCCGCGGAACAGGGTCACGAACTGGACCAGCCGCACTTCGAGGCTGTTGCCCGGCTCGCCCATCGCTTCGAGCCCGGCGCGAACGCGCGCGACATAGCCGTGATGATCGGCGCCCAGGATATCGAGCAGCAGATCGTTGCCGCGCTCGCGCTTGTGCAGGTGATAGGCGATGTCGGACGAGAAGTACGTGCGCTTGCCGTTCTCGCGGATCACGACGCGGTCCTTCACGTCGCCGTAGTCCGTAGCGCGGAACCAGAGCGCTCCACCTTTCTCGTACAGCTTGTCATGCTCACGCAGGCGTGCGAGCGCCCGGTCGATGGCGCCGCTCTCTTCCAGGCTGCGCTCGGAGTACCAGCGGTCGGGGTTCACGCCGAACTCCGCGAGATCGTCGCGGATGTCGGCGAGCACCGACTCTATGGCGGTATCGAGCACTCGGCCGAATCCTTCGTTGCCCAGCCGCTCGCGCGCTGCCGCGATCAGCGCGTCGATATGGCCTTCCTGATCGTCCTCGCGCCGCGCCAGGGGCAGATTGGCAAATACCGCCGCCGCCGGGATGACCAGCTCATCCGTGTAGCGCTCCGTGACCAGGTCGGCGATCTGGCGGATATAGTCGCCGCGATAGCCGTTCGCGGGAAACTCGACCTTCTCGCCGTGCGCCTCGAGATAACGCAGCCAGACGCTGAGCGCGAGGATGTCCATCTGCCGGCCGAGGTCGTTGACGTAATACTCTTTCTGCACGGGATGCCCTGCGGCGCGGAGCAGACTGGCGACGCTGGCGCCGTAGGCGGCGTGGCGGCCGTGACCGACGTGCAGCGGCCCGGTCGGGTTCGCCGACACATATTCGACGAGGATGCTCTGTCCGGCGCCCGCATCGCTTTCGCCGTAATGCTCGCCGGCCTCGATGATGCCGGCGATGGTCGCCTCGAGCGCCGCGGGCGTGAGAAAGAAGTTGATGAATCCAGGCCCGGCGACGTCGACTCGCTCGACGTACTTTGAAGCGGGCATGAGCTCGGCCACGCGCGTGGCCACCTCGCGCGGCTTGCGGCCGACGAGCGTCGCGAGGCGCATGGCGACGTTGGTCGCGAAGTCGCCGTGACGCGAATCGCGCGTGCGCTCCACGTCCGGCGCGAACCGCAGCGATTCCGGCGGCAATTCGTCGTCGCGCAGGCGGCCCAGCGCCTCGGCGACGAGGCTTTCGAGATGTTTCTTCACGTCGCCGAGTTTAGCAGGCTCAAAACAGCTCGATCGGATCGACGTCGAGCGACCAGCGCACTCGTCTCGCTCCGGCCAGGCTCTCCAGCTTCGGCGCGAGGCGCGCGAGGAGGTTCTGCAGATCCTCGCGCCGCTCGGACCGGAGCAGCAACTGCGCGCGGTGCCGACCGGCGCGTTTCGGCATGGGCGCGGGCGCGGGGCCGAGCACCGTCACGCCGGGACTGCGAAAGCCGCGCGCCGTGCGCGCCGCAGCCTGAAGATAACCGCCGACCGCGTCGCTGCGCGTCGCCTCCGCGCGAAGCAAGGCGAGACTCGCGAACGGAGGCCAGAGCGCCGTGCGCCGCTCGAGCAGCGCGGCCTTCGCGAACGCCTCATAGCCGTGCTCCACGAGCAGGGCGAGCAACGGGTGCTCGGGATACTCTGTCTGCACCAGTACTTCGCCCGGCCGGTCGGCGCGTCCGGCGCGGCCGGCAACCTGCACGATGGTCTGCGCGAGCCGTTCGCTGGCGCGGAAGTCGGTGCCGAACAGACCCTGATCGGCATTGACGACGCCGACCAGCGTCACGTTCGGAAAATGATGGCCCTTGGTCAGCATCTGCGTGCCGACCAGGATGCGCGTGCGTCCTTCGCGCATGGCATCCAGCAGACCTTCGAGCTCACCGCGGCGCTGAGTCGTGTCGCGGTCGAAACGCGCGAGGGGAAATTTCGGGAACTGCGCGGCCAGCACCTCCTCGATGCGTTCAGTGCCCTGCCCGACCGGCTTCATGGCGGTGCCGCAGGCAGTGCAGGCAGGCTCGGCGGCCCGCTGGCTGCCGCAGTGGTGACACTGCAATCGGCCGCGCCGCTTGAGGTGATAAGTCATGTGCGCGTCGCAGCGTTCGCACGCGGCCGCCCGGCCGCAACCCGGGCAGAACCATACCGGCGCGTAGCCGCGACGGTTGAGATAGAGCATGACCTGGCCGTCCGCCTCGAGATGCCGGCGCACTGCCGCGAGCAGCGGAGTCGAGAGACCCTCGCGCGAAGCGTGCCGGCGCAGGTCGATCAGGGAGATCGTCGGATGCTGGGCCGCGCCCGGCCGCTCCGGTAAAAGGCACTTCAGGTATCGGCCCGGCCGCGCGTTGTGCAACGACTCGAGCGACGGTGTCGCAGAGCCGAGCACGACCGGAATGCCGTGGCGCTGTGCGCGCGCGACGGCAAGATCGCGCGCGGAGTATCTGAAGCCGTCCTGCTGCTTGTAGGAAGAGTCGTGTTCCTCGTCGACGACGATGATGCCCGGCGCATCGAGCGGCGTGAACACCGCCGAGCGCGTGCCGATCACGATGCGGGCGCTGCCGTCCGCCGCGGCGCGCCAGCCGGCCATCCGCTGGCCGTCGCTCAATCCCGAATGCAGCACGGCGAGCGGCGCATCGAAGCGTGCCCGGAAGCGGTCGACGAGCTGCGGCGTGAGGCTGATCTCCGGCACGAGCACCAGCGCCTGCCGGCCGCGCGCGAGGATCTTGTCGATGATGCGCAGGTAGACTTCGGTCTTGCCGCTGCCGGTCACGCCGTGCAGGAGGATCGTCTGGAAGCGGTTCGGGTTCGAGGTCGCGGCGGTGACGACCGCGGCCTGAGCCGTCGTCAGCTTCGGCTCGGCGCCGCGGCTGTTGCCAGCCTTGCGCACCGGTCGCGAAACGACCTCGACGCTGCGCGCGAGGCCGTCGCGCTCCAGGGCCGCGAGCGGATTGCGCCAGCCCTCGCCGAGCGCCTCCAGATCCTCGCGATCGAGGCCTGCCGGCCGGGCGCGAAGCGCCTCCAGCAGCGCGGCCTGGCGCGGCGCGCGCCGGCGCAGCTTGGCCGGGTCGGCTTGCCAGGCGCGCGCGGTGGCGCGCCAGACTTCGAGCGGTTCGTAGAGGGCACGGCCCTGACGCAGCAACGCCGGCATCGCGGCGGCAAACACCTCGCCCGGCGGATGCCGATAGTACTCGGCCGCCCAGCGAAGGAACTTCAGCATTTCGGCATCGACGATCGGCTCGGTGTCGAGCGTCTCGATGACACGCTTGAGGCGCTCGGCGCCGACTTCGCTTTGCGCGCGCGTGCCGACCAGCAAGCCGATGGTCCGACGCCGTCCGAACGGCACGCGGACCCGTATGCCGGGCCGCAGGCGCGCATCGGGTGCAGCGGCGGGCGGCAGATAGTCGAAATAGCGGTTGAGGGGAGCGTCGATGGCCACGCGCAGGATGTTCGCGGTCATGTCATTCCCTCGCTCACTCGGCGGTGGTCAGACTTTCCACGGTCAGATCGAGAGTCTTGCGCATGTCGAGCCGCGCGCTGCGCCCGACGTCCGGGTGGTCGAGCCGCTCCGCGCGTTCCGAGGGCAGAATGGGGGCGGTCAAGTCTTCCGCTTCGGTGGGCTCGAAATCCAGCTCGCCGCCGATCGGCAACGAACCACGCCGCAGAAGCTCGTGGAGTTGGTCGGGCATGAGATCGGGGTTGATCGTGAGCATGGCGGTCACCAGCCCGCTCACGAGCGCAGTCGCATAGGAAGTCCCGCAGTGCAGCTCGCCCGGCAGCCCCGCCTCGGGTACCGAACCCGACACGCAGGCCGCCGCAGTGATGTCGACTCGCGAATCGATGTTCGACGCCGCGCGCTGCTCGGCATAGCTCGGGTCGGACACCGGCACCTGCCTGCCGCTCAGCTGATGGGCACCGACGACGAGGAGCTGGGGCGTGACGAACGATGAAGGCAGGCGATAGTCGTCGTTGCCGGAGAAGGAGCCGGCATTGCCGGCAGAATTCACGACGATCACGTCGGGATGTTCTCGTCGAAGCCAGATGAAAAATTCCTCGAGCAGCTCTTCGTAACCCTCGAACGCCACGCCCGAGCGCACGGCGGAGTCGACATCACCGCCGCCGACGCGCAGCGCGCCGGTGCGGTGCACGCCCCAGCTCCAGTTGAGAACCCTCGCGCCGTCCTGCACGAGCCGCACGGAGGCCGCGACGTTTTCTGTAATGCCGGCGTCCGAGCCGCGATCGACGATGACTTCGATGCCGCCGTGATGGCCGTCCAGTCCGCGCAGAAATCCGGTGGCCCCGCCGTCCTTCCAGCTCGCCGCGAGGACGCCGGCAATGGTGCTGCCATGGCTGTCGGGTCCGTCGGCGTCGCGCCCGTAGAGCCGCAGCTCTTCGGGCTCAGGCTCGATAAGGCCCGAAAAATCCGGCGCATCGAAATCCAGCGAGCGCTCGATGACCCCCAGGCGCTGTGACGCGGGTTCGACACGCGCATCGGCAGGGCCGGGGATCCGCCGGCGGTAATAGTCC
>JBOIDB010000156.1:0-26936 GCA_050740235.1 Gammaproteobacteria bacterium
GCGAGTATCGGGGAGCGACTCAAAATAAACCGGTCGAACCGGCGCGCTTCATACCGTTCAAAGTGATCGGCGTGAATCTGCCGATTCAACGAACATCGCGTCCCCGTAGCTGAAGAAACGGTAGCCCTGCCCAACGGCATGCCGATAGGCGTCGAGGACGTGCTCGCGCCCCGCGAACGCCGCGACCAGCATCAGCAGGGTCGATTCCGGAAGGTGGAAGTTCGTCAGCAGCGCATCGACGACGCGGAAGCGGAACCCCGGATAGATGAACAGCCGCGTCTCGCCCCCGAACGGCGCGATCTCGCCGCCGCGTGCGGCGGTTTCCAGGCTGCGCGCGACCGTCGTGCCGACGGCGATCACGCGGCCGCCCGACGCTCGTGCCTGCTTCACTGCCGCGCAGACATCGGCATCGACGATCATCCGCTCGCCGTGCATGCGGTGCTCGCGAACGTCCTCGACGCGCACGGGCTGAAACGTGCCCGCGCCGACATGCAGCGTGACGTGCGAAATCCGCACGCCGGATTGCTCGAGCTCCTCGAGCATCGTCGCGTCGAAGTGCAGTCCGGCCGTCGGAGCGGCGACCGCGCCGGGCGAGCGTGCGTAAACTGTCTGGTATCGGTCCCGGTCCGCCGGCACATCGGCGCGCCGTATATACGGCGGCAGCGGAACGTGCCCGTGCTTTTCGAGAAAGCCTTGCCACGGCCGATCGAGCTCCAGCTCGGCGAGCTCCTCGTGCCGCGCGTGAAAGACTGCCGCAGCGTCGTCCGGCAGATGAAGCGCCATTCCGATGGCGAGATTCTTCGCCGGCCTCAGGTGAACGAGCGCGCGCCGCTCATCGAGCAGCCGCTCCAGCAGAATCTCGACGCGGCCGCCGGTCGGCTTGCGCGCGAAAAGCCGCGCGGGAATGACGCGCGTATCGTTGAGCACGAGCAGGTCGCCGGCGTCGAGCAGGGTGGGGAGATCGGCGAAACGGCGATCGTCGATGCGTCCGGTTGCACCGTCGAGGCAGAGCAAGCGGCTGGCGCGACGCTCGGCGCAAGGTTCCTGCGCGATCAGGTGCGCGGGCAGATCGTAATTGAAGTCCGCGCGTCGCATCAGTCGTGATGGTAGCAGACGCGTCGGCGGCGCTTTTCACCACGGCAGGGTTCCTTCATGATCGCCGCGATGCCGCAGGGGAAGCTTTTCAATCTGCTCGCGCTCGCCATCGCTGTGCTGCTCGTCATGGCGCTGTGGTTCTCGGCTTCGGCGGTGCTGCCGCAGTTGATCGCGGAATGGCAGCTCGATGCGGCCGGGCAGTCGTGGATGACGATGAGCGTGCAGATCGGCTTCGTCGTGGGGGCGCTTGCCAGCGCAAGCCTGAATCTTCCGGACCGCTACGATCTGGGTCACCTGATAGGCGTCAGCGCATTCGCCGGAGCAGCGGCGAATGCAGCTATCGTGCTGCTCGAGCCCGGCGTGCCCGGCGTGCTGGCGCTGCGATTTGCGACCGGCGCGTGCCTGGCCGGCGTGTACCCGCCCGCCATGAAGCTGGTCGCGACCTGGACGAAGAGCGACCGCGGCCTGTGGGTGGGCGTGCTGATCGGCGCGTTGACGCTCGGCTCGGCCGCTCCGCACCTCTTCAACGGCATGGATCTCTTCGGCAGCCGCGGCATGCCGCCCTGGCCGAACGTGCTGCTGGCCGCTTCCGGCCTGGCGGCCTGCGGCGGCTTGCTGGCGTTCGGCTTGCGCCCGGGCCCCTGGCTCGGCGGGGTCGCGCCGTTTGCGTGGCGTCACGCGGCGCGGGCCTGGCGGAACCGTCCTGTGCGTCTCGCGAACTACGGCTATCTCGGGCACATGTGGGAGCTGTACGCGATGTGGACCTGGGTGCCGCTGCTGATCATCGCGAGTTACCGCGAAGCCGGATGGACGATGCAGGCCGCGCGCCTCTCGGGTTTTGCCGTGATCGGCATCGGCGCCGCCGGCTGCGTGCTCGCCGGCATCCTCGCCGACCGCCTGGGCCGCACGACCATCACGATCTCCAGCCTCGCCGTCTCCGGAAGCTGTGCCGTCGCGGCCGGATTCGCGTTCCCGTATCCGGAATGGCTGACGGCATTGTGCCTGCTCTGGGGCTTCGCCGTCGTCGCCGACAGCGCGCAGTTCAGCGCCGCCGTCAGCGAGCTGGCCGATCCGCGCTATGTCGGAACGAATCTGACCCTGCAGACGAGCGTCGGTTTCCTGCTCACGCTGTTGACCATCCACATGATTCCGCCGCTCGTGGACCGCGTCGGCTGGCAGTACGCGTTCATTGTCCTGGCGCTGGGGCCGATTTTCGGCATTCGCAGCATGCTCAGGCTGCGGGCGTTGCCGGAGGCCGCGGCGATGGCCTCGGGCCGTCGCTGACGTCCGGTGCGCCGATCAGACTTCGATCCGCCGGGGCTGCGCGCCGATCGGCCGGTTGAGCGGACGAATGGCGGGACGCGCCGGTACGCGAATGCCGGGATGCGGCGACAGAAACCGCGCATCCTCGATGCCGCCGTCCTCCGGCATGACGAACTCCAGCGTCTGCTCTTCCTGCTTGCGCACGATGTCGATGCGCAGAGTCTCGCCGGGCCGGTAAGAGCGCAGGATGCGCATAGCGTGCAGCGGGTTTTCCGGCATGCGGCCGGCGATGCTCACGATGACGTCGCCGTCGCGCAGCATCAAGTCTTCGTTCTCCGGCGCGCGCACGACCAGCAGCCCTTCGTCGGTGCCGAAGTATTCGCCCAGCTCCGGCGTCAGCGAGGCGAGCTCCATGCGCCCCCACTGACTGAAAAAGTGCCCGAAGAAGTGCCCGCTGCCGGCAAAACGCCCCGGAAACCCGAGATCGAAGCTGAGATCATGGTCGCCGAGCCGAGCTACGAACGCATGCGGCCCGAATTCTTTGGCCTCGATTTCGGCGGCCTGCTTCCGCCCGTCGCGAAGGTATTCGACCTTGACCCGATCACCCGGCTCGACCTCGCGCATGATTTCGAACAGGCGGCGCACCGGCCTCGAGTCGCTCCCGGACGTCAGGGACTCGCCCTGTACCGAGACGAGGACGTCGCCTGCGCGGATGCCCGCTTCATCGGCCGGCCCGCCCGGCGACACGCCCGCGACCTCGACGCCTTCCGTGTCTCCCTCTCCGGGTCCACCGATATTGATGCCGAGCATCGCCCGGCGCATGCCGAAATCGATACCGGCGACGGCCGTCGCGACATCGCCCCCGAGCTCGGCGCTGAGCTCCGCCACCTCGCGCGCGGCTTCCTCCAGACGTTCCCGCGCGTCCTCGAGCTTTTGCTCGGTCGCCTCGTTGTCGTCCGATTCGACGTCCTGCGCCAGGGCGGGGTCAGCCGAGAGTGCGAGCAGGCCGCTCAGCACAATGGCGCGTGCAACTTCGCGTGTCATGAGTGCTCCTCGAGTGCTGTCAATAGGCGACCTGGTGCGCCTGCGCATATCGGACCTGCACGAGCGAATTCAGCAGATCCACGCGCTGCTGCCACAGGCGCGCCGACTGGATATCGGTGAGCTGGCCGCCCGCCGCGTAATTCAACTGATAGTCGACGAGCGCGATGCGATCCTCGATCTCCGCGATCGTGCCGGCGGTGCTGCCGCGAACGATGCCCGGCTGGTGGTCGAGCGCCCGCAGCGCGTTCTCGAGCTCCATCGATCGGCGGACCAGCTCAGGCTGCAATTCGCCGTCGTCTGCCTGTGCGACGGACTCGACCGCCGGCGCCTCCACCGGCGAGTTCCGCAGCAGCCAGGCGGTCGCCACGGCAACGAACAGAACCGATGCCGCGCTCCCGAACGCTGCGAGCCGCCGCGAGCTCCTGCCAGTCGACGCGGGATAGGCTCGTGCGGAAATCGCCTCCCATGTCGCCGGCGGCCGGGATTCGCCGGGCAAGGCGCGCAACCGGCTTCGCACATCGCGTAAACGGTGAACTTCCCCGCCGCAAGCCACGCAGGCAGCGACATGACGCGCGGTATCCGCGCCCACCGGTTCGCCGTCGCGCAGGCTCAGCAGCTCGTCAATGCGTGCATGCATGTCCATGCCTCCTTCGGCTCGCCGAGCAATGCCTTGAGGCGCGTGTGCGCGCGGGCGAGCTGGGACTTCGAATAGCTCGTGCTCTTGCCCGTCAGGCGGCCGATCTCCCGGTGCGTATAGCCTTCCACGTCGTGCAGCCAGAGGACGGCGCGTGCCCTTTCGGAAAGCTGGCCGAGAGCCTTGTCGAGATCGAGACGCAGCTGCACGCTGTCTCCGGTCTGTTGAGCCGCGCTTCCGGGAAGCCGATCGGGGTCGTCGAGCGGGCGGGCCTGCCGGCGCCACGACGAGCGGAGCTGCATGAGGCATTTGTTCACCGCGATGCGGCGGATCCACGCGCCGCACGGGCCGCGGCCGTCGAACGAATCGATGCGTCGGATCACTTCGACGAAGGTGTCCTGCAGCGCCTCATCGGCAGCGGCGGGCGATTGCAGAATGCGTAAGGCCAGCGTGTACACGGGATCTCCGAATGCCTCGTAGAGCGCCGCATGCGCCGCGCGATCGCCCGCCCTGGCCCCGGCCAGGATGGCGGCGTCGACGTCGCGGTCGGGAAATGCGCTCATTTCGTACTCTTTGATGCGCTCGGGCGGCGAAAGGTCGCACCGTGAACGGAAAGCCCTATCCGGCTATACTTTGCCGCCTCGCCCGCCTCGCCGGGGTGGCGGAACTGGTAGACGCGCCGGACTCAAAATCCGGTTCTGGAAACAGAGTGAGAGTTCGAGTCTCTCTCCCGGCACCATACTCCGGGCGCCGCATCCGCCCGATCCAGGCATGAAATTCTGCAGCAAGTGCGGCCAGCCGGTCGAATACAGGATACCGCCGGGCGACAATCTGCCGCGGCACGTCTGCGTCGCCTGCGGCACCGTACACTATCGGAATCCGAGGATGGTCGTCGGCTGCGTGCCCGATCACGAAGGGCGCATCCTGCTGTGCAGGCGGTCGATCGAGCCGCGCTCGGGATACTGGACGGTACCCGCAGGCTTCCTCGAGAACGGTGAGACGCTGGAGCAGGCCGCCGCGCGCGAAACGCTGGAGGAAGCCATGGCGAGGGTTGCGATCGGGCGCCTCTTCGCCATCGCCAACGTCACGCACGCGTTTCAGGTTCATATCATGTTCGAGGGCACGCTGCTGGACGGAAGCTATGGCGCCGGCCATGAGACGCTCGAAGCCGACCTTTTCGCCGCCGGGGATATCCCGTGGGGGGGAATCGCGTTCCCGAGTGTCGAGTTTGCATTGCGACGCTATCTGGAAGACCGCGCGAGCGGCGAGCAGCGCCTGCATCTGACGGAACTGGGACCGCTGCCGCGGCATCAGGTGCCCGGAGCCTGACCCGTGCATTGTCCGGCACGGTTCTCGGCTGTGGCACAATGTTCCTCATCATGACCCGTTCAGAACCGTATGCCGCCCGGAGCGCCGAATGACCTTCGTCGTCACGGAAAACTGCATCAAATGCAAGTACATGGACTGCGTCGAGGTGTGTCCGGTCGACTGCTTCCATGAAGGTCCGAACTTTCTGGTCATCGATCCGGAAGAGTGCATCGACTGCACGCTGTGCGAGCCGGAATGCCCCGTCGAGGCGATTTATTCGGAGGATGAGCTGCCCGACGGCCAGGAACAGTTTCTGGAGCTCAATGCGGAGCTGGCCAAGGAATGGCCGGTCATTACCGAGATGAAGGAGCCGCCCGCCGACGCGAAGGAATGGGAGGGCAAACCGGACAAGCTCAAGTACCTCGAGCGCTGAGCAAGGGGACAATCCTGGTTTCGCAGCGCGAAACAGGTTGCCCTGCCAAGTGTCAATTCGAGGTTTGCGCGACGGCCTCCCCGCCCATAGCGAGCGATGCGACTCTTTCCGCGAGCTCCGCCGCCGGCAGATAGCCGGCGATCATGTCGCCCTGCTCCGTCACGATTGCCGGCGTTCCCCGCAAGCCTACGATGTGGCCGAGCTTCCATTGCTGCATGACCGGGGTCGGGCCGCAGGGCTTCGAATCGAATGGCTGGTCTGCCTTCGCCGCCGTCAACGCGGCATTACGATCCTCCGCGCACCATACCCGCTCGGCCTTCTTCCAGGACGCCGTGTCGGGGCCCATGCGCGGATAAAACACGTACCGCACCCTCAAGCCCAATGCGTTGAGCTCGTCCATCTCCAGATGCAGCTTCCGGCAGTAGGCGCAGTCGACGTCGGTAAAAACGGTGATCGTGTATTTCACCTTCTCCGGTGAAAAGATGATCATGTCCTTTTCGTCGACTTTCGCGATGGCCGCGGCACGCGCCGCGTTCCGCCGCTTCTCGGTGAGATTGACGTTGGCGTCCAGGTCGACGAGATCGCCCTGCAGCAGATACCGGCCATCGGCCGTCACATAGGCGAACTGGCCGTCCATCGAGACCTCGTAAACCCCGTCGATGGGGCTGGCCTGGATGTTTTCGGCCTGAATCTGCGGATACTTCTCCGCGATGGCGGCGCGGGCGGCGGCCAGCGCCGCGTCGTCCGCCGCATACGCAGCGGAAGCAGCCAGGGCACACGCCACGCACGCCGGGACGAAAGTCAGCCTGAATCTGGACATGGCGCTCCGAGGAGTGGGCGAGAAAAAACCCTTCGACCGGCCGCGAGGCCTGCAGTTCAGGCGGCATGCTACCAGAAAGCCCCGACCCCGAGCAGGCTGTCGAAAAGCCGATTCTTCGGCGGACCGTGAGGCGACGCAAGGACGCATCGCCGGAAAGGCGAATTCAGCCGCGCGGATGATGCTCGGCGTGCAACTCCTTGAGGCGTTGCCGCGCGACGTGAGTATAGATCTGCGTCGTCGAAAGGTCGCTGTGGCCGAGCAGCATTTGCACGACGCGCAGGTCGGCGCCGTTGTTGAGCAGGTGCGTCGCGAAGGCATGCCGCAGGCTGTGCGGCGAGAGTTGCTTCTTCACCTGCGCGCGTCGCGCATAGCGCTTGATGATGTGCCAGAACGCCTGGCGGGTCATTCCGTTGCCGCGCCGGGTCGGAAATACATAGTCCGTCTGCCGGTCGAGCAGGATCTCCTGCCGCGGGCCTTCGATGAACTGTCTGAGCCACTCCTGCGACTCTTCGCCGAGCGGAATCAGGCGTTCGCGGTCGCCCTTGCCGACCACGCGCAGGACACCCTGGTTCAGATTGATCTGCTTGTGGCGCAGGTCGATCAATTCCGAGACTCTCAGTCCGGTGGCGTAGAGCACTTCGAGCATGGTGCGATCGCGGTAACCGAGCGGCTCCGAGATGTCGGGTGCGGTGAGGAGGGCTTCGACTTCGGCCTCGCTCAGCGATTTGGGCAGCGACCGGCCGAGCTTCGGCATCTCTATGCGCTCGGTCGGATCCACGGCGATGGCGCCTTCGCGAACCAGAAAGCGGAAGAAACGCCGGAAGCTCGACAGCTGTCGCGCCATCGAGCGGGGCTTGGCGCCCTCGCGCGCGCGCCAGGCAATAAAGGCGAGCAGGTCCTTGCGCGTCGCATCGGCCAGATCGATGCCACGCTCCTCGAGCCAGCGGTGCAGCGCCATGAGATCGGCACGGTAAGCATCGAGCGTATTGCCCGAGAGGCCGTGCTCCATCCAGATCGCGTCGAGGAATCTGTCGATAGTCGCCTCGGCCGAATGGCTCGCGCCGTCCTCGTTATGCGTCCCCTTGAACGACACCGAAGACATTAATGGAATCCCCGGCGTGCGACAAGGCAAGTTTCCCGGCCGTGCTGATTCGCCGATGCTTTCCGCTCGCAAAGTTCCAGGCGGACGATCTGCTTCATGTGCGGTTCCTGTGTGCGCGAGCCGACGAGCCGTGTCGCTCGCCAGCCAGCGCAGCCAGTATGCGCAGCAGGTCCCGCAAGGGCCGTGATGAGTGTCACAATCTGGCGACAGCGCGCCGTGATGTGCATCGCGGAAAGGCGCCAGTGATGCTTGCATTCGGCTTGCCGCCGACGCAGTGCCATGCACTGTTCTTGCGCGCGGCGCTCTGCGAGAATCCGGGCGCTGGAGCTCATGCAAAACACCTCGCAAACGCCTCTGACCGCCGTATTCGGCTTGTACGCCTGGACGATATTCGTCGCGCTGGCGCTGCCCACGGCGCTGGCCGTCGCGGTACTGCCCGGCCTCCGCGCACGCCGGCGCGTGGCACGCGCCGCGGCTCGATGTTTTTTCGCGTTCTGCGGCATCCGCGTGCGACTTCGCGACGCAACGCTCCTGCCGACGGACGCATGCGTGGTCGTCGCGAATCATGCGAGCTATCTGGACGGTATCGTGCTCACGGCCGCGCTGCCGGCCGGATTCAGCTTCGTGATCAAGCAGGAAATACGCAGCGTGCCGATTGCGCATCTGTTGTTGCGACGCATCGGCTCGGAATTCGTCGAGCGCTTCGATCGGCGCCGCAACGCCGCCGATGCGCGGCGCCTGCTCAAGGCCGCCGCGAACGGCCAGGCGCTCGTATTCTTTCCGGAAGGAACGTTCGTGCACGAACGCGGATTGAGCCCGTTCCGCCCCGGCGCCTTCGTTACCGCCGCCCGTGCCGGGCTTCCGGTGGCGCCGGTGCTGATAACGGGAGCGCGCGACGTGTTGCCGCCCGGCGCGCGACTGCCGCGGCCCGGCGGCGTCATCGAGATTCGCGCGCTTTCTTCCATGCGTGCGACAGGAGCTGACGGACAGGCAGCGCGTCGCCTTCGCGACGAGGTCCGTCAGATCATGCTTGCCGGGCTCGGCGAGCCCGATCTCCTGACGCTCGACGCGGTTCCGGATCCCCCGGCCTGACTTCGACTCGACGAGTCATGCTGAAAAGGCGGACGTCATCCCGGCGAAGGACCGTGCGAAAAAAAAATCGCGGTGACGATTCGCAGGCCGGAATAAGTGGAGCGTTCCCGGCAGGTTTTGCCGGCAACGGCCTGCGGCCCCCGGATCGGGTCCGGGACAGGCTTATGCCGGCCTGCGCGCCATCCCCGGCGGTATAGCCTTCGTCACCCCGGCGAAGGCCGGGGCACCCCGGCGAAGGCCGGGGCACCCCGGCGGGGGCGGGGTCAGGTGCTGGCGACCTGGACCTGCTGGCGGTCGCGGACGTAATCGATCCAGCCGATGGCCTGCTCGCGGCTCGTATCGTCGTAGTTCTTCGCTTCCTCGAGCGCGTCGATGGCTTCGTCGTAACGCTCCAGCTCGGCCATCGCAATACCGAGCAGCAGGTAGGAACCGCCGGTCTGCTTCTCTTCCATGCCGCCCTTGTCGACGGCCTGTTTCGCGGCTTCGGCGACCTGCTCCCACTCCGTCTTTTCCGCGAAGAGCTGCGCCTTCTGCAGATAATATTCGCCGTTGTCGGTCATCGGCGCGAGCTGGTCGATGACCGCAATTGCCTTGTCGAATTCCCGCGCCCCGGTCCACGCGCTCAGCAGCAGCTCGAGATTCTTCTGGTTGGGCTCGACGCGATCTTTCTCGATCTCCTGTGCGAGCAGCTTGCCCGCGGTATAAGGCAATTCGAGGAACATGTTCATGCGCACGATGTTGAGCAGCTTGCGCTCGTCTTCGATGAGGCCTTTATCATAGGCGAGCATCTGCGCGGCCAGTGCCGCTTCATCCTCCTCCAGTTCCTGGTATGCGCCGGCAAGCGTCTCCCAGTACTGGAGGTCGTCCGGCCAGCGCGCGAGCATCGTGCGGAGCAGCTCCGCGGCCTGGCGATACTGGTCCGTCTCGAAGTAGATGGCCAGCTCGAGCTGATACCACGACTCCTGGGGCTTGTCCGATTTCGCGATCGCCGTCTGCACATACGGCAGCGCTTCGCGATACTTCTCCATCTGTGCGTAGCTGCTCGCCATGAGAATATAAGCCTGAGGGTTCGGCTCCTTCTCCAGGCGGAACCACCGCATCAGCGTGTCGATCGATTTCTGGTACTGCTCGAGCGACGCATACAGACCCGCCAGCGAGTACAGCGTGCCGGTCTGCGCCGCGTTCGGCAGCGCGTCCGACTCGAGCGCCTGCTCGAAATACTTTATGGCCTCCGGATAGTTTTCCTCCTGGGCATAAAGGAAACCGAAGGTCTGCGAGACGAGCGCCTGTGCGTAGTCGTCGAGCCGGCTTTCGCTGAGCGCGCGCAGCTTGTCGAGCGCCTCGCCCTGCTTGTTGTTGCCCATGAGCTCGTGTACGGCGGACAGGCGCTTGTATGTCCGCTCGTCCATGGTCACGGGTCTTTCCTCTCGCTCGATCTTGGGTTGCTCGTCGGCCGGCGTCTGGGCTTGCGCGGCAAATCCGACAAGCAGCCAGAGGGGCGCGGTAAGTGCGGGCAGTATCCAACGAAGGAAAAAATGTCTGTGCTTCATTGTGCCCCCTGCTGCAGGTCTTCCAGTTTGAATTCTATCCTCTGGGTGGCGCGCCGCGAGACGGGCTGGCCGTCGACGATGCGCGGCTTGAACTTCCATTTCAGAACGGCCCGGATGGCATCGCGCACGAACAGGCGGCGAGGTTCGGCATTCAGGACCTCGACGTCCGCCACGGTGCCGTCCGGCTGAATGGTGAACTCCAGCTCGACGAAGCCTTCAATGCCCTTCACCAGCGCTTCACGCGGCCATTGCGGATTGATCTTGACGATCGGCACGACGTCACCTTCCGCGCTGGCGTCACCGGCCTGCCATGAGCCGATGTACGGCCCGCTGCCGCCGGCGCCGATCGCGATGTCGAGATTCGGCGTTTCGATGTCCAGCGGGGTCGTCGGCGCCTGCTCCGGGGTCTGCATGGCGAGCTTGGGCGGTGGCGGCGGTTCCTCGGGCTCTTCGGGCTCCGGCGGCTTGCGGCGGTCCTTGGTCTGCGTCATCTGCTCTTCCCTGATGCGGATGAAGTTCACGACCTTGCCCGAATCCTCCGGCTTGGCGATCTCCTGGCCGCCGCCGATCAGGGTATGCATGAGGAGAAAAAGGGCCAGCGCGACCGCGAGCCCTGCGATAACCGACACGACATATCGCATGATCTTTCAGCCTCCGCCCGCCTGCTCCGCCGCTACGGCGACGTTCTCCACACCGCCGAGCCGGATCTGATCCATGACGTCGATGAGCACGCCCGTCGGCGAGGACTCGTCCGCAATGACGATGACGCTGCTCTCGGGACTTTCCGCCCGCGCTTCCTCGACCATCGTTCGGACCTGCAGCAATTCGACCTGCTGCTTGTTCATCCAGATGAGACCGGCCGGGGAAATCGCGATCAGGATATTGCCGCGAGCCTTCTCGGCGGCCGTCGCCGCCTCCGGACGGTCCGGGTCGATACCCGGCTCCTGTATGAACGAGGTCGTGACGATGAAGAAAATCAACATGATGAACACGATGTCGAGCATCGGCGTGATGTTGATTTCGGCGTCTTCCTCGCCGGTTGCATGTCTCCTGGCCATTTGAGTTTAGAGCCTCTCGCGCCCGGTCAGGTTCCGATCGGCGCTGCCACCCGGGCTTTTGGAATCAGACTACACCTCTGCGCTGCAATATGGCAGCCGATCCGTCGCCTGCAGGCCCCGGCTAGCCCCCGCTGCCCGGAGCGGCCAAAGAGACGTCGTCGGCGCCGGCCAGCCTCGCCTGGTCGATTACGCGCACCAGCAGGCCAGCGTCCGCCTGACGACTCGCGATCACGACCACCGTAGCCTCCGGCCGGAGAGCCAGGGCGCTCTGCACGTTCGCCTGCACGGCGCGAATGTCCGTATTGCGGTCTTCGACCTGAATCTGGCCGGTGGGGGCAATGCGGATCACGATGACCTCCGACTCTTCCTTGATTTCGGTCGGCGCGTTCGAGGGACGGTTGACGTCGACCGCGACCTCCTTGACGAACGAAGTCGTGACAATGAAGAAAATCAACATGATGAACACGATGTCGAGCATCGGCGTGATGTTGATTTCAGCCTCGTCGGCGTCGCGATGGGTTCTATGTCGCATAAGCGCTCAGTGCCGGGGTCAATGGCGGACCAGCAGATCCTCGGTACGCTCGACTTCCGAATTCGCCTTCTGCTCCAGCCAGGTGACGATATACAGCCCGGAAATCGCAGCGACGAGTCCCGCCATCGTCGGAATCGTCGCCGCCGATACGCCGCTCGACATGAGTCGCGCGTTGCTCGTGCCGATCAGGGCCATGATCGTGAAAACCTGGACCATCCCGGTCACCGTGCCGAGCAGCCCGAGCAACGGCAGGACCGCCATGAGCGTCTTGATGAAGAGGATGTAGCGGTGCGCGTCGACCGAAACATTCGAAATCAGCTCGTCGCGCACGCGGCGCGCGTACCACGATGTCGTGTCGGAACGACGGTTCCACGCCTCGGCTACTTCGGCGATCTTCTCGGGCAGCTCGGTGCGGTAGTACCAGATGCGCTCGATGATGAACAGCCACATCAACGCCGTGATGATGAGAATCGGCCAGAGCACCGTGCCGCCGGACTCCATGAAGGTTCGGATGGCGATGAACATGTCGGCGAGGAAGTTCATGCGGCCTGTTCTTGCTCGGCATGGCGCGCGATCATGCCGGCGCTTTGCTGCTCCAGTATTTCGATGAGGCTCCGGCTGCGGCCGACGATCAGGCTGTGCAGCAGCACGAGCGGGATCGCCACGACGAGGCCTTGCACGGTCGTGACCAGGGCGGTCGAGATGCCATCGGCCATGAGCGTGGGATCGCCGGTACCGAACAGCGTGATCGCCTGGAAGGTGATGATCATGCCGACGACTGTGCCGAGCAGACCCAGCAGCGGCGCCAGAGCCGCAAAAACCTTGATGATGGACTGTCGTTTCTCCAGCGCCGGCGTCTCCTTGAGAATGGCCTCGTCGAGCTTGAGCTCGAGGGTTTCGGTATCGGCGCTCCTGTTATCGTGATACACGTTCATGATGCGGCCGAGCGCGTTGTCTCCATCCGGCGTATCCAACTTCTGCTGGCTCTTGATCTTACCGCCGGCAACCGTCAGGAACAGGAACCGTTCGATCGCGATCAACACGCCGAGCAGGCCGATAAAGATGATCACGTAGCCGACCAGGCCGCCCTGCTGGATACGCTCCCAGAAATTGGGCGTCTGGATGAGCAGGCCGAGCAGCGAGCCGCGGCCCGGGTCTATCGCCATCGACACGATCTGCCCGGGCTCGGATTCGTAAAGCTCTTCGGCCAGATCCCTGAAGCGGCCGGCCGGCTGGCGCGGCAGGACGTTCAGCGTATTGCTGCTCTGATCGTAACGCAGGAAACGATCCTCGACGATGGCGTTGAACGTGCCGACGCGGACCACTTCCGCCTGTTCCTGCTCGCCGTCGGGCAGGATGATCGTGCTGGGAAACCGCACGACTTTCCCCGACTCCACCGACTCCTGCAAGAGCAGCGCATATAGCTCGCGGAGGTCCGGAATCGACGGCAACGCCCTGGTTTCGGCCAGGCCGCCGAGGAAATCGCCGCGATCCGGAAACTGTGCCGTGATCAACGAGCTGTCGACCAGGCCGGTGGCCTCGCCGGCAATCTGGCGCACGACGCCGAACAGCTCGCCCATGTTGCCGACGCGAGTGTCCAGCGTGGTATTGAGCTCGGTCAATTCGGCCTCGTTCTGGTCGAACTGCGTCTTGAGCTGCTCGCTTCGTTGCTCGGCTTGCGCAAGCTCGTTGCGCGCCTGCTGCAGCAACGCCTGTTGCTCGTTGCGCGCCTGCTGAAAGCGCTGCAAACGCTCCTGATTTTCCTGCGAGCGCTGCCGCGCTCCCTGCTGGACGCTTTCCAGCAGCTCGTTGAGCGATTGCGCGGCTTGCTGCTGCTCTTGCTGAGCGGCACGTTGCTGTGCCGCCTGTTGCTCCTGCGCCTCCTGTTCCTGTTGCGTCGGAGCCGGTTCTTCCTCTTGTGCTGCGGCCGGGTACGCGAACGTGAAAGCGAGAGCGCTCAAGCCGGCAAGGGTTGTCGTTTTCATTCCGGGACCTCCGGCGAGGGAACGGGCAACCTGAGCATCTCGGGCGCGCCCTGCTGGCGGGCGACGGTCAGGCCGTCGCTTATGGATCGCCGGTACTCGTCCGGCAGTTGCTCCCAGCGCCGCGTGAGCTTGTTCCAGAAGCCGGTCTCGGCGCCGTCCGCGGACTGATAGGCCAACAGCATGCGGCCGACCCGCAGGAAATCGACCGTGCGTGGAGGCCCTTCGCCAAGGTCGAGCGGGCCGCTATACGCCTCGACGTCGCGGCCGAACTGCGCCTCTATCTGATAGGCTTCCATGATCTGCCGGTACTTCTCCGATATCGTGATATCGGCGCGCGACATGTTGTCTCGCAATGTGCGCACGCGATTGGTCCGCTCCTCCAGCAGGAACGGCATGTCGAGCTGGATGAACTGCTCGAGCGTGCTGATCATGTCCTGCATGAGCGGCACGATATCCTGCTCGGTCTCGACGAAATTCTCGAGCTGCTGCTGGATCGAGACTTTTTCTTCTTCCTGATCCTGCACGAGCGCCGCGAGGTTCTGATTATAAATCTGCGTGCGGTCGAGCTGTTGAATGGTGACCCGGTAGTCGCCCACCAGGCCGGTGGTTTCATCTGCGAGCTGGCTTATCTGGGTCTGGACTCTCGCGGCGGCTTCATCGGCCGCCGACTGCGTCTGCATCGTCTCGTCGACGAGACGTTCCTGCGCCAGGGCGACCGGTAAAGCCAGAATCAGCAATATCGCCGACCACCCGCCGAATGCCGCCGGGCGGCGAAGAGGGATTGATCTAAACATGAGGTACCTGCGCTTTATTCGAGATTGCCTGAGTCGGCGAATGGCCAAATGCAAGGTTTCGGATCATTGTCGTGACCGGGCTCGCCATTTTGCGCCGGTGACATGCAAACGATATGCCACCGGCCGGAACAGCCTGCTGAGCGCCGTGGCGGCATCGAAGCCGGGAGAACCGTCCGATTCGGGGTTCATCGACAGCCCGCGAACCGAGCGCCGCAGGGATGCCGCCGTGCGCAAGCTGTCGGGTTCGAGCGCGCCCTGGCAGGGCAGACAGCCTCGAATCTAGCAGAACGCAGAGCGAAAAAAAAGCGCGCCTGCTTCGCAAGTTTCTGATTGGAGGCGCCTTTTTCTATCCGCGGTAAACGTCGCCTGCAATACGCGCCGATCGATGCAGGTTCACATGTTCCGTCGATACTGCCCGCCGACCTCGTAGAGAGCGTGCGTGACCCTGCCCAGCGAGCAGGTCTTGACCGTTTCCATGAGCTCTTCGAAGGTATTGGCGTCGGTGCTTGCGACCTTCTGCAGCGCCTCGAGAGCGGCGTCCACTTGCGCTTCGTTGTGCGCGAGGAATCGCCGGGTCGCCTCGACCTGCGACTGTTTCTCGATCTCCGTCGAGCGGATGAGCTCGGGCGGCTCGACGGCGCCGGCTTCGCCGCGAATCCCTGCCTTGTACGTGTTCACGCCGACGATGGGCAGGCTGCCGTCGTGCTTGCGTCCTTCGTAGTAGAGGCTTTCGTCCTGTATCCGGCCGCGCTGGTACATGCTCTCCATGGCGCCGAGCACTCCGCCGCGTTCCGAGATGCGCTCGAACTCGCGGTAGACCGCCTCCTCCACCATGTCGGTCAGCAGCCGGATGATGAAGGCGCCCTGCAGCGGATTCTGGTTCTTGTTGAGCCCGAGCTCCTTGTTGATGATGAGCTGGATGGCGACCGCGCGGCGCACCGATTCCTCGGTCGGCGTCGTGATCGCCTCGTCGTATGCATTCGTATGCAGACTATTGCAGTTGTCGAACAGCGCGTATAGCGCCTGCAGCGTCGTTCGCGTGTCGTTGAACTGGATCTCCTGCGCGTGCAGGCTACGGCCCGACGTCTGGATGTGGTACTTGAGCATCTGGCTGCGCGGGCAAGCCTGATACAAATCACGCATGGCGCGAGCCCAGATGCGCCGCGCGACCCGCCCGATGACCGCGTATTCCGGATCCATGCCGTTGGAAAAGAAGAAGCTCAGGTTCGGCGCGAAAGCGTCGATGTCCATGCCGCGGCTCAGGTAGTACTCGACGATCGTGAAGCCGTTGGCGAGCGTGAACGCGAGCTGGCTGACCGGATTGGCGCCGGCCTCGGCGATGTGATAGCCGCTGATCGACACGCTGTAGAAATTGCGCACCTTGCGCTCGATGAAGGCGGCCTGCACGTCGCCCATCATGCGCAAGGCAAACTCCGTGGAGAAAATGCAGGTGTTCTGCGCCTGATCCTCCTTGAGGATGTCTGCCTGCACGGTGCCGCGCACCTTCGCCAGCGCATCGGCGCTCAACTTCGCGTAGGTTTCCATATCGACGAGCCGGTCGCCCGATACGCCGAGCAGACCCAGACCAAAACCGTCGTGGCCTTCCGGCAGCGGCCCGCTGTACGCAGGCCGCGGGTGATCGCGGTACAGAGCGTCGATTTTTTTCTGTGCATCGTCCCAGCGGGAGGTCTCGCGCAGGTGACGCTCGACGCGCTGGTCGATGGCCGTGTTCATGAACATGGCGAGAATGATCGGCGCGGGACCGTTGATGGTCATCGACACTGACGTGCGCGGATCGCAGAGGTCGAAGCCCGAGTAGAGCTTCTTCATGTCGTCGAGCGTCGCGATGGAAACGCCCGAGTTGCCGATCCGGCCGTAGATGTCCGGCCGCGTATCGGGATCCTCGCCGTACAGCGTGGCCGAGTCGAACGCCGTCGACAGCCGCGTGGCCGAGTGGCCAAGCGCGAGATAGTGGAACCGGCGATTGGTGCGCTCCGGCATGCCCTCTCCGGCGAACATGCGCGTGGGGTCTTCCTGCTCGCGTCGATAAGGGTAGACGCCGGCCGTGTAGGGGAACGAGCCCGGCAGGTTCTCTTCGAGCAGAAAGCGAAGCGTCTCGCCCCAGTCCTCGAACCGCGGCGGCGCGATCTTCGGGATGCGCAGGCGACTCAAGGATTCGGTGTAATTGTCGCCGGTGATCTCGCGGCCGCGGACGGTGTAGGTGTACTGATCGGTGGTCACGCGTTCGCCGCGGTCCGGCCAGGCTTTGAGAAGCGCGCGCGCCTCCTCGCCGAGCGCTTCGAGGGCATCGTTGTAGCGCCGCCGCAGTCGGACCGTCGCATCGTCGTCGGGCCCGTCCAGCGACCCTTCGGCATAGGGCTCCAGCGGCTCCGGCCGATCCGGGTCCTCGAGATCGCCGAGTACCGTATACAGGCTGAACGCGAGCCGCGCCTGCTCGATGCGGCTTTCGTTGTCTTCCGCCGCGGCGCGCCCGCGCTCGGCGATTTCCGCGAGATACCGCGTGCGCGACGGCGGGATGATCGCCTGCCGCGCGTGCGTGGCCGCGAGGACGTGCTCGTCGATCGTCCAGCGCTCGAAGCCGCGCGCGGTGAGCGCATCGCACAAGGCCTTGAAGAAATGATTGACGCCGGGATCGTTGAACTGGCTCGCGACCGTGGGGTATACCGGAATCTCGCCGTCGCCGGCCTCGAACCTGCGCCGATTGCGTTTCCACTGCTTGCGCACGTCGCGCAAGGCGTCCTGCGCGCCGCGCTTCTCGAACTTGTTCAGGGCGACGAGATCGGCGAAATCGAGCATGTCGATCTTCTCGAGCTGGCTCGGCGCGCCGTAGTCGCTCGTCATCACGTAAATCGACAGATCCACGAGATCGACGATCTCGGTGTCGCTCTGGCCGATGCCGGCCGTCTCGACGATGATCAGGTCGAAGCCGGCGTACTTCATCACGCGCACGGTGTCGGCGAGGACGGCGCTGGTCGACAGATGCTGGCGCCGCGTGGCGATCGAGCGCATGAACACGCGCTCGCTGGACAGGCTGTTGATGCGAATGCGGTCGCCGAGCAGCGCGCCGCCGGTGCGCCGCCGCGTGGGATCCACCGCCGCCACGGCGATGCGCGCCCCGGGGAAATGGCGCAGGAAGCGGTTCAGCAGCTCGTCGGTCAAGCTGCTCTTGCCCGCCCCGCCGGTGCCCGTGATGCCGATTACCGGCGGTCGATGCCGCGTCGCTTCCCAGGTCTTGCGCAGGCGATCGAGCCGGGGCGCATCTCCGACGGTTTCCTCGAGCAGGGAAATCGTGCGCGCGAGCTGCTGGGTGTCGTCCGGCGTCAGCCCGCGCGGCTCGAACGGCGGCTTGTCGGCTCCGCGCACGCGTCGGAACACGTCCTCGACCATGCCGTCCAGCCCCATGCGCATGCCGTCGTCCGGGCTGTAGATTTTCTCGATACCGTAAGCCTCGAGCTCCTCGATTTCGTGCGGCGCGATCGTGCCGCCGCCGCCGATCACGACGCGGATGTGCTCTGCATCGTGCTCGCGCAGCATGTCGACCATGTAGCGGAAGTATTCGTTGTGGCCGCCCTGGTAGGAGCTGCACGCAATGGCGTCGGCGTCCTCCTGCAAGGCCGCCCGCACGATGTCCGCGACGCTGCGGTTGTGGCCGAGGTGCACGACCTCGGCGCCGTGCGCCTGCAAAAGGCGCCGGATGATGTTGATCGCCGCGTCGTGGCCGTCGAACAGCGAGGCGGCGGTCACGAAGCGCAGCGGGACGCCGTTCTCGAGAGCGGCCTGCTCCTCGATGTGCTCGGCGGGTCTGCTCATCGGCTGGATTCCCCGGGATTTTTGCCGTTCATCTTACCTGCAGCCGCCCGGCTCAAGCCATTGTTGCAGCGCATCATCGGCGGCGGCGGGCGGATGCAGGACGCAGGCTCACGGACTATAATGCCGCGGCTTTGACCGATTGGCGCCGATTTCGCCCGCTTCGATCAACGACAACCGCAGTCGCGGGTCGACTTAAACCGGTGAGCAACGGGACGGCGCACGCCAGTTTACAGCAGTCCGCCTTCGGAACGCCGGTCCGTGATTCGGGCGGCTGCTCCGGATGCCTTCTGTCCGACTTTCGGGCTGCCGCGAAACCGTTTTCGGCAGCTGTCTGCGAACTGTCCAGCTTCATCCACAGGAGAGCACCCGCATGCAGGTTTTCGAAACCCTCGGGAACATGGGCCACGAAGAGGTCGTCTTCTTCCATAGCCCATGCTGCGGCCTGAAGTGCATCGTCGCCATTCATTCGACGGTGCTGGGCCCGGCCCTCGGCGGCTTGAGGATGTGGCCGTATGCGACCGAGGACGAGGCGCTGAAGGACGTGCTCAGGCTGTCTCGCGGAATGACCTACAAGGCGGCGGTATCGGGCCTCAATCTCGGCGGCGGCAAGGCCGTGCTGATCGGCGATCCGGAGAAGGACAAGAGCGAAGCGCTGTTTCGCGCGCTCGGGCGATTCATCGGCTCGCTCGGCAACCGGTACATCACGGCCGAGGACGTGGGGACGAACGTCGAGGACATGGACTACATTTATCAGGAGACGGACCGCGTGGTGGGCGTGCACAAGGTGCACGGGGGCAGCGGCGACCCGTCGCCGTTCACGGCCTATGGCACGTTCCAGGGCATCAAGGCCTGCCTCGACCGCCGGTACGGCCATACGGACGTGGGCAAGCTCAGTTTTGCCGTGCAGGGCGTCGGCAGCGTTGGTTACCATCTGGTCAAGTTGCTGCGCAAGAAAGGCGCAAAGGTCTTCGTGACGGATATCCACGCTGAACGGGTGCAGCAGGCGGTGGACGAGGTCGGCGCCGAGGCCGTGCCGATGAGCCAGATATACGATACCGACGCCAAGGTCTTCTCGCCCTGCGCGCTCGGCGGGGTGATCAACGAGGACACCGTGCCGCGCCTGAAGTGCGACATCGTGGCCGGCGCGGCGAACAATCAGCTCGAATCGGAGGATTGGGGAACGGCCCTGGAGGAGCGCGGATTGCTGTACGCCCCGGACTACGCGATCAACGCGGGCGGCCTCATGAACGTCGCGATCGAGCTGCAAGGCTACGACCAGGAGCGCGCCTACCTGGCGGTCAGCTCGATCTTCAATAACATCCGCAAGATCTTCTCGATCGCCGACCGCGACGGCATACCGAGCTGGCAGGCGGCCGATCGCCTTGCCGAGGAGCGCATTCACGCGATCGGCAAGATCAAGATGCCCTATACCAAGCGCTTCAAGGACCGGCTGGCCGGCCGCTCGCCGCACATCGCCGGAGCCGACTGATGGGCGCTTCGGGCGCGGCGCGTCGCGCCGCAAGCAATTTCGCGAGGTCCGAAATGAGCGCCTTCAATACTGCCATCAGCGAGGACATCGACTTGCTGCGCGAGAGCGTGCGGCGCTTCGCGGACAGCGAGCTCAGGCCGCGCGCCGCCGAGATCGACGAATCCAACACCTATCCGCAGGAGATCTGGCGCGCGCTGGGCGACATGGGTCTGCTCGGCATGACCGTGCCCGAGGCGCTCGGGGGCACCGGCATGGGCTACCTGGCGCACGTCGTCGCGATGGAGGAAATCTCCCGGGCGTCGGCCTCCGTGGGGCTTTCCTATGCCGCGCATTCGAACCTGTGTCTCAACAATCTCTGCTTGAATGCCGACGAGGCGCAGCGCAAGCGCTTCGTGCCGAAGCTGTGCAGCGGCGAATGGGTGGGCGCGCTCGCGATGTCCGAGTCCGGTGCGGGTTCCGACGTCGTCGGCTCGATGAGCTGCCGCGCGGAGCGGCGCGGTGACAAATGGATCGCGAACGGCTCCAAGATGTGGATCACCAACGGGCCGGAAGCGGACGTGCTGCTGGTCTACATGCGCACCGCCGGGGAAGACGCGGGCTCCGCATGCGTGACCGCTTTCATCGTCGAGAAGGGCATGCCCGGCTTCCGCACGGCGCAGAAGCTCGACAAGCTGGGCATGCGCGGCTCGAATACCTGCGAGCTGGTGTTCGAGAATTGTGAGATTCCCGCGGAGAACGTTCTCGGCGAAGTCAACAAGGGCGTGTACATCCTGATGAGCGGCCTGGATTCCGAGCGTCTGGTGCTCTCGGGAGGGCCGATCGGCATAATGCAGGCCTGCATGGACGAGGTCCTGCCGTATCTGCACGAGCGCAAGCAGTTCGGCCGCACGCTGGGCAGCTTCGGGGTCATGCAGGCCAAGATCGCCGACATGTACACGGCGCTGCAATCCTCGCGGGCGCTCGCGTATCGCACCGCCGAGCAATTCGACCGTGACGAGCCGACGCGCCAGGATGCCGCGGCCTCGCTCCTCCATGCCTCCCGCTCGGCCGTGCACGTCGCGCTCGAGGCGATCCAGAGCCTGGGCGGCAACGGCTACATCAATGAATACCCGGTCGGGCGCCTGCTGCGTGACGCCAAGCTTTACGAGATCGGCGCGGGCACCAGCGAGATCCGACGTCTGCTGATCGGACGCGAGATCCTGAAAGCCACGGCGCCGGACTAGATGGAACGGTAATGCGCCGGGATAAGCGCAGCGTTCCCGGCGTCCAAACCCGTTAACGGAGTTATTCGAGAGTGGAAATGAAGGACGATCCGATTGTCATCGCCGCGGCGCGGCGCACGCCCATCGGCGGATTTCAAGGCGCCCTGGCACCGGTCAGCGCCACGTCGCTCGGCGCGGCCGCGATCCGCGCCGTGCTGGAGGACGCGGGGCTCGAGGGCGGCGACGTGAGTGAAGTATTCATGGGCTGCGTGCTGCCCGCCGGGCTCGGCCAGGCGCCGGCCCGCCAGGCTTCGCTCGAGGCCGGCATTCCGAACGCCGTCGGCTGCACGACCGTCAACAAGGTCTGCGGCTCGGGCATGAAGGCCGTCATGCTGGGGCACGACCTGATCGTCGCCGGCTCGGCCGACATCGTCGTCGCCGGAGGCATGGAATCCATGAGCAACGCGCCCTATCTGCTGCCGAAGGCGCGCGGCGGTTACCGCATGGGCCACCAGCAGGTGCTCGATCACATGTTCTTCGACGGCCTGCAGAATCCCTACGACGGCAACATGATGGGCAAGTTCGCCGAGGACACGGCCGAAAAATACGGCTTCTCGCGCGAGGCGCAGGACGAATTCGCGACGGCTTCCGTGCGCCGGGCGGTGGAGGCCACGGAATCCGGCGCATTCGCCGAGGAAATCGTGCCGGTGACCGTCAAGGGCCGCAAGGGCGATACGGTCGTGGACCGGGACGAAGAACCCTTCAACTGCGACATCGACAAGATCCCGACCTTGCGTCCGGCTTTTCGCAAGGACGGCACGGTGACGGCGGCAAGCTCGTCGTCGATCTCCGACGGCGCCGCGGCGCTCGTGCTGATGCGCGCCAGCGAGGCGAAGCGGCGCGGCATCGCCCCGTTGGCGCGGATTTTCGGGCATAGCGGCTTCGCCCAGGCGCCCGAGTGGTTCACGACGGCGCCGGTGTTCGCCGTGCAGGCACTGCATGAAAACCTGGGCTGGTCGCCGGCGAACGTCGACCTGTACGAGATCAACGAAGCTTTCGCCGTCGTCGCCATGGCGGCGATGCGCGATTTACGGCTGGATCACGACAAGTTCAACGTGCACGGCGGCGCCTGCGCGCTCGGCCATCCGATCGGCGCCACGGGCGCGCGGCTCATGGTGACCCTGCTGCACGCGTTGCGTCGAAGGAAGCAGAAACGCGGCGTCGCCTCGCTGTGCATCGGCGGAGGCGAAGCCACGGCCGCCGCCGTCGAGCTGATGTAAGGCGTCCGCGCGCGCCGCCATGCCGGTCATCCAGAGCCAGATCGATCTGCGCAGCGCGGAGACTCGAGCGAATCGTCGAAACCTGCTCGCGCTCGTCGAGGATCTGAAGAACCGCATCGCCAGCGCCGCCGAGGGCGGCGGCGAAGCGGCTCGCGCGAGGCACGTAGAACGCGGCAAGCTCTTGCCGCGCGAGCGCATCGAGGCGCTGCTCGACCGCGGCAGCGCGTTTCTGGAATTCTCTCCGCTCGCGGCACACGGCATGTACGACGACAGCGCGCCCTGCGCCGGCATCGTCACGGGAATCGGCCGCGTGCGCGGCCACGAGGTGCTCGTGGTGGCGAACGACGCCACCGTCAAGGGCGGCACGTATTTTCCGATCACCGTCAAGAAACATCTCCGCGCCCAGGAGATCGCCGCGGAGAATCATCTGCCGTGCGTGTACCTGGTCGATTCGGGCGGCGCCTTCCTGCCGTTGCAGGACGAGGTTTTTCCCGATCGCGAGCATTTCGGGCGCATCTTCTACAACCAGGCGCGCCTGTCTGCGCGCAATATTCCGCAGATCGCCGTGGTGCTTGGCTCCTGCACGGCCGGCGGCGCGTACGTGCCGGCCATGTGCGACGAAGCGATCATCGTGCGCGGCCAGGGCACCATCTTTCTCGGCGGGCCGCCGCTCGTGAAGGCGGCCACGGGTGAGATCGTCGACGCCGAATCCCTGGGCGGCGGCGAGATGCACAGCCGCGTCTCCGGCGTCACGGATCATCTCGCCGACGACGATGCGCATGCGCTCGCCATCGCCCGCGAGCTGCTCGGCCATCTGAACCGGGTCAAGCACGTGCCGGTCGCGACGCGCCCGGTCGAAGAGCCGCGCTATCCGGCCGAGGACATCTACGGCATCGTGCCGACGGATACGCGCCATCCCTATGACGTGCGCGAGATCATCGCCCGGCTCGTGGACGGTTCCGAGCTGACCGAGTTCAAGGCGCTCTACGGCAAGACGCTCGTGTGCGGCTTCGCGCATCTGCACGGCTATCCCGTCGGCATCGTCGCGAACAACGGCATCCTGTTCTCCGAGTCGGCGCTCAAGGGCTGCCATTTCATCGAGCTGTGCAACCGGCGCGGCATTCCGCTCGTGTTCCTGCAGAACATCACCGGCTTCATGGTCGGCAAGAAATACGAGAACGCCGGCATCGCCAAGGACGGCGCGAAGATGGTCACGGCGGTCGCGTGCGCGCGCGTGCCGAAGTTCACGGTGATCATCGGCGGCTCGTTCGGCGCCGGCAACTACGCCATGTGCGGGCGCGCATACGGCGGCCGGATGCTATGGATGTGGCCGAACGCGCGCATCTCGGTCATGGGCGGAGAGCAGGCCGCGAACGTCCTTGCGACCGTGCGGCGCGACGGGCTCGAGGCGCGCGGCAAGACCTGGCCCGAAGCCGAGCAGAACGCATTCATGACGGAGATCCGCGAGCAGTACGAGTCGCAGGGACACCCCTATTACGCGACGGCCCGGCTGTGGGACGACGGCGTCATCGATCCCGTCGACACGCGACGCGTCCTCGGGCTCGCCATCTCGGCCGCATTCAACGCGCCGCTCGCGCCGGAAGCGCCCTACGGCGTGTTTCGGATGTAGGCGGCACTCCTGATTTCGCGCACGCGAATTCAGGAATGGTCTCGGCGAAATCAGCAATTCAACGCCACGGAAATCAGCAATGTCCGCAACTCGCCTCGAAACCGACGCGCGCGGTGTCGCATCGATCACGCTCGATCGGCCCGACGTGCACAACGCGTTCGACGATCACCTGATTGCCGAGCTCTCGGCGCTGCTCGAACGCCTCGACAAGGACGCCGACGTACGTATCGTTATCCTGACCGGCGCCGGCAATACGTTCTCGGCCGGCGCTGACATGAACTGGATGCGCTCGATGGCCGGCTACAGCCGCGAGGAGAACATCGCGGATGCCTTGCGCCTCGCCGGGCTGCTCGAACGCCTGAACGGGCTGTCCAAGCCGACGATCGCGCGCGTCAACGGCCATGCTTTCGGCGGCGGCGTCGGCCTCATCGCTTGTTGCGACATCGCGATCGCCTCGTCGAAAGCGAAATTCGCCCTCACGGAGGTGCGCCTCGGCGTGCTGCCGGCGGTGATCTCCCCGTACGTGATCGCGGCCATCGGCGAGCGCCAGGCCCGACGTTTCTTCCTGACCGCGGATCGCATGGATGCCGCAATGGCCGAGCGTATCGGGCTCATCCATCGCAGCGTGGACCCCGAAGCGTTGGATGCGGCCGTCCGCGAGGAGGTCCACGCGCTGCTCGCCGCCGGACCGGAGGCGCTCGCGGTCTGCAAGACGCTCATCGCGACGGTCGTCGATCCGGCCGGGACGCGTGGCGCCGCGCTTCAGCGGCGCACGGCCGAGATGATCGCCGACCGTCGCGCCTCTGCCGAAGGACAGGAGGGCCTGAGCGCGTTCCTCGAGAAGCGCAAGCCCGCATGGCTCGATCGGTAGCCTGCGCAGAGACGAGTTCAGTAATATTCGAGCAACTGAACAGTGAAGACCAAAGGCTTTACGCAAACGGTATTCATGCTCTGTGCAGCAATACCGCTTTCAGCCGGAAGCGCTCCTGTGGGACTAGCGGGGGCGTTCGATTTACCTCAACCGGACGTTTCACATCCGCCGAACTGTACCGCGCAGGGAACCGCAGCCGAAACCTCGCTCGACGAGCGTTTGTTGGATCAGCTTCAAGCTACTCGCTTGAGAGAAATCCCCGGACTGAAAGGGGAACTCGATAAGCGGTGTGTGCCAACCAGGCTGGAAGGGCAACTGGGCTTCTATAGCGGTGACGATCCTGATGCCGAATTACGTCGCTTGATCCAGGAGTTGGGTGCAGCCTACCGAGCGGTAGGGACAGAAAGACTGACGCAATCGTCGGCGCACGTTAATGAAGCCGCGATAGGAGTTTACCGAATTGCAGAATCCATCAATGGTCTATGGGTTCACGGCTCAAGCTTCATGATCATAACCAACGCGAACACAGGTGAAATCACGAGGATAAAAAGCAGATTTCTACCTGATCGGGGCCTGCCGAAGGAACCCGAAATCTCACCCTTGATCGCCACGCAAATGGCGGCTGAAGCTATCGCCCACGCAGAAAACGCTCAACTTCAGGATATTGATATCGTAGATGAACCGGAGCTTGTATATCACATCGATGGGTATTTAGGCTGGCGCTTCGTTCTCGGATTTCGTATCAACGGGGAAGCAGACCAGGAGATGATCGTTATCAATTCAATCGACGGCTCGCTAATCGAACGTGCTGATACGATAATTCCTTGACGTCCTCTGCATCTCCTTGTGGCGCGCAGCTGAACAGTATCCCTAAACTCCTCATCGCGAACCGCGGGGAAATCGCCTGTCGCATCATCCGCACTTGCAAACGCCTCGGCGTCACGGCGGTAACGGTTTATTCCGACGCGGATCGCAATGCCCGGCACGTGCGGCTCGCCGACGCCGCCGTGCATATCGGCGGCTCGCCGCCGGAGGAGTCCTACCTGCGCGGCGATCGAATCATCGACGCCGCGCGCCGCTCGGGCGCAAAGGCCGTTCACCCGGGCTATGGATTTCTCGCCGAGAACGCGGAATTCGCCGCTGCCTGCGCTGACGCCGGGCTGACTTTCGTCGGTCCCCTGCCGGCGACCATCGAGAAGATGGGCTCCAAGAGCGCCGCCAAACGGCTCATGGAGTCGGCGGGCGTGCCGACGGTGCCGGGGTATCACGGCCGTGTGCAGGACGACGAGACACTGGCGCGAGAAGCGGAAAAGCTGGGCTTTCCGCTCATGATCAAACCTTCGGCGGGCGGCGGCGGCAAGGGCATGCGCATCGTGCGCGATGCGGCGAGCCTTAAGGGCGCGATCGAAAGCGCGCGGCGCGAAGCGAAGAGCGCATTCGGTGACGATCGCCTGCTGCTCGAGCGTTACGTCGAGAAGCCTCGCCACATCGAATTTCAGATATTCGGCGATTCGCGCGGCAACGTCGTGCAGCTCTTCGAGCGCGAGTGCTCGATCCAGCGCCGGTATCAGAAAATCATCGAGGAAACGCCCTCGCCATTCCTCGATGCGGATTTGCGTGCGCGCATGGGCGATGCCGCGGTGGCCGCGGCGAAGGCCGTCGAGTATCTCAACGCGGGCACGGTGGAGTTCATCGTCGGCGCCGATCGCGAATTCTGGTTCATGGAAATGAACACGCGCCTGCAGGTCGAGCATCCGGTGACCGAGAAGGTCACTGGACTCGACCTGGTCGAATGGCAGCTGCGGGTCGCCGCGGGCGAAAAGCTGCCGCTCGCGCAGGACGAGATCGTGCAGCGTGGCCATGCGATCGAAGCGCGCCTGTACAGCGAGGACCCGCGGCGGAACTTCGTGCCCTCCACGGGAC
>JBOIDB010000157.1:0-12138 GCA_050740235.1 Gammaproteobacteria bacterium
CCTACAAGCTCGGCAGCACCCGCGCGGATCGGTCCTTCGACCGGCGCGACAACGCGCATGCGATGCCGAAGTGCCGCGTCGTCGATACGGCATTCACCTGGGGCGACGATCGCGGGCCGCGAACGCCCTGGGATGAGACCGTCATCTATGAGCTGAACGTGCGCGGCTACACGATGCTGCATCCGGACGTGCCTGAGGCGCTGCGCGGCCGATTCGTCGGGCTCGCCGAGCCGCAGGTCATCGACGAGATCGCCTCACTTGGCGTGACCGCGGTGGAGCTGCTGCCCGTTCAGGCCTTCATCGACGAGGACCATCTCGTCGAAAAGGGCATGCGCAACCTGTGGGGCTACAACACCATCGGATTCTTTGCCCCGGCGCAGCGCTATCTGACGACCGAGCGCATCAGCGATTTCAAGACGCTGGTCAAGCGATTCCACGCCGCCGGCATCGAAGTCATTCTCGACGTGGTCTACAACCACACGGCGGAAGGCGACCACCTCGGGCCGACGCTGTCGTTCCGCGGCATCGACAATGCGAGCTATTACCGCCTCGACCACAACGGCCTGTACATCAACTGGAGCGGCTGCGGCAACACCATGAACCTGTCGCACCCGCGCGTTCTGCAGATGGTCATGGACTCGCTGCGCTACTGGGCCGAGGACATGCACGTGGATGGTTTCCGCTTCGACCTCGGCACGGCGCTCGGCCGCGAGGCGCAGGACTTCGATCCGAACAGCGGGTTTTTCGACGCCGTGCGCCAGGATCCGGTGCTTTCGCAGCTCAAGCTGATCGCCGAGCCCTGGGACGTCGGACCGGACGGCTACCGGGTCGGCGGCTTCCCGCCCGGCTGGTCGGAATGGAACGACCGCTTCCGCGACACGCTGCGAGGATTCTGGCGCGGCGACGGTGAATTCATGCGCGAGATGGGCGCGCGCCTGACCGGCTCCGCCGACCTGTTCGATCATCGCGGCAGGCGCGCCTGGGCGAGCGTCAACTTCATCACCGCGCACGACGGTTTTACGCTCCAGGACCTTGTGTCCTACGAAGAGCGGCACAACGAAGCGAATCAGGAAAACAATGAAGATGGTCACAGCGAGAACCTGAGCGCCAACTACGGCGCCGAAGGCCCGACCGACGATTCCGATATCCGCGCGCTGCGCGACGTGCAGAAGCGCAATCTGCTCGCCACGCTGCTGATTTCGCAGGGCACGCCGATGCTGCTCGCCGGCGATGAGTTCGGTAACTCGCAAGGCGGCAACAACAACGCTTATTGCCAGGACAACGAGATCGGCTGGCTGAACTGGGATCGCGTGGACGACGGCGCGGGACTGCGGGATTTCGTGCGGGAACTGACCGCGCTGCGATGGTCGTACCCGGTACTGCGTCAAGCCGGTTTCCTGCACGGCGAGCCGTGCGCGAACGGCCGGCCGAACATCGCCTGGTACACGCCGAATGGCACGGAAAAACAGGTCGACGACTGGGAGAATCCCCGTCACCGCTGCATTGGCATGCTGCTGGACGGTGCGGCCATGCCGGATGCGGGCGGCAGGGCTGCCGCGAGCGTGCTCGTGATCCTCAATGCGCACGACGAGATCTTGGATTTCGAGCTTCCGCCTCCGCCGCCGCCGGACACGACCTGGCGAAGCATCCTGGACACGCGCTTTGAAAATGGGGGCGATCCTGATAGCAAGCAGCGAAATCAGGAATGTGCGCATTTTTTTCCCGGCGACGGCCTTGAGATCCCCGGCCGCACGGTAAGAATCCTCGCATCGGCAAAATGAGCGCGCACTGCGTGCACCGCATGCCGTTCGGGGCCGAGCTGCGCGCGGACGGTACGCGCTTCAGGTTGTGGGCGCCCGCCCGGCAGAGCGTCGACCTTTTGATTGTCGATCGCTCGCGCGAGCTGCCGATGCGACAGCTCGACGATGGCTGGTTCGAGCTGACGACGCGGGAAGCTGTGGCAGGCAGTCTGTACTGGTTCCAGTTCGACGACGGCGTCCGCGTCCCCGATCCCGCATCGCGCGTACAGGCCGACGACGTGCACGGACCGAGCGTCGTCGTCGATCCCGCCAGATATCGATGGCGGCACAATGACCAGCCGCGCCCCGCCTGGGATGAGGCCGTAATCTATGAGCTTCATGTCGGCGCATTCAGCGACGAAGGCACGTTCGACGGAGTGCGCGCTCGCCTCGATCATCTCGTGACACTCGGCGTCAGCGTCATCGAACTCATGCCTGTTGCCGACTTTCCCGGTAGCTTCAACTGGGGCTACGACGGCGTCCTGCCGTTCGCGCCCGATCGCAGCTACGGCCCAACGGACTCGCTGAAACGCCTGATCGATGCCGCCCACGGCCGTCGTCTCGCCGTCGTGTTGGATGTGGTCTACAACCACTTTGGCCCGGACGGTAACTACCTGCACTTGTACGCGCCGCAGTTCTTCGATAACAGCATTCACACGCCTTGGGGCGCAGCCATCGATTTCACGCAGAGACCGGTGCGCGAATTCTTCATCCACGATGCGCTGTACTGGCTGGAGGAGTACTGCTTCGATGGCCTGCGGCTGGATGCCGTGCATGCCATTCACGATGAGTCGAAGACGCATTTCCTTTCCGAGCTTGCAACGCGCGTACGCGACGAGCACGGTAATCGCCCCTGGCTGATCCTCGAGAACGACGACAACGCCGCCCGTTATCTGCGCGCCGGTGCCGGCTCTTACACTGCCCAATGGAATGACGATTTCCACCACGTCGCGCACGTTCTTCTGACCGGCGAGCAGCAAGGTTATTATGCCGATTACACAAAAAATTCCCTGCAACCCATCGGCCACGCTCTCACGCAAGGCTTCATCTACCAGGGCCAGCCTTCTTCGTTTTGCGACGGCGCGCCGCGCGGAGAACCGAGCGGCCATCTTCCCCCCGGCGCGTTCGTGCACTTCCTTCAGAACCACGATCAGATCGGCAACCGCGCCTTTGGCGAGCGTCTGACAACGCTCATCGGCGAACGGGCGCTGCGCGCGATGCTCACGGTACTTCTGCTTTCCCCGCAGCCACCGTTGCTGTTCATGGGGGAGGAATGGGGCTCGAAACAGCCGTTCCTCTACTTCTGCGACTACGCTGACGAGTTGGCGACGGTGGTGCGCGATGGACGGCGCAGGGAGTTCGAGAAATTCCCTCAGTTCACCGACCCGAAAGCCCGCGAGGCGATTCCGGATCCGAACGTCAGGCGCACGTTCGACCGATCGCGCCTCGACTGGCCCGCGCTCGACTTACCCCAAGGCCGTGCATGGCTGGAGTTCCTGAGATCGCTGTTGCGCGTGCGCCGGCAGCATGTGATTCCGGCGAGCGTCACGCACGAGGCGACGGAGTCGCTGAGTGAAGTCTGGAATGGCAATGGCTTGCACGTCACATGGTCGCGAGATGATGTGACGCTCATTTTGCAGGCAAATCTGTCCCCGAAGCCTGCAATGCAGCGCCCGGAACACCGCGGCCGGCTGTTGTTCGAGTGGCCGGCCGGCGCGGGCGATGGGACCGATATGCAGGAATGGAGCGCAGCTTTGTTCCTCGCAAGGGCGAAGTCATTCGGCCGACCACGTCGCAAGCATGCATGATGAAGCCGCGCGCCACGTTCCGCCTCCAGCTCAGCGCCGAACTGGGATTCGACGCCGCTGCACGGCTCGCTCCTTACCTTGCGAACCTTGGCATCAGCCATCTTTACGCCTCACCTTTCCTGGCCGCGCGGCCGGGCTCCACGCACGGCTACGACATCGTCGAATACGACCGGATCAACGAAGAGCTCGGCGGCCGGCCCGCATTCGAGCGAATGGTATCGACGCTTCGCGAGCACGACCTCGGCCTGATCCTCGACTTCGTCCCGAACCACATGGGCGTCGGGGGCTCGGAGAATCCATGGTGGGGAGACGTCCTCGAATGGGGCGAGGCAAGCCCGCATGCCGGCGACTTCGACATCGACTGGTCGCCGGCCGAGCGCTCGCTCGACGGCAAAGTGCTCCTGCCGTTTCTCGGCGATCACTACGGGAACGTGCTCGAACGCGGCGAGTTGCAACTCCGCATCGACGAATCCGGCGGGTTCAGCATCGCCTATTCCAACTACCGCTTTCCGATCGCGCTACGGGACTATGCCGGCCTGTTGCGGCAAGCCGGCGAAGCATCGGACGAGCACGTCATCGACACGCTCGCCGAAAGCTTCGAATCTCTCGGCCTCGAAGGGCCGAGGGACGCCGGGCCCGAACTCAGACAGGTTGCCGCGGCGCTCAAAAAGCGGCTGGCGCTGCTGATGCGGGACCCGCCTTGCCGGCAGGCGCTCGAATCCGCCGTCGCTGCTTACGGCGGTGATCCTGAAGATGCGCGTTCCTTCCACCAGCTTCACGATCTGCTGGAGCAGCAGTTCTACCGCCTCGCCTACTGGCGCGTCGCGACCCAGGAGATCAACTATCGCCGCTTTTTCGATATCAACGATCTGGCCGGCCTGCGGGTCGAGGAACCGGAGCTCTTCGAGCGCATCCACCGGCTGGTGTTGCGGCTGATCGCCGAGGGCAAGCTCGACGGGCTGCGAATCGACCACGTCGACGGGCTTTACGATCCGGCCGGCTACTGCCTCCGGCTCCGCGAAGAAATGGGCCACGCAGCATCCGCCACCTGGCTCCTGGTGGAAAAGATACTGGCGCGGCACGAGCCGCTGCCCGACTGGCCGGTCGACGGGACGACGGGCTATGAGTTCATGAATGCCGTGCACGGCCTGTTCGTGGATGCGGGCGCCGAGGAATCCCTTACGCGCACGTATCGACGTTTCAGCGGTGAAACGGAGGAATTCGCGGCGGTCGCCGCGCGCGCGAAGCGCGACGTCATGCTCGGCAATCTCGCGAGCGAGCTCAACGTGCTCGCGGGCCTGCTCAAGCGAATTGCGCGGCGCTCCTGGCGCAGCCGGGATTTCACGCGGACGGACCTGCGCGCTGCCTTTGCGGCGATCGTCGCGCATCTGCCCGTGTACCGGACCTATGTGACAGCCGCGGGCATCGGCGAGGTGGACGAGCGCTATCTCGACTGGGCGCTTGCGCAGGGGCGTCGCGACGAGCCGCAGCTCGAGGGTTCCGTGTTCCGCTTCGTCGACCGCGCGCTGCGCGCGAATCTGCCGGCAGGCGCGAGCGACGAATACGTGCCGCAGGAAACGCTTCGATTCGCCATGAAGGCCCAGCAGTTCAGCGGCGCGGTCGCGGCGAAGGGCATCGAGGATACCGCGTTCTACCGATACCTGAGGCTCGTGTCACTGAACGAAGTCGGCGGAGACCCAACGCGCTTCGGCATCTCTCCGGCAGCGTTTCATCAGATGAACCAGCAGCGGCTTGCCGCGCACCCGCAGGCGATGCTCACCACTGCCTCGCACGACCACAAGCGTGGCGAGGACACGCGCTTGCGCATCAGCGCGATCAGCGAGCGCGCCGACGAGTGGCGAACCCTCGTCTTTCGCTGGACCCGCTTGAACCGCTCGAAGCGGCACGAGATCGGCGGCCGGCCGGCGCCGGACCGCAACGACGAGTACCTGATCTATCAAACGCTCGTTGGCGTCTGGCCAGGCAGCGCGGAGATCGCGGCGAGTGACGATTTCGTCCATCGCCTCGTCGACTACATGCACAAAGCCGTGCGCGAAGCCAAGCGCCGCTCGAGCTGGATTGCGCCGAACGAGGAGTACGAGGCGGCGATGACGGCTTACGTGCATGGCATTCTCGATCCCGGACGCAGCCGCGCATTCCTCGCCAGCTTCGCCCCGTTCGCGGATCGAATCGCCCGCATCGCGGCCGCTGGCAGCCTGAGCCATACCCTGCTCAAGCTCGCCTCCCCGGGCGTCCCGGACCTGTACCAGGGCGCTGATTACTGGGACTTGAGTCTGGTCGATCCGGACAACCGTCGTCCGGTGGACTTCGCGGCGCGGCAGGCATCATTGGTATCCGGCGACGACTGGACCGCGCTCGCGATGCGCTGGCGGACGGCTGAGATCAAGCAGCGGCTCATTGCACAGGTGCTCGCGCTGCGCAAACAGGAGCCGGATCTGTTCTCATCCGGATCCTACCTGCCGCTGACCGTCGCCGGGGAACGCGGCGAGCATGTCGTGGCATTCGCGCGAGGCGCCCCGGATAAAGTCAGCAATCTCATCGTGGTCGCAACCCGGCTGAACGGCGCCCTGCTTGCCGATGACGATACGATCCTGCTGGACACAGGCAGCTGGCGGGACACCTATCTGGAGCTGCCGGCCGAGCTGCAAGAACTCCGCTATGCGAACGTTTTCACGAATACTGCCGTACGGGGCGCCGCTCAGCTGAGAATGGAGAACGTGCTGTCCCGGTATCCGGTTGCCCTGATCGTTGGCCGCAAGCTGAGCATCGACGAAAAAGGCAGATGCGTTTCGGCTCGCGGTGGACGAAATGCAGGGGCTCTTCCGTTCCCTCGTAGTGGATCAGGAGCGTCGCGCCGTCGAGCGTGAACCGCTCGGCGTTCTCGAGCGCGCGGAGATAATCACTTTCCTGATTCCCGGCGGCCTCGTCATATTCATGGCACTCTCCTTGATTAGAATGCGGTAAGGATCATAACGCCGCCCAGGCACGCCACGATACCGAGTCGTTGAAGTCGCTCTATCTGCTCGTGCAGGACGATTCGCGCGAGAGCGACGGTGACAACCGTGTGGAGTGCCCCGATCACCGCGACAACGCCCAGTAACCCCACGGTCGTGGCCGTGGCGTACATGAAGTCCGCAACGACGATCAGAGCGCCGATCAGGACTATCGCCGGCAGGTCGCTGCGTGGCGCCGCGGGCCGCAATCGCCGCAGGATGGCGGCCACTGCGATCGCCGTCACCGACGTGAGCCGGGCTATGAGCAATGCCCACGGTATGTCGCCTTCGCTCGCGGCATCCAGGCCGACAAAGAAGATTCCGAACCCGAGCGCCGACAACAGGCCGTAGAGCACGCTCGAGCTCGTGCTTCGATCGGCGTTCTGGCTCGTGCGTCGCTGACGCGACGTCAGGACCACGCCGACTACTGCGAGCGCGAGCCCGGCGAATTGCATGGGCGTGGGCACTTCGCCGAGCAGCAGGCCGACCACGAGCGGGACTGCGGGCGCGATGGATGCGACAGGAGCGACGATGCTCATCTTCCCCACCGCCAGACCGCGATAAAGCGCGGCAACGCCCAGGGTTTCGGCCAGTCCGGCGATGGCGGCGTAGAAAACGAATCCGCTGGCGGGCGGTTCCTCGCCGATCGACAGCACGATTACCGCCAGCAGGATCAGCGCGGAGACCTGCGAGATGAGCAGCACCAGAAGCATAGCCACCGAGCGGCTCTTGAGGCCGCCCAGGAAATCGGCGGTGCCCCAGCCCAACGCCGCGCCGGTGGCCAGAACTACGGCGAGCACGAGTACCCGGTCTTCGCCAGATAGAACTGTGCGGCCGAACTATGCAACGAATCTCAAAATGCGCGCACGCTATTTGTCGCGGTTCGCCGCCGGCTGTCTGGTGGCCTTGCCTGATGCGCCCACGCTGCTTCCCGGGTAGTGCTCCATAGCTTCATTCAGGCTCTCCCACGCCAGCTTCTCCTCGATCCAGATTTCCTTGGTGGGAGCGAAAGCGTCCGGATCGTCCAGCGTCGCCGTAGTGGCATCGATCGTCTCCGGTTTCGACGTCCGCTGGTAGGTCACCGGCGTACCGCATTTCCTGCAAAACGTGCGGATCACGCCGGGTGACGAATAAAAGCGCGCGGGAGTTTCCGCGATGAAGGCAAAATCACTGGACCGGAAGACCGTCCAGGCAACGGATGGAGCACCGCTGGCGTGGCGGCAGGTACCGCAGTGACAAAGGGTTCCGGCGAGCGATTTGCCAGTGGCCCGATAGCGCACGGCGCCGCACAGGCAGCCTCCTTCAATGGCCGCGTTCATCGCCCGCCACGCGTCCTGCTCAATGCAGTATCCTGTCTACAGGCTTCGCAAAATGCCCGTAGTCGGCGGTTGAAGTTTTCCGCGTCATCCCAAAAGGCCGCGTGCCCCATGTTTGCCATGACATGAACTTGGGCGTGAGGTATGCCCGCCTTGTGCTGGTCGACGACCGCTGGTTTGACAATGGCGTCGTCACCGCCGTGCGTGATCAAGACCGGCTTGCGTATCTTCGGCAGTAGATCGTCGTTGTCGAACGAGCGAGAGAACATCCCCTGACGGACGTAGGGCGGGACGGACAGATTGTAACCAAGCATCAGGTACAGATCTTCGGTTGTGGGGTCGTCGACCAGGCACATTCGCAACAACGACTCCAGGCTGCGCGCACTTTCTTCGACGTCGGTGGCAAAGAAGCCCGGCACGAGGTTGAGAAACTCGGGGCTGAGGACCGACATCGCCTCTTCGCTGCCGAGCTTCGTTATCCCGCCCACGAAGTGACTGCCGCCGATGCCATCCTCACCGTAATGCCGGATGTAATCGAGAATTACGAGTGGTCCGTATGACCAACCACAGAGAATCGGAAGGTCGAGGCTCAGTGACTGTATCACCGCGTTGACGTCATCCGCCCACAGTCTGGAGTCGGTGTAGCCCTCGCGAGGTTTGTCCGAGAGACCATGACCCCGCATGTCCATCGCAACGAGGCGGTAATCATCGGCCAGGTCCGATTGCAACTGCCGACTCCAGGAGAGCCAGCACTGCGAAAAGCCGTGGATGAAGACTATCGGCTGCCCCTTCGCATTTCCTGCTTCGACGACGTGAAGCCTGCTCCCGTCGCCGCCTGTAATCACCTGACTCTTTATCATGATGCTGATACCGTGCTCCAACACCACCGAAACCAGTTCTCGGATTGAGCTCGAGACTTCAACTGGTCAGGAAGTCGTACTCAATACTCAAATCAGTAGAGAATCGACGGCAGGCACGCGCCTGCGGGCTCGTTGTAGAGACCGATGCTCATGAGCGTCATCGGCTGGACCACGTGCAGTCCGTGGTCGAGACACCAACGGAACAGCTCCCCGTTGCGGGTCGGCAGGAGGAAGCCGGGGCCCGGGAACGCCGGCGCCGCCCCGATGAGCGCTTTCAGGGCATCGTTCGTCTCCCCTAAGGCATGGCCAAAGAATGCAATCAGCGTGGCATAGCCGGTGATTCGACCCTGATGCTCGACAACGGTGGCGGTGCCTTCTTTTATCGCCTCGCGCAGTTCACCACTACGGTCATGGCCGTGAACTTGCACGCAGACCTGATTGCAGGCGTCCAGATCACTCTCGGTAGCTGGGCGAACGGCGTATCCGGGTATCTGCACGGCGAGGGGCGCCCCCTGCATGGTGGACAGCGGCTCGCGGGCCACGAATCCCAGCTTGGTATAAAGCGCGAGCGAGCGGTTATGGTAGGCGGCCTGAACCAGCCGTATCCCCGGAAATTTCCGCTGTGCGCCCCGCTCGAGGACGTGCGCCATGAGCTGGCGTCCGACCGCACGATTCTGCGCGGATGGATCGATCGTGATCGGACCGATGCCCGCCACGGTCGATCGTTCGTCGATGAAGTTGCTGCCGACGATGCGGCCGTCAAGCTCGGCGATAACCGCATAGAAGCGCGGGTGCGAAAGCAGCTTCGACAGGAACTCGGTGCCGACTTCGGGAGCGGGAAAATCAGGCGCAAAGTTGTGCTGCTCGGCGATGGTCTTGAATGCCTCGTAGCATATCGGCCCACAGGTTGTGGCGTCTTCGGGTTTGCCCGGTCGTAGCGTGACCTTCATCGAATCTCTCCATCCACTCCTCACGGCTTCGAGCCGAGGCAACGTGGTTACCTCAAATCTCCATGAGATCGCGCCCGACGATGATTTCGCCCTTGAAATGCGACCGCGCCGCATCGATCCACATCTGCTCCGTAACCATTGGATCATCTGGTGGCACGAAGTGCGAGAGCACCAAAGTCTTGACACCGGCCTCCGCCGCGATTCGTCCGCAGTCCTCCACGGACGTATGACTGTTCATGATGTGCTTCCGGAGTGTGGAAGCATTGGCAACGCGGGCGACCAACCGGTCGACGGCCGGGACGTAGAGTGCTTCATGGACCAGAACGTCGGCCCCTTGCGCCAGCTTCAGGAGATTGGCGGACCGCCTCGTGTCGCCCGAGATAACTATGCTCCGGTCGGCGGTATCGAATCGGTACGCGAAGGCCGGCGTCACCAGAGGATGCTCGACCTGGGCGCAGGTGACCTTCACGTTCTCGTCGTGCATGACAGCGCCGGGCCGAGTGAGCTCATGGACATGGATGAGCGGTACGAGTGGCACGCGCCCCTCGTCTTTGACGCGTATATCGATGTCGTACGCGCTCATCTCGAAGAAAAGCCGTGTGATCTTCTCGATCGGCGGTGGTCCCCAGGTATCCACCCGCGTGCGGAGGCCGCTCGCCCACGACAGGAGCAGCAAGTTGCCATAGTCGGCGTTGTGGTCCGAATGGTGGTGGGTGACGAATACGTGGCGCAGCTTGTCAAGTGACGCGCCGGCGATTACAAGCTGGCGCGCGACGCCGTCGCCGCAGTCCACGACGTAGAGCGCGTCCTCGACTATGATGACCTGCGCCGACGCCATATTGTTCTTTTTGGGTCGCGGTCCGCCACCGGTGCCAAGCAGTACAAGCCGCGTCCTCGTATCTTGCGACTTGCCAGCGGGAGGCAGTAACGCCACAACGGCCAGCGTCGCCGTGGCTGCGAGAAACGCCCGACGATCAATGCGAGCATGCATGCCAGTTGCCCACGAACCAGAGCCCAACCTAGTCCTGTTCCGTCACCATCCGCTCCAACGAATTGTCAGGGCGAAGTCACCGGAATTCGCATGAGTCATTGCGCGGCATCACGCGAAGATGTTGCGGCTCCGACAAATTCAGCAGACCGAGCGAGACCAAAGCTGCGTCACGCAGCCGGCTTGTCCAGCAGCTCGATGAAGCGCTCTGGGCCGATTCGTATCGCCGCCCCCGTCGGACAGGCATTCACACAAGCCGGACCGGCCTTTCTCCCCAGGCAGGCATCGCACTTCACCGCCTTCTTTCCCTTTTCCTTCGCTGCGGCGTTCGGTGTGTAGTTCGGCGTTTCGCCCGGCCCCGGCCCCCGCCCAAACAGCATCCATTGAAGCAGGCCGGGCTTTTCCGGCGCGTCGTATTCCATGCGAATCGCGTCGTAGGGGCAATTCGCTTCGCAATTGCCGCAGCCGATGCAGGTTTCGTCGATGAATACCTGGCCGTCGACCGCGCGATGGATCGCGTCGGGCGGGCAGTCCTTCATGCAGTGAGGCTGCTCGCAGTGCCGGCAGGAAATCGGCACGTGCACGTGCGCGAATGTATTGCCGGACTTGCGGTCGAGACGTGAGATGCCGCCGTGCGTCTCTGCGCAGGCCTTCTCGCAGTTGTCGCAACCGACGCAGAGGTCCTCATTGATGATGATAGCGTTGGTCGCCTCGCCGAGCCCCTCGCCCATGAGGAACTGCATCATGGCGCCCGCCTCCGGGCGCACTTCCATGAGCGTGTGGTCGACGACGTGGCGGGTGACGTCCGCCTGGAGCCGCTCGATCTGCGCATCCTCGCGACTGATCAACTGGAGGAACTGCGGCCGCTTGATCTCTATGGTCTCCAGGGCGAGCGTCGCGGTGGCCGTCTCCCGGCGAATCGGATCGCCCATCAAGGCCATTTCACCGACGAGCTGCCTGCTCGGTACTTGCGCCACGACCAGGTCGTTTTCCTCCGTCCGCCGCATCAAGGTCACGGAGCCGGAGCGCACGAGATGCAGGCTGTCGCCGACGTCGCCTTCCTTGTAAACCACTTCGCCGGCCTTGAAATGGCGCACTTCACAGGCTTCGGCGATTTCGCGCAGGTCGGAGAAGCCGGCGGCCTTCGGCGCGAAATGACGGCGCAGCTCACGGACGATGAAGATCCAGTCGATGCCGCGGCGCACCTCCTCATTGGAGTTCATCAGCTTGACCATGATGCGGCGCGGCGTCTCGACGAGCAGACAGTTGGCGCCGGCGCGCGCGTTCTCGAGCCGCGGCCGGCCGGAGATCAGGCTCGACTCGCCGAAGAACTCGCCGCGCGACAGGGTCATGTCGTTCTGACCCGGCTCGCTCGCCTCCAGCGTGACTTCGCCCTCGGCGAT
>JBOIDB010000158.1:0-3281 GCA_050740235.1 Gammaproteobacteria bacterium
GTGCAGGGCGGCGTGCAGAGCCTGAGCCGCTCGCTGTTCGCGCGGCTGATTCCGGACGACAAGGCTGCCGAGTTCTTCGGCTTCTACAACATGGTCGGCAAGTTCGCGGCCGTGCTCGGCCCGTTCCTCGTCGCGGGCTTTGCGTATTTCACGGGCAGTCCACGCGCAGCAATTTTCTCGATCGTGATCCTCTTCGTGGCCGGCGGCTGGCTGCTCACACGCGTCGACGTCGAGGCGGGCGAACGCGCGAGCTCATCGTTCCGGACCTGATTCTCGATGGCGCCGACGCGCTCGTCCGCGCGATGATCCCGCGGAGTGTGCGCTCAATGCGGATCTCGGCTTCGGTGCCCTGATCGGCATAGCCATGTGTGCTGCTCAAGGACCGCGCGAGCTCGCGGCCGCGGAGCGCGGACTTTGCGTTCGATGGCGAAGCTCACCTCCAAGAATGTATTATCACGGCTATCTTCCGAGACGAACAACACCATGAGTGCGCGAGCAAGGCCTGCGTCGGCGAGCACGGTGGCGCTGGACGTGCGCGACCTGCGGATGAGGTACGGCCCCAAGGATGTGCTGAGCGGGGTGACGTTCAGCGCGCAACGTGGTGAGGTCTTGGCCCTGCTCGGGCCGAACGGCGCCGGCAAGACCACGACGATCGAGATTCTCGAGGGCTTCCGCATGCCGTCGGCCGGAGAGGTGTCGGTCCTCGGGATCGACCCTGCCCGCGGCGACGAAGCGTGGCGGGCCCGGATCGGCGTCGTGCTGCAGTCGTGGCGCGATCACGGGCGCTGGCGCGTGCGCGAGCTGCTCGACTACGTCGCCCGGTTCTACGCCCCGTTCGCGACTCCCGACGTGCCGCGGCCTTGGGATGTGGATGAGCTCATTCAAGTGATCGGCTTGAGCGAGCATGCGAACGCCAGGCTCATGACGCTGTCCGGTGGGCAGCGGCGCCGCCTCGACGTCGCGATAGGAATCGTCGGGCGTCCCGAGGTCGTCTTCCTGGACGAACCCACGGCGGGCTTCGATCCGCACGCACGTCGCGAGTTTCACGAGCTCGTGCACCGGCTGTCCGACCTTGAGAACACGGCGGTCCTTATAACGACCCACGATCTGGACGAGGCCGAGAAGGTCGCCGATCGCATCATGGTGCTCGACGAGGGCCGCATCGTCGCCGACGGCACCGTCGAGCAGCTTGCGCGCCAGTTCGCGGCCGCCGCCGAAGTGCGCTGGACCTCGGGCGGCCGCTGCCACGTGGAGGCGGTGCGCGGCGGCGACCCGTCCGGTTTCGTCCGAGACCTGCTCGCGAAAGACGCGGACGTCACGGAACTCGAGGTGCGCCGCGCGAGCCTCGAAGACTCCTACATGGCCCTCGTTCAGCGCGCGGAGTCGGGCGGATCGCGGCTCGCGAAGCAGCCCGACACGGAGCAGCAGGAGGCTACACCGGAAACCTCGGAGGCGCAGGCATGACCACGAGCGCATTCGAAGCCCGCAGGGACGCCGTCCTGGCCGGCTTGTCGCGGGGCTGGATCGAGACCCGCCACATGCTAACCGACACCGCCTCGGTCATCTGGTACGTCGCGGTCCCGATGATCTTCGCGATCGTGCTGCTCTTCATGCGCGGTAAGACGGTACCGGGCACGGAGTTCGCCCTCGGCGCGATGGTGCTGCCGAGCCTCGTCGGCATGTCGATCGCCTTCGGAGGGCTCATGGGGCCGGCCGGCACGATTGCCACCGACAGCGAGGACGGCACTCTGTTGCGCGCGAAATCCACGCCGAACGGGATGATCGGCTACCTCGTCGGCAAGATCGTGATGTTCGCGTTGACGACGCTCGTCAGTGTGGTCCTGCTCGTCATCCCGGCGCTCACGGTAGCGGGCGATCTGCAGTTGGGCCCCCGCACGTGGCTGCTGCTCGCGTGGGTCTTCGTCGTCGGCATGGTGTCCACCGTGCCCATCAGCGTCGCGCTCGGCGCTCTCGTGAAGTCTGCCGCGCAAACCGGTCTCTTGTTCCTCGCGTCGATGCTGCTAATCGTCCCTTCAGGCATCTTCTACCCGATCACGGCTCTGCCGACGTGGCTGCAATGGGTGGGGCAGGCCTTCCCGTTCTATTGGCTCGGGCTCGGCGCACGCTCCGCGATGCTCCCCGCGGAGATGGCCGCCGCCGAGATCGGTGCGTCGTGGCGCACGCTCGAGATGTTCGTCGTGCTCGGGCTCTGGGCCGTGATCGGAATAGCGCTGGCACCGGTACTGCTGCGCCGCATGGCGCGGCGACAGTCAGGGTCCGCGGTGGCCGAGGCGCGTCAACGCATCATGTCGAAAGGGTATTGAGCCGCAGCGCATGGCCGAGCTCGCGAGGTCGCGCTTGAGCCGATGCCCGGCCGCTGGAGTGCCCCGTCTCGAACGACGTGGACGTCCGCGCTGGTGCCGAAGCCGCGGGCATCTGACCCGATATCATGGTGGCTTCGCGCCGGCGAGCGTGCTGCGTGGCCGGGTCGTTCCGAAGCGGCAAGCCGCCACGGAACAGCAGCCCTCCGGGAGGACCGAGGTCCAGCGGTATCGTGCGATGACCTGGGCGCAGCGGCTCAAGCGCGTGTTCGCGATCGATATCGAGACCTGCCGCCGCTGCGGCGGCAGCCTCCGGGTGATCGCGAGCATCGAGCAAGCAGACGTGATCAAGCGAATTCTCGAGCACCTCGGCTGGGACGACGAGGCGCTCGATCCGGCCCATCCGAGCCGGGCGCCGCCGCAAGCTCGCCTGCCGATCTGACCCAGCACGCGATCAGAGCGAAGCAGCCGCTTCGACGGGCGCGTCCGGCCTCGGCCCGCAGCGCGCTGCCGTATCTTGCCGAACACGGGAGATTCGGAAAACCAATCGAGCGCCCTCTGCACGCGATGAACGCTCACAAGAACCAAAGGCCGCCGAGTCACGCCATCATGGTCAATCTCATCCGCCCCAATACCCTCGCCACAATGAGCGAAGCATGCAGTCCCTCCTGTCGCGGTCGCTCGCGAAACCGAGGATCGTGCCCGCCTCGGCGGTGGATCGCGCGTGAGACGGGCTCCTGCAGGGGGTTTGCCAACCCGGGCGAATCCCGCCCCTGATCCGGTCGGGTTGACCGATTGCCCCCGTTAATTGTTTCTGGCTGCTGTCTGTGCGGCAGCCGAGCTGCTAGCGGGCAATCCCATTCGGCTAAGTAACGCCTGGAAACCCTTATCTGGCCGCAACAGATCGAACCAAGGCGCCATTTCAAGACAGGGCAGCCAGGCAGAGCGTTCCGCATAGGC
>JBOIDB010000159.1:0-10034 GCA_050740235.1 Gammaproteobacteria bacterium
AGCACGTCCTGGTGCGTGATGCGCCCGCCTTGCCCGCTGCCGGCGATGTCGGCCGCGTCGAGTCCGTGCTCGTCGAGCAATCTCCGCACGGCCGGGCTCAAGCGTCCGCCCGAGGCGCGCGCGGCCGGCGCGGGAGTTGCCACTTTCTCGCGGGTCGCGCGCGCGATCGCGGGCTGCGCTTCGACGCCCGGCTCGATGCGGCCGAGCAGATCGCCGGGCTCGACGCTCGCCTGCTGATGGAGCACGATCTCGCGCAGCACGCCGCTCGCGGGCGCCGGCACCTCGACCGTCACCTTGTCCGTTTCCAGCTCGACGAGGGGCTCGTGCTTGGCGATCGCGTCGCCGGGCTGCTTGAGCCATTGCAACACCGTCGACTGCGTGCCTTCCTGCTCATCGGGCGCGAGCACCTCGATCAGCCCGGCCACGTCAGCAGGCCAGCAGGTCGCGCATCGCCTGGCCGATGCGCGCGGCGTCCGGCACGACGGCGTTCATGAGCAGCGGGCTGTGCGGGCTGGGGATGTCGGGCATCGTCAGGCGCCGGATCGGCGCGTCGAGATCGAAGAACGCCTCGTCCGCCACGCACGCGGCGATTTCCGCGCCGAAGCCGGCCGTGAGATTGTCCTCGTGCACGATGAGGCAGCGGCGCGTCTTGCGCACGGAGTCGAGCACGGCCTCTCTGTCCCAGGGCATGAGCGTGCGCAGATCGATCACATCGACAGCCGCATCGATTTCTCCGGCGGCCCGTGCGCAGCGCTCGACGAGCGCGCCCCACGAGACGACCGTGAGCGCATCGCCCTCGACGATGCGTTTCGCGCGACCGAACTCGAGCACGTAATCATCGCCGGGGTACGGCCGGCGCGCCCAGGCGTCGTCGAGCATGGCGCGGTGCTCGAAGAAGATCGTCGGGTCGTTGCCGCGCAGCGCGGCGCGCAGCAGGCCGACCGCGTCCTCCGCGTTCGAGGGCATCGCGACGCGCCAGCCAATTGCGTGCGCCCAGAGCACTTCGTTCGTCTGGCTGTGCCAGGGATCGCCGCACTTGAAGAAGCCGCCCGGAATACGCACGACCATCGGCGCGGCGAAGCGGTTCGCCGTGCGCCAGCGCATGGTGCCCGTGTCGTTGAGCTGTTCCGTGGCCGGATCGGCGTATTTGCGGAACTGGATTTCGGGCACGGGCATGAGGCCGGCGACGGCCATGCCGACCGCGCGGCCGATGATGCCCTCCTCGGACAGACTGGTGTCGAACACGCGCGCCTCGCCGTGCTTCTCCTGCAGGCCCATGGTGGCCGCGTGCACGCCGCCCTTCGGCCCCACGTCCTCGCCGAACACGACCAGCTTCGGATTCGTGGCGAGCTCGTGATCGAGCGTGCGGCGGATGGCCGTGAGCATGTTGATGCGCTGCGGCTCGGACGCGGGCTCATTCGATGCGGCGGGAAACGCGTGCGCTTCCGCCGCAAGCCCGCCGCGAAGCTGGAGATCGGCCGCGCCGTCGGCGCGCGGCTCGCTGAACACGTAGCGCGTCACGCGGCCGGGGTCGGGCTGCGGGCGCGCGAGCGCGCGTGCGAGCGCAGCCTCGACATCTTCCGCGGCCTGCCGCTCGAGCGCGGCCCAGTCTTTCTCGGAGAGGGTCTGCGGCACGAGCTGCTTCTTCAGCTTCGGCAGCGGATCGCGCGCTTCCTCCTGACGGATGAGCGCGTCGGACTTGTAGGCCTGCGTGTCCTGCGCGGAATGCCCGGACAGGCGCGGCACGGCCAGGCGCAGCAGCGCGGCGCCGCGTTGCTCGCGCACGTGCGCGACCGACTCACCGATCAGGCGCGCGGCCTCGCGCGGCGAGGTGCCGTCGCCGTCCAGCACGTGCAGGTTCTTGAACGACGCGAGGTTCTCGGCAATGTTGCCGCCCGGCGTCTGAAAGTGGCCGGGCACCGAGATGCCGTAGCCGTTGTCCTCTATATAGAAGAGCAGCGGCAGCTCCAGGGTGGTCGCGATCGTCAGGGCCGACCAGAAACCGTTGGTCGCGACCGCGGCGTCGCCGCCCAGGGCGACGGCGATGCTCTTCGCGTAGTCCTTCTCGCCGAGCGTCTCGTGGCGATAGCGGATCGCCTGCGCCCAGCCGGCCGCCGGCGTAAACTGCGCGCCGACGCCGCCGCACATCGGCATCATGATGGGCCCGCCCGGGTTCGGGTAATTGAACACGACGCCGATGTCGCGGCCGTCGCTGAAGCCGCCCGACAAGGCCATCGGGCCCGCGAACGCATCCTCGATCGACAATCCCAGCGCGAACAGGAACGGGCGCGAGCGGTAGTAACCGTTCGCGCCGTCGTGCGGATCAGTGAGTTGCAGGCCGAGCAGAATCTGCGCGAGATCGTGACCACGCGCCGAGAACTGGTAGAGGATCTTCTTTTCCGGCACGAGGCGCGTTTCCTCGATCTCGTCGACCTTGCGCGAGATCAGCATCAGCCGCGCGACAGCCTTCCAATCGAATTCGGGCTGAACGGCGTCGCGGATCGCGGTCCGTTCGGCGGGGGAGCTCATGGCGCTACCTTGGGTCGTTGCAGAACTTGAAATGATAGTTTTTTCGCGAGGAAGAGGCCAGCAATCAGGGGTGATGGGCGGGGATCTGTAAAAGCGCTCCACGCTTTTTGTTGTTTTACTGGGTCCCGGCTTTCGCCGGGACGACGAAGATTTGATCGTCACCCCGGCGAAAGCCGGGGCGAGACGACGAAGATTTGATCGTCACCCCGGCGAAAGCCGGGGCGGGACGACGAAGCCTTCGCAGGCCGGGATAAGCGCGAAGCGCGTTCCCGGCAGCCGGCGCAGCCAATCACAGTACTTTGCCGGAATCATGATGCCTAGCGGATCCAGCAGCCGGGCGATTGCCTGTATAGTCTGCTGGATTTGTCGATTTCCAGCGCGCCGTCTTGGAAGAAGCAAGAACCAGAGATCCAATCTGATCATGGCTGAACCGCGCCACGCCGCATTGCCTGCGGGATACATTCTCGAGCAGTTTCATATCACCGAAGTTCTGGGTCAGGGCGGATTCGGCATCACCTACCAGGCGATCGACACGCGCCTGCAACGCACGGTCGCCATCAAGGAATACCTGCCGCGCCAGTACGCGTTCCGTGACGACGACTCGACCGTGCTGCCGCGCGACGACCAGGATCGCGAGACGTTCGACTGGGGGCTGAAGCGGTTCATCGACGAGGCGCGGGCGCTGGCTCGCTTCCGGCATCCGAACATCGTCGCCGTCATGCAGTTCCTCGAAGCCAACGGCACTGCGTACCTGGTGATGGAGTACGAGGAGGGACGCAATCTCGAAGCCTGGCTGGCCCTGCACCCGGAAGGCGTGGCCGAGGACATCCTGGTCGACGGGATACTGCTGCCCTTGCTCGATGGACTGGAGAAAGTGCACGACAAAGGCCTGCTGCACCGGGACATCAAGCCGGAGAACGTCTTCATGCGCCGCGACGGCACACCCGTGCTGATCGACTTCGGTGCCAGCCGGCCGCACGGCAAGGCCGCCACGGCCACGGCCACGAGCCTCATCTCGGTCGGCTATACGCCGTTCGAGCAATATGGCGGCGCCGGACGCCAGGGACCGTGGACCGATCTGTACGCGCTCGCCGGCACGATGTATCGCGTGATCGCGGGGCAGAAGCCGCCGGATGCCATCGCGCGGCAGCAAGGCGACGCGTTGCAACCGGCCGTCGAGGTCGGGCGCGCCCGCTACAGCGACGAGTTCCTGGCGACCGTCGATCGCGCGCTGGCGCTCGATCCGGCGGAACGCCCGCAAAGCGCCGCGGAGTTCCGGGCCATGGTGCAAGCCGGCGCGGAAAACATGGACTCTACCTTCGTCAGGCCCGGTCCCGCGAAGACGTGGCTCGACCGCCCACCGGCACGATGGGCGCTCGGCGCGATCGCCGGCCTGGCTGTCGCCGGTGCTCTTGTGCTGGGGCACCCGCAGTGGCGAGAGCGTCTGCTCTCGATAGGAGACGAGAGCGGAGTCGAGACGCCCGACGCCGTAAATTCGGTCGCCGTGCTGCCGTTCAAAAACATGAGCGCCGATCCCGAGCAGGAGTACTTCGCTGACGGTCTGGCCGAGGAATTGCTGAACCTGCTGGTCAGCATTCCGGAGCTGCGCGTTGCGGCCCGCACGTCCTCGTTCTCGTTCAAGGATGAAAACGTCGACATCCGCACGATTGCAGAGAAGCTCGGCGTCGACCACATCCTGGCGGGCAGCGTGCGCAAGGCAGGCCACACTTTGCGCATCACCGCCCAGCTGATCGAGGCGGACAGCGGCTATCACCTGTGGTCGCAGAGATTCGATCGGCAGCTCGAGGACGTGTTCGCGATCCAGGACGAGATTGCGACTGCAGTGGTCGACGCGCTCAAGATCAATTTGCTCGGCGAAATGCCAAAGGTCGAGAAGATCGACGCCGAGGCGTATGCGCTGTATCTGCAGGGCAGGCACTTTTATGAACGTCGGACTGCGGAAGGCTATGAAAAAGCAGTCGATGCTTATCAGGCCGCACTCGAGCTCGAACCCGAGTATGCGCCGGCCTGGGCTGCGCTAGGGTTCGCTTACTTTCGGCAGGCACGCACGTACCGCGATGTCCATGAAAGCACGGCTCTGTCCCGTGATGCGGTCGAGCGTGCGCTTGCGTTGGATGACAGTCTCGCTGAGGCGCACGCGAGCATGGGCCGGATCAGGATGTACTACGATTGGGACTGGCAGGGGGCGGACGAGGCCACGCAGCGCGCGCTGACGCTCGAGCCGGGCAATGTGCAGTCATTAAGGAGCGCCGGTGCATTGGCGGCGGCGCTGGGCCGGCTGGATGAAGCCATAAAACTCAGTCAGCGCGGTATCGAACTCGACCCGCTGAACCACGCCCAATATCATAGTCTCGGATATTGGTTAACCGCTGCCGGCCGACTGGAAGAAGCAGCCGCGGCTTTGCGCTACTCGCTGGAACTCAATCCGGGGGGCGAGTTTACGCACAACCTGCGGGGCAGGGTTTTTCTGTTGCAGAATCAGCCTCAAATGGCGTTGGCGGAGATGCACCGGGAGACTGATCCTGTCACGCGCGAGATCGGAACCGCGCTGGCACTCACTGCTCTCGGGCGCAAAGCCGAGGCTGACCAGGTACTGGCGGCTTATATCGAGGAACACAACGAGTCAGCGGCACTCGATATCGCGGTGGTCTATGCCTGGCGTGGCGATACGGACCAAGCGTTTATGTGGCTTGACACGGCCTACGAGCAACGCGACGTTTATCTCGCCGAAATTCTGTTGGAGCCGCTGGGCAGTCTCAAATCCGATCCGCGCTGGCCGGCGTTCCTCGACAAGATGGGGCTGCCGCACTGAGCGGTCGATCAGCCGGAGAAGACTTTGCCCGGATTCATGATGCCCTGCGGATCGAGCGTTTGCTTGAGGCGCCGCATCAGCTCGAGCTCGAGCGGATCGGCGTAATGGGCGAGCTCATCGCGCTTGAGCCGGCCCACTCCGTGCTCGGCGGCGATGGTGCCGCCGAATTCGATCACGATGTCGTGCACGATTCGGTTGAACTCCTGCCAGCGGCCGAGGAATGCCGTGCGATCCATGGCTGGCGGCTGGCTCAGATTGAAATGCACGTTGCCGTCGCCCGCATGGCCGAACGCGACTACGCGGACGCCGGGCAATCGCGCCTCGACGGCGCGCGTCGCCGCGCGGATGAAATCCGGCACGGCGCTCACGGGCACGGCGATATCGTGCTTGATGCTGCCGCCTTCCAGCTTTTGCGCCTCCGACATCGATTCGCGCAGGCTCCAGAGCGCGGTGCGTTGCGCGCCGCTGGCTGCGATGACGCCATCGGCCACGATACCAGCGGCCATTAACGCTTCGAGCAGTCTTTCGAGCTTGCGCTCGGCGGAGCCCTCCTCTGCCGTCTCCGCCAGCTCGAGCAAGGCGTACCAGTCATGCGGCCCGGTAAGCGGATCGGAAGTCCTGGGAATGTGCTCGAGCACCAGCTCGAGACCGAGGCGCGGCAGGATTTCGAAGGCCGACAATGCGTCTCCTGTTTTTTCGCGCGCAGCCGCAAGCAGCTCGACGGCCGCAGAGAGGTCGCGCAACGCGAGCCAGGCCGTCGCTATGGAGCGGGGTTGCGGAAACAACTCGAGGACCGCGCCGGTGATGATGCCGAGCGTCCCTTCCGCGCCGATGAAAAGCTGCTTCAGGTCGTAGCCGAACGTGTTCTTGCGCAGCGTTCTGAGGCCGTTCCAGATGCGCCCGTCGGGCAATACCACTTCCAGGCCGAGGACCAGATCGCGCATCACGCCGTAGCGCAGCACGTTCACGCCACCCGCGTTGGTCGACAGATTGCCGCCGATGCGGCACGAGCCTTCGGCGGCGAGGCTCAACGGAAAATAGCGGCCAGCCTCCGCCGCGGCGCGCTGGATATCCGCCAGCACGCAGCCGGCGTCGACCGTCATAGTGAAGTTCGCTGCGTCGATGCCGCGCACGCGTGTCATGCGTTCGAGCGAAAGCAGAATCTGATTGCCGTCCGGCGACGGCACTGCGCCGCCGCACAAACCAGTGTTGCCCCCCTGCGGCACCAGCCCGATGCGGGCTGTCGCACAGATTCCGACGACCGCTGCGACTTGTGCCGTATCGGCCGGACGCACGAGCAGCGGCGTCGCGCCGCGATACAGCCCGCGCCATTCAATAAGATACGGCTCGAGCTGATCCGCCGCGCTGATCCAGCCGCGCTCGCCGACGATCGCACGGATGCGCTCGACGGCGCCGGCCAGCATCCTCTCGCTGCTCATCCTGACGCCCGCCTCCGGTGTTAAAGTAGCAGCAGGTCCCAAGAATAACCGCAGGAAGCGCCGCGATGTCCATCTGGCTCACTGAAGACGATCTGCGATTGACCCGGCCGGCCGAACGCGCATTCGAATCGCCGATACCCACCCGCGTCGTGTCGAACGGCGAATACATGCCGCCGCCTCAGACCCCGGCGCAGGCGCGCGTCGCCGCGGAAATACGCGAGCTCGCGCGAAGCTTCGCGCCGCGGCTCGGCTTGAGCCGCCGTGAGTTCTTGCGCACGAGCAGCGGCATGGCCATGGCCTTCCTCTGCATGAACCGCGTCTACGGCGCGGTATTCGACGTAAATGACGAAGAAGCTCGCGATCCCGAGGCGGCCGCCGAGCGCGACGCGAAGCTTTCCGGCCAGCCGGTGTTCGATGCGCAGCTGCATTTCGTGCGCGAGGACTACCCCGGCCGCGGCATTCTCGGCCTGCGCCAGCTCGCCGTGGACCGCGACTGGAATCCCGAGCTGCCGGACCGCGAGCCGAAGCTTTCCGACATCCAGTTCGAGAACTTCATGCAGGAAGTTTTCATGGACAGCGACACGAGCATCGGAATCCTGAGCAGCGCGCCCAACGACGATCCGGATCACTGGTTCATCGACAACGACCAGGCGGCGCGCGCGCGTCAAAAGGTGAACGACTGGGCCGGATCGAAACGCCTCCTCGCCCATGCCGTCATCGTGCCGGGCCAGCCCGGCTGGCGCGACGAAGTGGATCGCGCGATCGAGGAGTTGAAGCCCGACAGCTGGAAGGGCTACACGCTCGGCGATCCCGGCGGCGGCTCTAATTTCCCCTGGCGCCTCGACGACGAGGAGCTGATGTATCCGGCCTACGAGAAAATGCAGAAGGCCGGCATCCGCAACATCTGCATCCACAAGGGTCTCGTGCCGCCGGATTACGAGCGCGCCATGCCGGAGCTCTGGGTGTATGCGAGCGTGGACGACGTAGGCAAGGCGGCACAGGACTGGCCCGGGCTCAACTTCATCATCTACCACTCGGCGCTCGCGAACCTCGCGTTTCGTGAGGGCGACCATCTGGCACGCTTCGAATCCAGCGGCCGCATGCCCTGGGTCAGCGATCTCGCGGAGATTCCGGGAAAGTTCGACGTCGAGAACGTATACGCGGAAATCGGCACGTCGTTCGCCACCAGCGTGATCTCGCATCCGGGATTCTGCGGCGCCATGCTCGGCACGCTGATCGACGGCATGGGTCACGATCACGTCATCTGGGGCACCGATTCCGTCTGGTACGGCTCGCCGCAGTGGCAGATCGAAGCCCTGCGCCGGCTCGAGATCCCGGAGGATCTGCGGGAAAAACACGGCTTCGCGCCGCTCGGCCCGGCCGACGGTGAGGTCAAGCGCATGATGTTCGCCGGCAACTCCGCTCGCATGTACGGAATCGACGTTGCCCAGGCAGTGTCGCGCCGCGACCGTCTGGCCGCGCGCAAAGCCGAATATCGCGCGGCGGGTGCAAAGCGCAGCAACCTCGCGTACGGTTACGTGAGGAGATAGATCGCGGCGGGAAATGACGGGACAACCACCGAGCAGAGCTGACAAGACCGCTTCTTCCGGCGCCACGGACGAGACCCGCGCCGGCGCCGCGGACGAGACCCGCGCCGGAGCCGCCGACGATGCCTCCGCGCCGACTTTTCATCGGCCCGAATCCGAGGCCGCGACCATCGCACGACCAGCCTCCCGATCGGCCCAGGACTGGAGCCATCCGGAAGACTGGGTAGAGACGCATTCCGGCCCGCTGCAGACCGGCTCGGTCATCAAGGAACGGTTCGTCCTGCAGGCCCTGATCGGCAAGGGCGGCATGGGCGTCGTCTACGGCGCGCGCGATCTGCGCAAGGAGGAAGCGCAGGACCGCGATCCGTACGTCGCGATCAAGCTGCTCGGCGAGGACTTCAGCCGCCACCCCGACTCGCTGAAAGCCCTGCAGCGCGAGGCGCGCAAGTCGCAGCAGCTCGCCCATCCGAACATCGTCACGGTTTTCGACTTCGACCGCGACGGCACGACGATCTACATGACGATGGAGCTTCTCAAGGGGAAGCCCCTCGAGAAGGTCATCCGCCAGCACCCGGAGGGGTTGCCGGTTGCGCAGGCGTTGCGTATCGCCGATCAGATGGCGAGCGGCCTCGCCTACGCGCACGAGAAGAACATCGTCCATTCGGACTTCAAGCCGGGCAACGTCTTTCTCGAGCCCGGCGACCGCGCCAAAGTACTGGATTTCGGCATCGCGCGCGCGGTGCAGGCGCGTGGTTTCGACGCCGGGGACCAGACGGTATTCGACGCAGGCCAGCTCGGCGCGCTGACACCATCCTACGCCAGCCGCGAGATGCTGAACGGCGAGCCGCCGGCGGCCTCCGACGACGTGTATGCGCTGGCGCTGGTTGTCTACGAACTGTTCACGGGCCGTCATCCGTACGATCGCAAGCACGCGAACCAGGCGAAGCTCGAGGGTCTGCGGCCGAGACCGGTGCCTGGGCTGAAGCGCCGGCAGTGGAAGGCTCTCGCACGCGGCCTCGAGCTGGATCGCGAGAAGCGGCCCGCCGACGCCGCGGAATTCATGCGGGCCCTGCGGGGTCCGACGCCGCTGAAGAGATCCATCGTGGCGGTCATTGCCCTGCTCGCAATTTCGTCGGCCGGACTCGCCTGGCGCAACCTGACGCAGGACGAGACGGCGCCGGACATTCCGTTCTCGCAGCTTCCCGCTCAAACACGCGAGGAGTTTTACAGCCAGATGGAGCAAGGCGATACGGCGCTCGAGCTCGGCCTGTACAACGAAGCGCTCTTCTACTACGGCGAAGCCTATCGGCTGCACGAACGCAATCCGGAAGCGGAAAAACGCCTCGAGCAAGTGGCCGACCTCGTGATCGCCAGTGCGCCGCAGTCAGGCGACCGGGCTGGGCTTCAAACCTATCTGCGCGACATCGACAACCTGATGAAGCGGGAGCACCTGGGAATGTACGACAGGCTCATCGAGCAACGCGAGATCACGCAGCGCAGGCTCGCCGCGCTTTCAGAGAATTCCGAATAAGTCACCCCACCCGATCTCGTCGTCCCGGCGAAAGCCAGCGCAATTTCGTCGTCCCGGCGCAAGCCGGGATCCAGTCGAACAAGCTCGATCTCGTCGTCCCGGCGCACGCCGGGATCCAGAAAAAATCCATTCAGTCCGATGTGACGACATTGTTT
>JBOIDB010000160.1:0-8251 GCA_050740235.1 Gammaproteobacteria bacterium
TGGTGGGAACAGGCATTCTCGCCCGACGACGGCGCCAGCTGGGAGGTGAACTGGCGCAACTGGTTCACCCGCACCGCGGCCGAGCCGCGGCCGCTGCCATCACTGGACGACGCGCCGCGTGATTTCGACTTCCTGGCGGGGCGCTGGACGGTGCACCATCGGCGCCTGCGCCAACGCCTGGCCGGGGACGATACCTGGGACGAATTCGACGGAACCCTGGACAACTGGCCGGTGCTCGGCGGCTACGGCAACGTCGGCGACAACGTCATGGCGTTTCCGGCCACCACCGTGCGCGGCATGAGCATCCGCGTCTGGGACCGGTCCGGCCGCCAATGGCTGAGCTGGTGGCTGGACGGACGCAACCCCTCCCGCCTCGCTTCTCCATTGCGCGGCGGATTCGCGGACGGCGTGGGCACTTTCATCGGCGAGGACGAGGTCGACGGAAACCCGGTTAGAACGCGTGTCGTGTGGTCGCGGATCACGCCGGGTTCGGCGCGCTGGGAGCAATCGGCCTCGGCGGACGGCGGGTCGACCTGGGAAACGAACTGGCTCAGCGAGTTCGAACGGTAGACTTGAGGCCCTCGATTTCCGGCTCGATTCAGGAGCCTGCGGGCGTGACGTCGCGAACACGTCGGCGCGAGCGACCGCCGGGCGATGACCTGGGCGAAGCGTTTAAAGCGCGTCTTCGCCATCGAGATCGAGCGGTGCTGGCGCTGCGGCGGCAGGCTCAGGGTAATCACGAGCATTGAGGACGAAGCCGTGATTGAACGGATTCTCGATCACCTCACCGGTGCGAGCGAGACGCACGATCCCGCTCATCCGGAACCGGGCGCCGCCGCAAGGGGCGCTGCCGATCTGACTGAGCCCGTCATCCGAACGAGCCTAGGGTTTCCGACGGGCGCCTCGGGGTGCGGCCCGCGCCGCCTCAGGCTCGCTCAGGCTCCGCAGCCTGTTTCTGGCCTCGAGAGCCAGAATCCGCCCTTAGTCGCTGACCTTGCTCGCGGCTGCCGCTGCACCGCTCTCCCTGGCGACCAGCCAGTTCACGAGCTCGATCAGCTTATCGGCGGTGCCGCCGGCGGATGCAAAATGAACCCGGTATTTGCCGTTGACCACGAACGAAGGTGTACGGTCGACATGACAGTCCTTGATCCACTGGTCCGCGCGATCCATGTTCAGCGTGACGGAGAACGACTTCGCCGTCGACAGGAACTCTGCTTCGGTCACGTCGGTAACCCGCGCGTAGAACCTTGCCACGTCGGTGATATCCGGCGGCGGGTTGATGAGCCGCCGGGTCTGCCGATCGACAACCGCCAGCTCCCCGCTTCCCCAGACCGCATCGAACATCGCGAGGTGAGTCCGTTTATCGATCTTCAGCAACTTCGCCGTGTGGTAGGCGCGCTGGAACAGCGGCCACTGCTCGCGGGGATTAAAGGACGCCGGCACGTACGTCAGTTGTGCAACGGGCGGCAGACTCGCCTCGAGCTTTTCTATGACCGGCAGGACAGAATTGCAGGCCGGGCAGCCGTAGGAGAACGCTTCGGCGACCTCCACCTTGCCTTCGGGAACCATCGTCCGTTGCGCCGGCAGGATACGGAAGTAGTGCGTTCCCTCCGTCCATTCCGACGCGGCGTTGGCTGCCTGCACGGCAATGAGCATCAAGACCGGAACAGCAGCGGCGCGCTTTCGCATGTCGTTTCTCCGCGTAGAATTTCGTTCGAACCGCAGGCCAGTACCCCGGCTTCATCTGATTAGTGCCGATACTGCCGGGATCGTTCAGGTCACCCCCGTCGGTCTCGCCGGTCCGGAGCAGAAAGCCATGATCCTCGCGGCTCTCGAGGAGCGGTCCACGAGTGCAGGGAGGAGAAGAACGGGAGCCTGGTCCGAACGGATGTGGTCACGGCGCTCGGACGGCTAGCGAAGGCGACCGGCGACGGGACCATCGAGTCGAGAGTGGACGCGCTCATCGGAGCTGAAGACGACGAGAAGAGTCGCAAGAAGCAGCGCGACGGAGATGACCATGGCATCGAAACAGCTCCATCCGCGAGCGTTGGGCACGAATTGGTGGAGCATTGCGTGACTGAACTCCAAGGGAGAAATTCAACATGACGATTGTAAGACAGCCTTTGTGCAGCCTGCGGGCATCAATCCGGACGGGAATGCTGATCGTTACCGCATCGATTGTCGCCAGCTTTGCACAGACAGCCGCCGCCTCGGAACAGGCGCCGCCGTGGAGCGCATCCGCCACGACGACAATCGTGCAAGAGGAGAAGGTTTTTCACAACGCCGGCGCCGAGCTCAGCGGCACGCTCTACCTGCCGCGAGGCGGCAAGGCGCTTGCAGCCGTCGTGGTGACCCATGCGGCCTCTTTGCCGCTTCGGGACCAGCCGCTCTATCGTCACCTGAAAGAGATGCTACCGCCGCTCGGCATCGCGGTCTTGGTCTACGATCGGCGTGGCAGTGGCAAATCGGGGGGGGACCTCAAGGCCAGCGACTACACGTTGCTGGCCGACGATGCGATCGCGGCCGTGCGCGCCCTCAAGGCCGATCCGCGCATAGATCCGCGGCGGGTCGGCATCTGGGGTTTGAGCCAGGGCGGGTGGCTGGCCGTGCTGGCCGCTTCCCGCAGCCCGGAAGTTGCCTTCGCGGTCTCGATCTCCGCGCCGATGGTGACGCCGGACATACAGATGATCTTTCTGTCCGCCAATATCCTGCGCGTGAACGGTTACTCGCAGGCGGACATCGACCAGGCGATCGCCACGCGCAAGGCGGTGGACGACTACATGCGCGGCGACGTCGATCGCGCGACGGCGCAACGCATGCTCGATGCAGCGAAGGCGAAGCCTTGGTTCAAGCTCATCTACATGGGCGAAACCGTCGGCGACCGCGCGACCTCACGCTGGCGAAAGGAGATCGAGCACGAGCCGGCCCGAACGCTCGACAAGGTGAGCGTTCCGGTCCTGATGATGTATGGCGCAGGCGACCCCGTGGTGCCGGTCGCCACCTCGGTGGATCATCTGCAGGCCGTAGCCGGCAAGCATCCGAACGTCGAGGTCGCGGTCATCGCCGGCGCCGATCATCACATGGAGGTATCGGTCGATCCGAGGACGCAGCTGGATTCTGCACGATTCAACGAACGGCCGGAGGCGCCGGAGTATTTCGCCATTCTGGCGAGCTGGCTTACGAAGCACGGGATTGCACGATTTGGGCGGGGTGGCGCGGACCGCAACCAGTGAGCCTTCTGTGCGGCGCGCGGCACGGGCTCACTGAGGGCGGTCACCTTCGCTATGCCCTGAAGACCCCTTATCGCGACGGCACCACCCACGTGCTCTTCGAGCCGATTATTCGAGATCGCGACCGGGGCCGAATCCGTCTGCTGCCGCTGGTCGCGATCAACGATAGCGGCGCAGGATATCGGCCAGTTTCTTCGCGCCCGGCGACAGAGTTTCGTACGGCAATTCGTTGAGCGGCTGCTCGACGGTGGCGTTGACGTCGTGGAAATCCCGCGACGCCTCGTCGATGAACAGCAGGCCGGTAACGTACTCGCGCTGCTTGAGCTTGGTCTGGATGAACGAGAACGCATCCTTGCGACTTGTCGGCTCGTAGTCCTCCGACACCTTTCGCAGCAGTATCTGGCTGCCGTCGTGCAGCGTGACCTCCATGACATGGCCCTTCTCGTACTCCGCGACGATCTTTTTTGCGGGTGGCACGAAGTCGGTATGGATGGCCGGGTGGTAGAACTGGCGCGTGAACGCGTAACTCTTGGTCGAGTCCTCGTGGTCGTTGAACGTGACGCAGGGCGAGAGCACGTCGAGGATCGCGAAACCGCGGTGCTTGAGCCCCGCCTTGATGAGCGGCACGAGCTGCTGCTTGTCGCCCGAGAAGCTCCGCGCGACGAACGTGGCGCCCATGCTCAGGCCCACCAGCACGGGGTCGATCGGCGGCTGGTCGTTGACCTCGCCCTTCTTCGCCTTCGTGCCGATGTCGGCCGAGGCGGAGAACTGGCCTTTGGTGAGCCCGTAAACGCCGTTGTTCTCGATCACGTAGAGCATGTCGAGGTTGCGGCGCATGGCGTGCGCGAACTGGCCGAGCCCGATCGACAGCGAGTCGCCGTCGCCGGAGACGCCGATGTAGTAGAGATCGCGGTTCGCGGCGTTGGCGCCCGTCGCCACCGACGGCATCCGGCCGTGCACCGAGTTGAATCCGTGTGCCGCGCCGAGGAAATACGCCGGCGTCTTCGACGAGCAGCCGATGCCGGACAGCTTGGCGACCTTGTGCGGCTCGATGTCCAGCTCGAAGCAGGCCTGCACGAGTGCCGCAGTGATGGAATCGTGGCCGCAGCCCGCGCAGAGCGTCGACATGCTGCCTTCGTAGTCGCGTCGCGAGAGCCCCAGCGCGTTTCGCGCGAGCCCCGGATGCGTGACCTTCGGCTTGGCGATGAAGCTCATGCGGCCTTGCCCCGGGCACTGCGGTCCGCGATCGCCTGCACGATGTAATCGGCGTATAGCGGCAAACCGTTGTAATGGAGCACGGATATCAGCTTGCGCCGGTCCACGTTAGTCTCGAGCGTCAACAGTGATTTGAGCTGCGCATCGCGATTCTGCTCGACGACGTAGATCTTCTCGTACCCGTCGAGAAACGCCTGCACCTCGTCATTGAACGGGAAGCTGCGCACGCGCAAATAATCCAGCGCGATGCCGCGCGAGGCGAGCGCGCCGAGCGCCTCCTTGATCGCCTCGTCGCAACTGCCCACCGACACGATTCCGGCACGCGCACCCGCGGTGCGCTGCACGACGGGTCCGGGAACGAGGGTGGCTGCCGTATGGAACTTGCGCGCGAGTCGATCTACGACTTCCTGATACTCGGTGGCGTCCTCGGTGTACGCGCCATACAAGTTGTGTCCCGAGCCGCGCGTGAAATAGGCGCCCTTCGGATGCACGCCCGGCAGCGTGCGCCAGGGAATGCCGTCGCCGTCGACGTCCCGGTAGCGGTGAAATACCTGCATGGACTCGAGTTGCTCAGCCGTGAACACCTTGCCGCGATCGGGCCGGTACGCGTCGTCCCATTTGAGCTCCGGACACATCCAGTCGTTCATGCCAATGTCCAGATCGGAGAGCACGAACACGGGCGTCTGCAGGCGTTCGGCGAGGTCGAAGGCCTGCACCGCGAGCTCGAAACACTCCTTCGGGTTCGCGGGGAACAGCAGCACGTGCCGCGTGTCGCCGTGCGAGGCGTACGCGCAGGCGAGGATGTCGCACTGCTGCGTGCGCGTCGGCATGCCGGTCGACGGACCGACGCGCTGCACGTCGAAGATCACCGCCGGGATTTCCGCGAAATAGCCGTAGCCGATGAACTCGGCCATCAGCGAGATGCCGGGCCCGCTGGTCGGCGTGAAAGCGCGCGCCCCGCTCCAGGCGGCGCCCAGCACGATGCCGATCGCCGCCAGCTCGTCCTCCGCCTGCACGATGCAGAACTTCCTGCGCCCGGTCGCCTCGTCGATGCGGTGGCGCTGGCAGAAGGCCTTGAACGCGTCCATGAGCGAGGTCGAGGGCGTGATCGGATACCAGGCGCCGACCGTGGCGCCGGCATACACGCAGCCGAGCGCCGCGGCCGTGTTGCCGTCGATCATGATGTGGCCGCCGGTCTCGTTCATCGTGCATGCGCGCACCGGGAGCGGGCAATCGAAGTGCTCGCGCGCGTAGCCCGCGCCGAGCTCGATCGCCTGAAGGTTTGCCTCGACGAGCTGCGCTTTCTTCGCGAAAGTTTCCTCGAGCAGCGTGCGGATGACGTCGAGGTCGAGGTCGAGCAGCGCGGCGAGCGCCCCGACGTAGGCGACATTCTTCATGAGGATCCGCGCGCGCACGTTCTCGAACGCCGTGTTGCACATCTTGGCGAGCGGCACGCCGAGAATCGTGATGTCCTCGCGCTTCAGCGTGTCCGCGCGCGGCCACGTCGAGTCGTAGATCAGGTAGCCGCCGGGGCGCACTTCTTTCAGATCCTGCGCATAGGTCTGCGCGTTCATGGCCACCATGACGTCGACCGTGCCGGAGCGCGCCAGGTGCCCCTTCGCGCTCGCGCGAATCTCGTACCAGGTCGGCAGCCCCTGGATGTTGGACGGGAAATAGTTCTTGCCGGTCACCGGGATGCCCATGCGGAACAGCGATTTCATGAGCAGGCTGTTGGCGCTGGCCGAGCCCGTGCCGTTGACGTTCGCCACCTTGATGACGAAATCGTTTACGCGATCTTGCGTTTGCTCGGACATGCCGCATCCTCGTCGATCGCGTAGGGAATCTTCAGGGTCGACTTCTGCATGTCCCAGGCAGCCGTCGGGCAGCGCTCGGCGCACAATCCGCAGTGCACGCAGAGATCCTCATCCTTGACCATGACGCGGCCGGTTTGCGGCAGTGGACCGGAAACGAACAGCGCCTGCTCGCGATTCTCGGCCGGCGCGTTGAGCCGGCCGCGCAGGTCGTCCTCGTCGCCGTTGTGCGTGATCGTCAGGCAGTTGACGGGGCAGATGTCGATGCAGGCGTCGCACTCGATGCACAGGTGATCGATGAACACGGTCTGCACGTCGCAGTTCAGGCAGCGCTGCACTTCTTCGGCGGTCTGCTCGGCGTCGAAGCCGAGCTCGACCTCGATATCGAGCCTGGCGAAGCGCTCCTTCATGCTCACGTGCGGGATCAGGCGGCGCGCCTTCGGGTTGTAGTCGTTGCTGTAGGCCCACTCGTGAATGCCCATCTTGGTGCTCGCGAGGTTCATGCCGTACGGCAGGCGTCCGGTGAGCGGAAGGCCCTCGCAGTACTTGTGGATCGAGATGGCCGCCTGATGCCCGTGCTCGACCGCCCAGATGATGTTCTTCGGCCCGAATGCAGAATCGCCGCCGAAGAACACGCCCGGTCGCGTCGACTCGAACGTGACGGGGTCGACTTTCGGCACGTTCCACCTGTCGAACTCGATGCCGGTTTCGGACTCGATGAACGGGAACGCGTTCTCCTGGCCGATGGCGAGAATGACGTCGTCCGCCGGCAGCACGACGTGATCGAGCGTTCGCGACTCCAGTCGTCCGCTGTCGGGATTCTGCACCCACTCCACGATCTCGAACTTCATACCCGTGAGCCGTCCGTTCTCGACGACGAATTCCTCCGGCGAGTGATTGACCAGGATGTCCACCTGCTCCTCGACGGCATCCTCGAGCTCCCAGTCCGACGCCTTCAGCATGTTCCACGGCTTGCGCGCAGTGACGATGACTTTCCTGCCGCCCAGCCGCAAGGAACTGCGGCAGCAATCCATTGCCGTGTTGCCGCCGCCGATGATGACGACGTTCTCGCCGATCGAGTCGACATGGCCGAAAGCGACGCTCTCGAGCCAGGCGATACCGATGTGCACGCGGTCGGTGTCATAGCGGCCCGGCAGCTCGAGGTTGCGCCCGTGCGGCGCGCCCGTGCCGACGAATACGGCGTCGTAATCCTCCTCGAGCAGCGCCGCGAGGCTGTTGATGCGATGGCCGAGCTTCAGGTCCACGCCCATGCCGACGATGAAGCCGATCTCCTCGTTGAGGATCGGCGAGGGCAGCCGGAACGCCGGAATGTTCGAGCGCATGAGCCCGCCCGCGACGTCGAGCGCTTCGAAGATGGTGACCTCGTAGCCGAGCGGCATGAGGTCGTTGGCCACGGTGAACGAAGCGCAGCCGGCCCCGATGCAGGCGATGCGTTTGCCGTTCTTGATCTTCGGCACGGCCGGCAGGCGCGGGACGATGTTGTCCTTCAGATCGGCGGCGACGCGCTTCAGCCGGCAAATCGCGACGGGCTTCGCCTCGACACGCCCGCGCCGGCAGGCCGGCTCGCAGGGACGGTCGCAGACGCGGCCGAGGATGCCCGGAAAAACGTTCGATTCCCGGTTCACCATATAGGCATCGGTGAAACGGCCCTGCGCGATCAGCCGGATGTACTCCGGCACGTCGGTATGCGCCGGGCACGCCCACTGGCAGTCGACCACTTTGTGGTAGTAATCGGGTTTCGATGTGTCGGTAGGATTCACTGAAAATTCGCCGTGTAGCGCCGGAGAATGCTTAGAGCTTATCCCTTTCGACAACGCAGGAAAACAGGATATCCGCAGCTAGGGCAGACCCTAGCCGTCTCAAACCACCGACGATACGCTCACGAGCCCGAACGGCGTGGGCCTTCTCGAAACCGTGGGCGACAGGACGTCGCCCGCGGAGTTTCCAGGGACGGATTCACAGCGTTTTCGAGAA
>JBOIDB010000161.1:0-12695 GCA_050740235.1 Gammaproteobacteria bacterium
AGATGGCCGGATTGGTCGGATTCAGCGGGTTGTCGGCGCTGACGGTCGGGACCGGCGCGCTGAATGGCGTTGGCGCGTAACGGCCGAAGGTGTCCACCTTGGTGAACACGCCGCGGCCGAAGAAGCCGACGTTCTCGGTCACCTGGAAGTTGCCGTTGACGAAGAAGCTGTCACGGCCGAACGACGACTCGGTGGCCGAGGTGGCGGCATAGTTGAACTGGCACAGGCTCGAGGTGCCGAACTGCCCGAACACGGAATCGGGGAACTGCGGGTCGGTGCCGAGCGCAGCCGGGCAGCGCGGATCGGCGTAAGTGCCGAGGCCGACGAACACGGGGTTTCCTGCGCTCGCCATCTCGGTGCCTTCCAGCACGCCGCCGCCCGACAACGCCAGCGGTGCGACTACGGACGTACCAGCCGCGAAGCTCGGCGGGAAGCCGAAAGCGGACAGGCCGACGGCCGAGAACGAACGATCGCCGTTGAAGATGATGTCCCGATCTTCGTGATCCAGCGAGAACGTGAGATTGCCCTTGCCGGAGCTGATGCCGCCGACGATGCCGTAGCTTTCCTCGTTACCGCCCGATTGCGTCGGCCGGCCGACGTGGCCGTTCAGCTGCAGACCTTCGTAATCCTTGCGCAGGATCACGTTGATCACGCCGCCGACCGCATCCGAGCCATACACGGCCGATGCGCCGTCGCGCAGCACTTCGATGCGCTCGACCGCGTCCAGCGGGATGGTGTTCAGGTTCTGCGCGGAACCGGCGCCGAAAGCCGGCGAGCCGGAAATGCGCCGGCCGTCCAGCAGCACCAGGGTGCGCTGCGAGCCTAAGCCCCGCAGGCTGACCGTGCTGGTGCCCTGTGCGGACGAGCCTGAACGGGTCTTGAACGAGCCGAACTGGTTGAAAGTGGAACCGCGCAGCACTTCCGCCACGGAGATGTCGCCGGTGGCTTCGATGTCGTCGCGGGAAATGACGGCGATCGGGCTCGGTCCTTCGATGTCGACGCGCTGAATGCGCGAGCCGGTGACTGTGATCAGGCCCTGGTCGGCGACGTCTTCGTCTTCCTGAGCCTGTGCCGTTTGCGGCACCCCCAGCGCGGCGACGAACGACGCCGCCACACCGGACGAGAGCGCAAATCGTACCGCATCGCGAATGGGATCGTGCTGTTTCATCGTACCCTCCGAAAGCGTGTGTTGGGCCTCCACAACACACGCTAGGCGGGCTGTTCGGTGCGAACCGCAGTTTTGTGACGAAGTCCGCATTTTCCGGACGAATCGGCCTGTGGGAAGGACGAACGGCCGGGAGTCGATGTTCGCGCGGCGCGGATCGGCATTCGAAAAGAGCGGGTCGCGTCAGCGATGTGGCTGCAAAGCAACGACTCCGGCGTCCCTCGGGTCAGCTTCCGCGCGGATTCTCCGGGACGCCGGCAAAAGGCTCGAAAGCCGCACAGCGCCCGCGCACCGCATCCGCCCAATCGATGCCGGCCTTGATCTCGGCAGCGTTTGCGCGGCGTGACTCGTCGATCATGCGCTGGCGAGCCCGTGCATCGTATCGATGCTCCGTCAACTTGGAATACTGGCGGGTCAGGGCCGGGTCGAGCGCGCGATCGATTGCCGGCGCATCTGCTGCACGGCCAAGAAAACCTGCGATGGAGGCGAGTCGCCGCCGGCTGTCCGCCAGAAAATCGGCGAACTCGAGCGCATAAACGCGCCCGCGATGTGTCGCAACAGCTTCGTTGATCTCTCGCATCTGCACGAGCCAGACCAGAGCCGCCTTGCGCGCGTCGTCCAGTTCCGCAAGCTCGGCGTCACCGCCGAGCGACAGGAAGTCCGCATGCCGCGATTCGATGACGGCGCGCTCGGTCTCCTCTCGCGTATGCGGACGGAGCATCGTCGCGAGATAGTTTTCGAGGTCGATGTAGAGGAGCACAGCGCGGCAGTCCGGATGCCAGTCGAGCAACTCGCCGATCAGGTTGTTCGCGTGACTGTTCGGCTTGACCAGGGCGACGTCCTGCGCATTGAAAGTCCGCGACAGAAGCGTGAGCGTCAGCTCGTAGGCCTCCCGCCAACGCGACTCCTCCATTTCGCCCTGCCCCGCTCGCAGGGCACGCCTGGCCTGCGCGAGCTCGAGCAGCGGCGGCGGCTCGCGCAGGCTGAGCGTGCCGCCGAGCGCACCCAGCATGCGCGACAGCAGAGTCGAGCCGCAATGCCCGATGTGAAACAGAAAGTGCATCGGACGGCACGGTGGATTCACCCGCCGCCGGACTTCGAGTAGCTGCGACAGCTTCAGGCCGAACTCGCGGCCGCTGGCGCGCTCGAGACGCCAGTCGAGGAAGGCTGAATCGGCGTAGGCGCCTTCGGTCATGTAAGCGAAGCGCACGCGGTCGCCCGGAATATCCAGCTTTCGCAGGTAAAGCGCCGGGCTCTCGAACAGCCCGTCGAAGAGCTGCAGCGTCGCGGCGCTCTCGGCCCGACGATTCATTTCGGCTCCGTGAACCTGCTGATCTTGTGCTTGTAATGCCGGCTCATCTTGAGCTCGGTGCCGTCGCCCAGGTAGAGAAAATATTCGCCGTTCATGTGCGCGCGAAGCTCTTTCACGCGACTGACGTTAACGATCGTCGAGCGGTGCACGCGCTCGAAGACGTGCGGATCGAGGACGTCCTCCAAGGATTTCATGGTACCGCGGAGCACGTGCGTGCGGCCCTGCTCATGCACGCACATGTAATCTCCGGCGGCGTCGATCCAGTCGATGTCGCGCGTATCCACGCAGGTGACTGTCCGTCCGTCGCGGATCGGCAGGCGGGTCAGGTGATCGGTCTCGCTCATGCGGTCGCCGGCGAGGATTTCCTCGAGCTCGGCGTCTCCCTTGCCGCTCAACTCGCACATCAGTGCCAGAAGCCGCTCCCGATCAGCCAGCGCTTCGCGCTGCCGAAGATGCGCCCTCACGCGTCTCAACGTCTCGCGCAGTCGATCGCCGTCGACCGGTTTGAGCACGTAGTCCAACGCGTGCGCCTCGAATGCCTTGATGGCGTACAGGTCGAAGGCCGTGACGAACACCACGACCGGCAGCTCGTCGGCCTGCAGCGCGCCGATCAGCGAAAAACCATCCATGCCCGGCATCTGAATGTCGAGCAGCAGCAAGTCCGGCTTCAGCCGTCGCACGGCTTCGAGCGCTTCGCGACCGTTCGCACACTGGCCACAGACCTCGACATCCGCCTCGTCCTCGAGCCGCAGCTCGAGACCGCGCCGCGCGAGCTCCTCGTCGTCGACGATCAGCGTGCGAATGCTCATGTCTCGAACGGAATGCGTATGACCACCTCGAGCCCGCCGCCGTCTCGATTGGACAGGGTAAACGACGATCGAGGCCCGTAAATCTCGTGCAGCCGTTCGCGCGTGTTGCGCAGGCCGACGCCCCGCGAAGGGCCATGCCGCGGGCGCGAGACGTCGAGCCCCGGTCCGTCGTCCCGCATCGCGAGCTCGAGCGTGCCCGAATCGATCGTCGCGGCGATCTCCAGCCGGCCGCCCTCCTCGCGTTTCGCCACGGCGTACTTGACCGCATTCTCGACGATCGGCTGCAGGATCAGGCTGGGCACTTTCGCTTCCAGCGCCAGCGGCTCGATGTCGTACTTCACGCGCAGACGTTCTCCGAAACGCACCATCTCGATACTGAGATACAGCTCGAGCGCCTTCAGTTCCTGCCGCAGGCTCACGGTCTTCATCGGATCCTTGTCGAGCGTGTAGCGCAGGAAATCGCTGAGCCGTGTGACCGCGTCGTTGGCGCGGCGCGTATCCCGGTCGAGAATCAGCGTCGAGATGGCGTTCAGCGTATTGAACAGGAAGTGCGGGTTGAGCTGATAGCGCAGCATCTTGAGTTGCGCCTCGTGCGCGGCGGCCTGCACCTTGAGTGTCTGCTCGGTCTGCTGCTGGAGCATGTGGTGGTATTTGATGCCGAAATACAAACCGGTCCAGCAGAGGAAGACGTACGTCGAGCCCATGACGCCGTGGAAGTAACCGAACAGGCTCTCCGGCCGCCAGCCGCCCTTGTAGAGGTCCCAGTAGAACTGGTTCGTGATCAGCGTCCACAGCAGGGCCGCCACGTAGGACCCGGCGGCTGCACCCACAAGGATGACGAGCGGCGCCTCGTTCCACAGCTTGCGATAGACGTAGCGCAGCAAGAGACTGAAAAGCATGCCCGTCGTGGCAGAGGCAACGATGGCAGCAGCGTAGGAATGCGGCTTTTCATAGACGATCATGCCCAGGTAGGTCACGAACGCGTAGCTGCTCCAGCCGAAAAGGTGCAGGAACCAGAACAGATGCTCGCGGCTGCGCAGCAGGCGTTCGGGGCGCACGGGGAGCGGAGTAATGTGCGAGCTGTTCATGTTTTCGACACACGAATCGCCGGCAACCCGGCAATTTCACGTATCAGGCAGCTTTCAAGGTACCACGCGGTCGATGGTCAGCTCGATGGGGCCGTCCTGCCCGCTGCGATAGTCTGCCTCTCCGAAGAGATCACCCGAAGCGGGCAGCGGCTGTCCGCCCAGCGCGACGCGGGCGACGAGCTCGAGATCGTCGAAGTCCGAAAGCTTGCGGCCGGGCAGCATGGCATCCGCATCGGTCAGGCGCAGCGACAGGGGCAGCTCGGCAGCGCTGCGGCGCGCGACCGCAACCGGCGGCCCCGCCCGCGCCGGCTCGCGCGCAATGATGAACAATGGCGCCCTCGGATCGAGCTGCCCGCTCAACTCCGGGTTCAACGTGACCCTGACCTCGATTCCGGAGCTTGCCGGCGTGCGCGACTCTTCGGGCGAAGCCTCCGCAACGTTCGCCGATTCCGAGCCGAGGCGGCGGTCGAGCTCCGCGATGCGCTCGACCAGCAAATCGTCCACCTCCGGGGGCGGCCCGAGTGCGCGCAGGCGACTCCACCGATTGCGCGCGACACCGAGGTTGCCGCGCACATATGACGACAGCCCACCGTACCATAGCGCCTTGACGTTGTTCGGTGCGACCTCGAGCGCAGCGTCGAACAGCGGCGCAGCGCGACCCTCGAGCGCCGTGGAATCGCTGAGCACCAGCGCTTCCGCGTAAGAGGTGACGATATCGACGTCCTGGCCGTTGGTCAGCTCATACGCACGCCCGTACGCCTGCGCCGCATCCGAGAAACGCTGCATGACCACGTAGGAACGTCCGAGCATGACCCAGCCGTCGATGTTGCGCGGCTCGTTGACCATGCGCGCTTCGAGCGACGCCACCATTTGCTCGACCGACGGCAAATCGCCGGGCTTCTGGCGGCCCGGCGCGCCGAGCACCGCATAAAGCAGCAGGGCAGTTACAGACAACGCGGCTGCCATCGCCACCACGGTCGTCAGGCGTGCACGGGAACGCCACAGCGGCACGAGCACGCAGGCCACGGCCGCGAGCAACATGCAGCCCGCGATAATCCAGAAAGTTACGCTCACGTCGAGAGTGCTTCCGCGGGACGGGCTTCAGCCCGCCTCGTCGTCGATCGGCAGCCGGGAGCGCGCCATGACGATGCGCACGGCAACCCACGTGCCCACGACGAGCAGTAGAAGTGGCGCAAGCCACAACAGCCACGTGCGCGGCGTCCATGGCGGGCGATACAGCACGAAGTCGCCGTAGCGCGCGGTCAGGAACTCGATGATCTCACCATCCGACCGGCCGTCCGCGATCATGTCCCGGATCTCGCGCCTGAGATCGGCAGCCAACGCCGCATTGGAATCCGCGATCGAATTGTTCTGGCAGACGAGGCAGCGGATTTCCGTCGTCAGGTGCTCGTAGCGCGCCTGCAGCGCAGGATCGTCGAATGCCGGCTCGCTGTCGATCGCCTGGGCGCCGGGACTCAGCACGAGCAGCGCAAACATCAACGCGAGGTTTCGCGGCAAGCGCTGACGTTCGGTGGGGGCTTGCCATACTTCTTTCGACCAAGCGAGTATCGGGGAGCGACTCGAAAGAAGTATGGCAAACCCCCATCGCCATGGCGCAAGGGCGGCCCACCGGCTTCGCGTGTAGCCTGCCATTATCGGTCGCCGCGCGCCGCCTGCACGCGCGGCAGGATCTCCTCTTGCCAGATCTCCGGCGTCAGCGGGCCGAGATGCTTGTAAATCACCGTAGCATCGGCATCCAGCAGAAAGGTTTCCGGCGCGCCGTACACGCCCCAGTCGATCGCCACGCGGCCCGTCTCGTCGAAGGCGGTAGCTACATAGGGGTCGCCGAGAGTCTCCAGCCACGCGAGCGCGGCTTCGCGGTCGTCCTTCCAGTCGAGCGCGTAGATGGGCACATCGCTCGTCTTCGAGATATCGACCAGCAGGTCGTGCTCCTGCCGACACCCGACACACCAGGTCGCCCAGACATTGAGCAGCGCGACCTGGCCGCGGATGTCGGCAAGGCTGAGCGTGGCTTCGGGATCGGCCAGCGTCGGCAGCTCGAAATCCGGCGCCGGCTTGCCGATCAACGGCGAAGGCACGTAAGACGGATCGCGCTCGAGGCCCACGACGAAGAATGCGACGAGCGCGACGAAGACGACACCCGGCAGAAGGAAACGCGTCATCGCGCCGGCTCCTCGATCCCCTCCCCGGCGGGAGCGGCCGAAGGGGCGGTTTTCACGGCGGCGGTTGCCCGATACCGCTTGTCGCTCGCCGACAGCAGGCCGCCGAGCGCCATGATCAGCGCACCGAGCCAGATCAGGCGCACCAACGGCTTGTACTGGATGCGCATGCTCCAGGCGCCACCGCCGAGCGGGTCGCCGAGCGCGACGTAAAGGTCTCTCGTCCAGCCCGCGTCGATGCCCGCTTCCGTCATGGGACTCGTCTGCACTTGATAAACGCGCTTCTGCGGGTACAGCACCGCGACAGGTTCCCCGGCGCGCGACACCGCGACTTCGGCCTCGACGGCCGAAAAATTCGGTCCTTCCACGTTGCTCGTGCCGCGGAACCGAAAATCGTAGCCGCCGACTTCCAGCGACTCGCCGGGCTGCGCGCCGCGATCCGTTTCCACGCTGAACGTCGACGTGACGGTCACGCCGAGGATGAAAACGCCCACGCCGAAATGCGCCAGGCTCATCCCGAGCACGTGTCTCGGCAGGGTGCCGCGCCCGGCGCGCCGGCGCGCGAGCGGCACGAGCACCGAAGACAGCATGACCCAGAGCGCCGCGAACACGCCGACGATCGTGAGCACGTCGCCGCCCCGGTAAACCGCCAGCGGCAGCAGCACGGCACCGATCAGCGCAGCAAAAAATACGGGGCGCAGTCTTTGAACGAGCCGCACCGCCCCGTCACGTTTCCATGCCATGTGCATGCCGACGCCGAGCAGCAGCACCAGCGGCAACGTCGGAATGAGGAAAACAGTCGCGAAATACGGCGGGCCGACCGAGATCTTCGCCAGGCTCAGCGCATCCAGAAACAGCGGGTACAGCGTGCCGAGCAGGATCAATCCGGCGGCGATGACCAGCAGCACGTTGTTCGCGAGCAGAAAGGTTTCGCGGGACAACGGCCTGAATCCCGCCCCCGACTTGAGTTCCGGCGCGCGCCAGGCATACAGCGACAACGCGCCGCCGACGACGAGCGCGAGAAACAGCAGGATGGCGAAACCGCGCGACGGGTCGTTGGCAAACGCGTGCACGGAGATCAGCACGCCGGAGCGCACCAGGAACGTGCCGAGCAGGCTCAACGAGAACGCGGCGATGGCGAGCAACAGCGTCCAGCTCTTGAACAGGCCGCGCGCTTCAGTCGCCGCCAGTGAATGGATGAGCGCCGTGCCGACAAGCCATGGCATGAACGATGCGTTCTCGACCGGATCCCAGAACCACCAGCCGCCCCAGCCCAGCTCGTAATACGCCCACCAGCTGCCGAGCGCGATGCCGACGGTGAGGAACAACCAGGCGACGAGCGTCCAGGGACGCGTCCAGCGCGCCCACGCCGAGTCGAGCCGCCCTTCGAGCATCGCCGCGATCGCGAACGCGAACGCCACCGAGAATCCGACATAGCCCGTATAGAGCATCGGCGGATGCATGACCAGCGCCGGATCCTGGAGCACGGGATTGAGGTCGCGGCCGTCCATTGCGGCCGGGAACAGCCGCTCGAACGGATTGGACGTCAGCAGCGTGAACAGCATGAACCCCGCGCTGACCAGGCCGAGAACGCCGAGCACGCGTGCGGCGAAGGTCTCCGGCAGATGGCGGCTGAGCGCCGCCACCGCCAGCGTCCAGATCGAGAGGACGGCGATCCACAACAGCAACGAGCCCTCGTGCGCCCCCCACACGGCCGCGAAGCGATAGGCAGCCGGCAACGCCGAGTTCGAGTTCGACGCAACGTAAAGCACGGAGAAGTCGTTTGCGAGAAACGCCTGCGCGAGCGCTGCGAACGCGATCATCACGAACACGAACTGGCCGGCGGCGGCCGGGCGCGCGATCGCCATCCAGTCCGCGCGGCCCGCGTGCGCGCCGGCCAGCGGCAATATCGCCTGCGCGAGCGCGAGGCAAAGCGCGAGAATGAGCGCGAAATGGCCGAGCTCGGGCAGCATCACTCGGTTCCCGAGGGCGGTTTCTTCAGGCTCTGCGCCACTTCGGGCGGCATGTAATTCTCGTCGTGCTTGGCGAGCACTTCCTCGGCGACGAATTCGCCATCGGCACTCAACTGACCGCGGGCGACCGTCCCCTGCCCCTCGCGGAACAGGTCGGGCAGCACGCCCGTATAGCGCACTGGCACGGTATGCGCGAAATCGGTCAGCACGAACCGCACCTCGAGGCTGCCGGGCGCGCGCTCGACGCTGCCGTCCGCGACCATGCCGCCCAGTCGAAACTGCCTGTCGGCAGGCGCCTTGCCGGCCAGCACTTCGCTGGGACTGTAGAAGTAAAGGAGGTTCTCCTGGAAAGCGCGCAATGCGAAGCCCGCGGCGAGTCCAACGCCGAGCAGTACCAGACCGACCAGGATCATGCGTTGCCGGCGCGGCGTCATCGTTTACCCTCGCGAGCCTGTATCCGCCGGGCGACGTCAAGGCGCGCCGCGGCATGCCGTCGTCGCGCGAGCAGGATATTGCCGATCAGCACGACCAGCGTTAGACCGTACGCGCTCCAGACATACGTCGCGTAACCTCCCATCGCAAGTAAATCCCCCAAGTTCATGATATTTCAGAATATTGCCGGACCCAACGCGCATTCCGCTCGCGCTCCAGCACTTCGCCGCGCACGCGCGCCAGCAGCACAGCGGCAAAATAGCACATGAATCCGAGCGCCATGGTCAACAGCGGAATGAGCATGGACGTCGCGATCGAGGGCGCATCGAGCTTGGTGACGGTAGGCCCCTGATGCAGGCTGCTCCACCAGACCACGGAGTAATGAATGATCGGCACGTTGACGACGCCGACCAGCGCGAGAATGGCGCTGGCGCGATCGGCGCGTTGCACGTCATCGATCGAGGCGCGCAGCGCCATATAGCCGGCATAGAGGAACAGCAGGATCAGCTCGGACGTGAGCCGCGCGTCCCACTCCCACCACGTGCCCCACATCGGCTTGCCCCAGATCGACCCCGTCGCGAGCGCCAGGAACGTGAACGAAGCGCCGAGCGGAGCGCAGCTTGCGGCGACGGCGTGCGCGAGCTTCATGCGCCAGATCAATCCGATCGCCGCCGCGCTCGCCATCGAGACATAGACGAAAAGCGACATCCACGCGCTCGGCACGTGCACGTAAATAATGCGAAACGCGTCGCCCTGCTGATAGTCGGGCGGCGCCCAGAACAGTCCCGCCCAGGCGCTACCGGCAATGAGCAGCGCCGCGAGCCAGCCGAACCACGGGCTCAGGCGACCGGCCAGACGGTAGAAATGCGGCGGCGAGGCCAGCTCGTGGAAAAACTTGCGCATGGGTCGGGGCAGGCCGCGGAAAGCCTTATGCGGAAAGTCCTATTGTTCGGCAGCCCGCTGCCCGATACAAGCTGAGCGCCGCTAATCCATGCTGACGCGCAGCGCGGCCGCGGCCGCCAGTGGAGCCAGGCTCAGCGCCAGGAACAGCAGCGAGGCCAGCAGGAACAGCGCGCCCGATGGATCCTCGCCCTGCGCAGCCATGTCGGTCGCGCGCGCGCCGAAAATGAGCACCGGCACGGCGAGCGGCAGGACGAGCAGCGCGAGCAATGCGCCGCCGCGGCGCAGGCCCGCCGTCAGCGCGGCGCCCACGGCGCCGATGAAGCTCAGCGTCGGAGTGCCGAGCGCCAGCGCGATCAGCAGGGTGGCGAGCGCCTGCGGCGGCAAATGCAGCGAGATCGCCAACAGCGGAGCGAGCACGATCAAAGGCAGACCGCTGACCAGCCAGTGCGCCGTCACGCGCGCGATCAGCATCAACGCCAGCGGCTGAGGGCTGAGCACGAGCTGCTCCATGCTGCCGTCCTCGATATCGGCGCGAAATAGCGCGTCCAGCGCCAGCAGCGACGCCAGCAACGCGGCGACCCAGAGCACGCCCGGCGCCATAGTGCGAAGTTGCGATGCCGCCGGGCTCAATGCGAGCGGAAACAGCGTGGTCACGATGACGAAGAACACGAGCGGCGTCGTTATCTGCCCCCAGCGCCGGAAGGCGAGGCGCAGGTCGCGCGCGAGCACGAGTCGCATCGCCTCGAGTGCGCCCGCCTCCATCAGCCGAGCACCACGCTCGTGACCCCTTCCGCGGGCATCTCGGGCGGCAATCGGTGCGACGCCATCACGAGCAGGCCGCCCGCCTGGAGATGCGCCCGAGCGGCGCGCGCGACGAAAGCAGTGCCGTCGGCGTCGAGGTTCGTGAACGGCTCGTCGAGCAGCCACAGCAGGGCGCCGATGGCCGTCACTCGGGCCATGGCGACGCGCCGGCGCTGCCCCGCGGACAGGAAACGGACCGGCAGATCGGCGGCGGCTTCCACTCCCGCACGTTCCAGCGCCGCCCGCAACGTGCGTTCGTTCGTTCGCCGCTTGAGACCGCAGCCGAATCGCAGGTTCTCGACCGCGGTCAGATCGTGCTTGAGCCCGTCGCGATGGCCGAGGTACGCGAGCTCTGAATGATAGGTGCCGCGCACGCGGTCGATCGGCCGCCCCCGCCAGCGTACCTGTCCCTCATCGGCCGGCAGGAGGCCGCAAAGCACGCGCATGAGACTCGTCTTGCCGGCACCGTTCGGGCCCCGGACATGCACCATGCCTCCAGGTGAGGCGCGCACGTCGAGATGCTCGAACAGGCAGCGGTCACCGCGCCAGAGCTGCAGTTGCTCAGCAGTGAGGACTTCGGACTGTTGTTCCGGCAAGGCAGATACCGCGAATTCGGGACGAAAGCATTATGCCAGCCGCCAGACGGCCTGCACGGCCCCTTCGTTCCCGCGAGTTCTCGCAGGCGGCATCGACCGTCGTAATCGGCGGCCACCACATAGCCGTTGGCACGAAGTTGCTGGAATCGACTTGTAGGCTCAATCAAGGTATGACATATTGTCATACTCTCGGAGAAATGGCATGAGCACAATAAAGGTTGCAATCACGATCGACCGGGAAACGCTCCAACGCGTCGACGAGCTCGTATCGAAGAAAGTCTTTCCCAATCGCAGTCGAGCCATCCAGGCGGCCGTCGCAGAAAAGCTCCTGCGAATGGAGCGCGGGCGTCTGGCGTCCGAATGCGCAAAACTCGACGCCGAGTTCGAGAAGGCGCTGGCCGAAGAGGGTCTGGGACAGGAGCTGGATGCTTGGCCAGAATACTGAGGGGGGAAATCCGCTGGGCCGACCTGAACCCTGTCCGTGGTCGCGAGCAGGCGGGCCTGCGTCCCGTAATGGTTTTGAGTCACGACGTGTTCAACGATCGTTCCGGCACCGTAATCGCCGTGGCACTGACATCCCGGGCTCAGCGCGCCGGCTTTCCCCTGACCCTGGAACTCAAACTGCGGAAGTCGCCGAAACGATCATGGGTCAAGATCAGCCAGATTCGAACGCTATCCGCCGAACGCCTCGGGGCGCGACTCGGTCGCGCCTCGCCGGAGGAGATTTCGCGAGTTGTCGAGGGACTCAACGAGATCATCGGCACGTGAATCTCCGTCAAGCGCGCCGGCCGAATCGGAGAGGCCCATAAACGGCGCAGGAAACGATGAAATGTCCAAAACAAAATTCCGGGTTCGACCAGTCAACATGCTCCGGATTGAGGGGAGCCGTCAAACCGGCTAAAATTTATGGCTTGCCTCGAGAAGCGGGAATAGCTCAGTTGGTAGAGCACAACCTTGCCAAGGTTGGGGTCGCGAGTTCGAGTCTCGTTTCCCGCTCCAGAATTTCCTTCACTTGCACTATCGCAATTTCGGGCTAGGTGGCAGAGTGGTCATGCAGCGGCCTGCAAAGCCGCGTACGTCGGTTCGATTCCGTCCCTAGCCTCCAGATCCTGCAGCGGCCCGGGTGGCGGAACAGGTAGACGCTGGGGACTTAAAATCCCCTGGCCGCGAGGCCGTGCCGGTTCGACTCCGGCCCTGGGCACCAACGACAGGCAATCGCCTCGGACATCGTCCGTTTGGCCCGGAATTTGCTCCTGCAATTCCGGACGTTTCAGCAGTTCGCATTCACCGTCAGATTACAGGGGAGTTGAATATGGTCACTGAGCGTAAAGGAAGGGCAGCAGGAAGGCGGTCCGACGTGGAAAGGCCGATGCCGCGATCCGAGCGCAGCGATGTCGAACCGCCGATGCCAGGATCCGTTCGTAGCGATATCGAAC
>JBOIDB010000162.1:0-5127 GCA_050740235.1 Gammaproteobacteria bacterium
ATTACGAAGGTCTGCAGCTGAACGGCCACGTCGGCCGGCCGACGCAATCGGGCGGTGACGAGGAAAGCTACGGTATCGTCGGCGGCATCAGCTCCGGCAAGGGCAATCTGACGTTTGCCCTGGACCATGAAGAGCGCGACATCATTTTCAACGGCGACCGCTCGTTCTCGGCGGTCGGCCTGTCCGCGTTCGGCTTCCCGCCAAGCTTCGCCGCGAGCACGACTGATGCGTCCGGCAACTTCGTCGCCCTCGGCACGTTCGCCGACCCGCGCTGCCCGGCTGCGCTCGGCACCGACCCGCAATTCCCCGATTCGCAGTTCCTGCAGTTCGGCACGTCGAGCCTCTGCGGCTTCAACTATGCCGCGACGTCGGCCACCGAGTCGTCGTTCGGCCGCGACAGCTTCTTCGTCAACGGCAACTTCCAGGTGACGGAGAACGTGGGCTTCTTCGGCCGCGGCGTGTTCACCAAGGTCGACACCTTCGGCCGTTATGCGCCAACGCCGTTCACCGCGCCGTTCCCGACGTTGAGCGCGGCCAACCCGCTGAACCCCACGGCGCCCGGCGCGGCAGCGCGCAGCCCTCTGGAGACTCAGCCGACTCTGGTGGGCACCGACTATTCGCAAATCGACGTCGACGGCGACGGCGTGGCCGATTTCACCGGCCCGTTCGACCTGACGCTGTACTACCGCAACACGGCGGGCGGCTTCCGTGATGCCCTGAACGAGGACACGCTGGTCGACTTCCTGGCCGGCTTCAACGGCACGCTCGACCTCATGGGCGGCATGGACTGGGAGTTCGCAGGCCAGCACAGCACCGGCATCTCGGACCAGACCTCGACGGGTCTCGGTTTCGCCGGCACGCTCGACGCCAAGATCGACGCGGCTGAAGCCTTCGCGGGCGATCCCGCGGGGTTGGCCGCCGCGATCGCCGCCGGAGATGTCTACGACATATTCGGGGTGATGGGACCGACCAACTTCGACGCGGTGGTGCCGTCGGCGATCCACACGGGTCTGTCCGACTACGAACATCGCGTGGCCAGCGTCGACGGTCAGGTCTCCTTCGACCTGCTGCAGATGCCCAGCGGTCCGCTGGCGGCGGCGATCGGCTTCGAGTATCGCGACGAGAAGTTCCTCCAGGACTTCGACGCGCAGCAGAACGCAGGCAACGTGGCCGGTTCGGCGGGTGCGGCAGACGTCCAGGGAGCCCGCGTGGCGAAATCGCTGTTCGCCGAGCTGGCCATCCCGGTGGTCGACATCGTCGAGGTGAGCGTCGCCGGCCGGTACGACGACTACAACGACTTCGGCACGACGTTCAATCCGAAGGTCGCGGTAGGCATACGGCCGATCGACAGCGTGCTGCTGCGTGCCAGCTACGGCGAGGGCTTCCGCGCCCCGAGCATGTCCGAGCTGTACAGCGCCCCGGTGCAGAGCTTCAACAACGCCGTCGACACGCTGGGCTGCCAGAACGCGGGCGGGCCGCCGCCGGATCCGATCCCGGCCAACCACCCGTGCGCGTCCACGCAGTACCAGAACTTCTCGGGCGGTAACACGATGCTCGATCCGGAGCTGTCGGAAAACCTCAACCTGGGCGTGGTCTGGAACCCTCTGGACGACCTCTCGCTGAGCTTCGACTACTACGACATCGAGCTGGAAGACCAGATCAGCACGCTGCCGCTGCAGGCGCTCCTCGATGCCGAGGCCGCGATGGGCAGCTCGCCGTTCGTCATTCGTGACAGTCGCGGCGAGATCTTCGTCATCCTGGCCAACAGCCAGAACATCGCCGGCACCCAGACGAAGGGCTACGACGTCGATGTGCAGTACGGGTTCTCGCTGGGTGCGATAGGCGACTTCCAGAGCCAGTTGCAGGTCAGCAAGGTCATCGAGTATCTCGAGGACCAGGGCGACGGCAACGGCTTCCGCCGGCTGCAGGGCACCTTCGACCCGGATCTGCGGGGGGCGCTCTCGCTCGGCTGGTCGCGCGGCGACTTCTCGGCCGGGATCATCGGCAATCACGTCACGGATACGGAAAACGACGAGCCCGGCGACCCCGGCTTCACTCACCTCTCGTCGTGGACCACTTGGGATGTGAGCGTCGGATGGGCGACTCCGTGGAACGGCGAGATCACGCTCGGCGCACGCAACGTGTTCGATCGGGATCCGCCGACCAGCACGATCATCGGCAACCCGAACTACAACGAGCAGCTGCACGATGTGTTCGGCCGGGTGCCGTTCATCCGCTACGAGCAGAATCTGTAACGGAGGTCGTGTTTACTGCAAACGGCTACGAAGCCGACGGCGGCTCGCGAACTGCGAGCCGCCGTTTTTTTTGCGTGCAGTAATCGCAGGTTTCACCCGCCTCTCACGCCTTTCTTCGCCGGCAGGGGTAGGGGGCGAGGAGAGATTGCAATATCCTTCCGTTCCTGAATGGATAACGGTCGCAAAGCCGAAGCACAGCTCAGGGCGGGCCTCGAGGCGCGCGCGCGCGGCGAGCTTGCCGGTGCGCAGGCGCTCTTCGAAAGCGCGCTGGCCGCCGATCCGCGGCTCGGCCATGCGCACTCGGCCCTTGCGGCCGTCCTGATCGCGCGCGGACGTCACAACCAGGCCGTGCCGCACGTCGAGGCGGCGCTGGAGTCGAACCCCGATGACGCGACCGCACTGCATTGCCTGGGCTTGCTGTTCCTCGAGCGTGCGCTATTCGAGCCGGCCATGGCGGCTTTCGAGCACTGTCTGCGTATCGATCCCGCGCACATAGACGCCCCGCGCAATCTGGCCACGGCGCAACGCGCGCTCGGCCAGCCGCAGGCGGCGCGCGCGACGATCGAGCGCGCGCTGCGCAGCGCGCCTGACGACGCCGGGCTGAAAGCCAGTCTCGCGGCCCTGTGCGAATACTTCGGCGAGCACGAGCGCGTGCTCGAGATCCTTGCGCCGCGGGCCGTCGCGGAAAGCCGCGACGTCGAAGGGCTCTTGACGCTGACGAGCTCGCTTCAGGCGCTCGACCGAGCCGATGAGGCGCAATCCCTGCTCGAGTATGCGCTGGCAGTCTCGCCTGCCGGCGCCCGCTTCCGAATCGAGTTCGCGCTGGCCGCTCTCCACGATCGCGCAGGCGATTACGACCGCGCCTTTGCGCACGCCGAGCGGGCCAATGCGGGCAAGAACGCGCGCTTCGATCCCGATGCCTACCGGGTGCACGTCGATGCCGTCATTCGCGGCGTCGAGCACCTGCGCGCGGCGCCTCCGGTCGGTGGAGGCAGCGACTCTCACCGTCCCGTATTCATCGTCGGCATGCCCCGCTCGGGCACCTCGCTGATCGAGCAGATCGTCGCTGCCCATCCATCCGTCGCGGGCGCCGGCGAGCTCGGCGACATCATGTTGCTGGCGCAGACCGCGGGGGAGAATCCCCGAGCCGGCGGCAGCCAGGAACTGCCGGCCGCAGAAATCGAGCGGCTGGCGCAGGCCTATCTCGGCACGCTCGACCGTGTCGATGCGCAGGCGGCCCGCGTCACCGACAAGATGTGGGAGAACTTCGAATATCTCGGCTTCATCGAGCGGCTGTTTCCGCGCGCGCGCGTCATTCATTGCGTCCGCGATCCGTTCGACGTGGCGGTGTCCTGTTATTTCCAGCATTTCGCCGGCGCCAACGGCGTCGCGTTCGCTTACGACCTCGCGCATATCGGCGCGTTCTATCGGGACTACCACCGTCTCATGGCTTTCTGGCGCAAGGTTTCCCGGCTCGCCTGGCTGGACCTGGAATACGAAGACGTCGTGCGCGATTTCGACGGTCAGGCACGACGGACCATCGATTTTCTGGGGCTCGACTGGTCCGACGCCTGTTTGTCGTTCCATGCATCGGGACGCACCGTCAACACGGCGAGCTATGCGCAGGTACGCCGGCCTATCTACGCAAGCTCCGTCGGGCGCTGGCGTCATTATGCGAGGCACCTCGCACCATTCGCGCAAGCCGCCGGCCTCGATATGCCGGAATGAGCTCGAACGCTCAAACTTTTTGCGAACTGCCAGCGAAGCGCCGGCAACGGCCTGCGGCCCCCGGATCGGAGTCCGGGGCGGGCTTATGCCGGCCTACAAAATTGACCAGACCGGCCTGAGCGCCCGGGGGCCTTCTCGAAACCGTGGGCGACAGGACGTCGCCCCCGGAGCGTCCAGGGACGGATTTACAGCGTTTTCGAGAAGGCCCCCGGGCGTTCAGGCTAGGGTTTGGCCGGTTGAACCGATATGCTGAGGCGGTCGTGCGCGGCTACCAGCTCAAGCGTCCGGCCGTTGCGCACCGGCACCGGGGGCAGGAACAGCTGCACCGTTTGTTTCCAGTGCGACGCGCCGGCGTCGGGCGCCGTGCTGATCGAGTGTTCGGCATCGATGTGCAGGCTGTACCAGAAGACCGCCCCGTGGCAGATGCCGTCCGAAATCACGGGCACTCGAATGCGCCGCTCGGCCGGGGCGATGGGCGCGCCGCGGAAATCGAACGAGAACAATTCGAAATCGTCACTCAGCCGCCGGCAGTCCGCGGCCGGCGATACGGTCTGCTGGAAGCTGGCTGGCCGGTATTCGTCGAACGCGCTCAGGTCGAATCCGGCCGCCTCGCCGACCGAGCCTTTGCGCATCAGGCTTTCACTTTCGACGAGCATCGCGCTGACGGTCGCCCCCGCCGGCAGAATACGCGCCTGCCGTTTCGCCAGCTCTCGGCGCGCATGCTCTATGATCGGCACGGCGCCCTCGCCGAGCAGGCCGACGTCGAAAGTCTCGGTGATGAGCACATCGGCGCGCTCGGGAAGATCCTCGCCGACGATCAGATCGGTCGATTTCTTGCCGATGACCGTGACGACGGCATCGAGCCCGTTCTGACGGATTATCTCGCGCGCCTTGTCTGCGATCAGCGGCACCATCTCGCAGGTATAGACGCGTCGCGCGCCGGCGCGAGCCGCCATCATTGCCAGCAGACCCGAGCCGGTGCCGATGTCGAGCACCAGCGAATCCTCGTCGACGAAGGCGCGGATAGCCCCGTCGAAGGCGGCGTTGCGACCGGCGTCGTTCATCATCGGAAAGTGCCAGAGCGGCACCTGATTGCGATAGATCACCTGCAGGTTGCGGATCGCCTTCGCATAGCCGGGTTTCA
>JBOIDB010000163.1:0-42698 GCA_050740235.1 Gammaproteobacteria bacterium
ACCGTCGATGTGAAGTACCGCGATGCGGTGCACGCGGCGATGCTGATGCTGGACTCCGGGAAAGTGCGCGTCGCGGAGAAAATCGACGGCGAATGGCGCGTGCACGAGTGGGTCAAGAAAGCGGTGCTGCTCCATTTCCGCATCGAGCCGAATCGCGTGATGGAGGCCGGCGACCTGCGGTTCTACGACAAGGTGCCGTTGAAGTACGCCGAGTCTTCAGAAAGCGAGCTGCGCGCCGGCGGCGTGCGCGTCGTGCCGCATGCGGTGGTGCGCAAGGGCGCATACATCGCTCCGGATGTCGTGCTCATGCCCTGCTACGTCAACATCGGCGCACGCATCGACAGCGGCAGCATGATCGACACGTGGGCCACGGTCGGGTCGTGCGCGCAGATCGGGCGGAACGTGCACATCTCCGGCGGCGCGGGCATCGGCGGCGTGCTCGAGCCGCTCCAGGCGCGCCCGACTGTCGTCGAGGACGACTGCTTCATCGGCGCGCGCTCGGAAATCGTCGAGGGCATCGTCGTGGAAACGGGCGCCGTCATCTCGATGGGCGTCTTCATCGGCCAGAGCACACGCATCTACGACCGCGAGCGCGACGAAGTCTCGTACGGGCGCGTGCCGGCCGGCGCCGTCGTCGTGCCCGGCAGCCTGCCGGCGAAAGACGGCAAGTACAGCTTGGCCTGTGCCGTGATCGTCAAGCGCGTCGACGCGAAAACGCGCGCCAAGGTCGGGGTCAACGAGCTGTTGCGGATGTAGGGCCGAATTCATTCGGCCAACCGTGCCGGGGCGCCTGAAGACGGCGGCCTGAAGCCCGCCCTGCAACGACCGGCGCCCGGTCAGCCGAACCGCCCGGTGATGTAGTCCTCGGTCAGCTTATGGCGCGGGTTGGTGAAGATGCGGTCGGTGTCGCCGACCTCGACCAGATGCCCGAGGTGGAAATAAGCGGTGCGTTCGGACACGCGGGCGGCCTGTTGCAAAGAGTGCGTGACGATCACGATCGCGTAGTTCTGGCGCAGCTCGTCCATGAGATCCTCGATGCGCGCGGTGGCGATCGGGTCGAGCGCCGAGCACGGCTCGTCCATGAGGATGACTTCCGGGCTGACCGCCATAGCGCGCGCAATGCACAAACGCTGCTGCTGGCCGCCTGACAGGCTGGTGCCCGGCTGCTTGAGGCGATCCTTGACCTCGTCCCAGAGTCCGGCATTTTCGAGACTCGTCTGCACGATCTCGTCGAGCTCGATGCGATCCTCAGCCAGCCCGTGGATGCGCGGGCCGTAGGCGACGTTGTCGTAGATCGATTTCGGAAACGGATTGGGCTTCTGGAACACCATGCCGACGCGCGCCCGCAGCGCGACGACGTCCTGCCGCCGGTCGTAGATATCCTGCCCGTCGAGGGTGATCGTGCCCTCGACGCGCGCCGACTCGATGGTGTCGTTCATGCGGTTCAGACAGCGGATGAACGTCGACTTGCCGCAACCGGACGGGCCGATCATGGCGAAGACTTCGTTGCGCGCGATATCCAGGCTCACGTCCGTGACGGCTGGCTTGTCGCCGTACAACACATTGACATGACGGGCCGTCATCACCGGATCGGCAACGGTCGAGACGCCCACCGTCTTCGAGGGTGGGCGGGTCGACTCGTCGAGCTTCTCGCGTGCTTCGAGCAAAGGCCTGCGTTCCTTCGTGCGTTCGATTACCGACGACTCGGCGACCGCATCCATCACTTGAAAATTCATCGCATTCAAGCGCTCAGCTCCTGCGTTTCTCGAACCGCCTGCGCAACAGCAGAGCCGCCGCGTTCATGGTCAGCAGAAATCCGAGCAGCACCATGATCGCCGCCGACGTCTTCGCCACGAAGGCGCGCTCCGGGCTGTCGGCCCACAGAAAGATCTGCACCGGCAGCGCTGTGGCAGGACCGCCGAAGCCGTCCGGGATGTCGACGATGAACGCGACCATGCCGATCATCAGCAGCGGCGCGGTTTCGCCGAGCGCATGCGCCATGCCGAGGATCGTGCCGGTCAGCATACCCGGCATCGCGAGCGGCAGCACGTGCTGCGTGACCATCTGCATGCGCGAGGCACCCATGCCGAGCGCGGCTTCGCGAATCGAAGGCGGCACCGCGGTAATGGCTGCCCGGCTGGCGATGATGATCGTCGGCAGGGTCATGAGGCTCAGCACCAGCCCGCCGACCAGCGGCGCCGAGCGCGGCAGGCCGAAGAAATTGATGAACACGGCCAGGCCGAGCAGGCCGAACACGATCGACGGCACGGCGGCCAGATTGTTGATGTTGACCTCGATCAGATCGATCCAGCGGTTGCGCGGCGCGAATTCCTCGAGGTACACGGCCGTGGCCACGCCGATCGGGAACGAGACGAGCAGGGTCACCGAGAGCATGAAGAACGAGCCGACGACCGCGCCCCGGATGCCGGCCAGCTCCGGTTCGCGCGAGTCGCCTGATGTGAAGAACCGCGCATTGAAGCGCGTCTCGACCCTTCCCGCATCATCGAGACGTTCGAGCCAGCCGATTTCCTGCTCGCTCAGGCGCTCCGCACCGCCCGCCTCGTCACTCCATTGCTTGACGAACAGATCGACCTCGTCATCGGCCGTCAGCCACAGGCTGCGCGTCTGGCCGATCAATGACGGATCACCGAGCACGCGCGCGCGCAGCTCGTAACCCGCACCGGAGCTCATGAGCCCGTATAGCGCGCTCTGCTCGCGGCGTTCCCCGACTTCCGGAAACAGCTCGCGCAGCGCGGCCTTGTACAAGGCTGCGTAGTTGCCGCGGCCGAGCTGGTCCGGATCGACCGTCCCGGGCGGCGCGATCTGCTCCGGATCGAAATGAATGTCGAGGCGAATCTGCGTCTGCTGAAACGCCGGCCAACCCTGACCTACGATGCTGACCAGGAGCGTCGACAGGAACAGCAGGCCGACGAGGACGGCCGCGAGCCCATAGAACCGGAAACGCCGCTCGGCGGCGTAACGGCGTCGCAGTCCGGCCTGCACGATTTCCGCGGTCGGTCGGCGCTTCGTCGGCTTATTCATACTGCTCGCGGTAGCGGCGCACGATATGCAGGGCAAGAATGTTCAGCAGCAGCGTCACTACGAAGAGCACCAGGCCGAGCGCAAAGGCGGCGAGCGTCTTCGGGCTGTTGAATTCCTGGTCGCCGACCAGCAGCGTGACGATCTGCACCGTCACCGTGGTCACAGCCTCCAGCGGATTGGCGGTCAGGTTGGCGGCGAGGCCGGCCGCCATGACCACGATCATGGTTTCGCCGATCGCGCGCGAGACCGCCAGCAGAATGCCGCCGACGACGCCGGGCAATGCGGCGGGCAGCACGACCTTGCGAATGGTCTCCGAGCGCGTCGCGCCGAGACCCAGCGATCCGTCGCGCAAGGCGCCTGGTACGGCCGTCAGCACATCGTCGGACAGCGAGGAGACGAACGGGATGATCATGATGCCCATGACGAGCCCGGCGGCCAGCGCGCTTTCGGAGGCGACATCGAGCCCGAGCACCGTGCCGGTATCGCGCAGCAGCGGCGCGACTGTCAGCGCGGCGAAGAATCCGTAGACCACCGTCGGAATGCCGGCCAGCACCTCGAGCAGCGGCTTGGCGAAGCTCCGGAAGCGCGGGTGTGCGTACTCGGAAAGAAATATCGCCGAGAACAGGCCGACCGGAACCGCGACCAGCATCGCGATGACGGATATCAGCATCGTCCCGGCGAACAGCGGCACGGCGCCGAATGCGCCGGACGAGCCCACCTGATCGGCGCGCAGCGCGGTCTGCGGGCTCCAGTGGAGGCCGAACAGGAAATCCGTGACGGGCACGGCCTGAAAGAAACGCAGGGCTTCGAAAAGCACCGACAGCACGATGCCGAGCGTCGTGAAGATGGCGACCGTCGAGCAGAGGATCAGAAAGCCTTTCGCCGCGGTCTCGACGCGATTGCGCGCGCGCAGGTCCGGGGCGATTTGACGCCAGGCTGCGGTAGTGCCAGCCAGAAGGAGCGACAGTACGACGACCAGCAGCGCGGCCGACCCGATGCGCTGAAGACTGCGGTAGTGCTCCGCCGCCGCGGCGATCTCGGGCTCGTATCCCCAGGTCGTGTTGCCGCTCACGACATTGCGGATGTCGTTCAGCACCAGGCTCAGCCGGGAAGCCGGCAGCTCGCGAATTTCCTGCGGGAGATCGGCGACCACGAGCCGGGTGATGATGACGGGTTCCAGGAAAACCCACAGCGCCAGCACGGCCAGCGCGGGCACTCCGCACCACAGAGCGGTCAGAAAGCCGTGATAGCGCGGCAGAGAATGCAGGCGCTTGATGCCCCCGGCGTGCTGCACGAGGCTGCGCGATCGCCGGCGGCCGAGCTCGAAGCTCGCCGCTGTCATGGCAAGCAGAATGAGCGCTATGGTGGAGGTCTGCAGCGCACTATTCCCGCGCTACCTTTAATTCGGTGAGCGACTGGACGCGCGCGAACATTTCCTCGCGCTCGTCTTCCGGCAGGGGAATCAGGCCTTTTTCAGCCAGGTAACCGTCCTCGCCCCAGGCCCGCTCGCTGGTGAACTCGGCGAGAAACTCCTCCATGCCCGGCACGCGGCCGACGTGCGCTTTCTTCACGTAAATGAACAGCGGCCGCGAGATCGGGTACTCGCCATCCGCGATGGCCTCGAAGGTCGGATCGACGCCGCCGATGGCAGAGCCTCGCACGACGTCGGTGTTCTGGTCGAGGAAGCTGAAGCCGAACACCCCGAGCGCATCGGCATTGACCGCGAGCTTCTGCACGATCACGTTGTCGTTTTCGCCGGCCTCCACGAATGCGCCGTCCTCGCGCAGCGTGTGACAGACCGCCTCGTAGCGATCGCTGTCGGAGTCCTTGAGCGCTGCGATCCAGTCGAACTCGCTGCAACCGCCTTCCATCGCCAGCTCGACGAACGCGTCGCGCGTGCCGGAGGTCGGCGGTGGGCCCAGCACTTCGATGTCCGTGGCGGGGAGATCCGGGTTGACCTCTTTCCAGGTCGTGTAGGGGTTGGGCACGAGCTGCTCACCGCCGTCCGGCGCAGGCACGTCCTTCGCGAGCGCGAGATACAGATCCTTCAATGACAGATCGAGCTGCGGCGCCTCGTTCGATCTGGCGATGACGATGCCGTCGTAACCTATCTTGACCTCCACGATGCCGTCGACGCCGTTCCGGCGGCATTGCTCGATTTCGGATTCCTTGATTGCCCGTGAGGCATTCGTGATGTCGGGATGGCGCACGCCGACACCATTGCAGAACGCCTTGAAGCCACCGCCGGTGCCGGTCGATTCGACCTTCGGCGTCTTGAACTGCGTGGTCCTGCCGAACTGCTCCGCAACGACCGTCGTGAACGGCCACACCGTCGATGAGCCGACGATGTTGATATGGTCGCGCGCTCCCTGCGCGAGCGCAGAGCCCGCCGCGATGGTTGCCAGTGCGACAAAGACTGTGCTTCTCTTGGTCACTTTTGCTTCCTCCGGTTGCTGATCCATTGCCTTTCGCATGACGGGATTTATACCGGACTCGTGTTAAGGAAATATGTCACGCGCAAGGCGGGTAAAGCACCGGTTCGGGCATTTCTCGGCCTTATAAATGTATAAAAAATAAATAGTTGCATTAACTTGTTAACTTGATTTGTTACACCAGCGGGTGGACATGACCGATCACGAATTCATCGCCGCCGCCCTCGCGCTTGCGCGGCGCCTGATCGAACGGGTCTCGCTGACCCCCGATGACGCCGGCTGCCAGAAGCTCGTACGGGAACGTCTCGAGCCGCTCGGGTTCGCGTGCGAATCCCTGCGTTTCGGCGCCGTCGATAATCTCTGGGCACGCCGCGGCAACGCGCGGCCGCTGCTGTGCTTCGCAGGGCATACGGACGTCGTGCCGGGCGGGCCGGTCGAAAGCTGGACGAGCGGCCCGTTCGAACCCGTCGAGCGCGACGGTCGTCTCTACGGTCGCGGCGCCGCCGACATGAAGGGCGGTATCGCGGCGATGATCGTGGCATGCGAGACATTCATCCGACGCCATGCCGGTCACTCGGGCTCGTTGGCCGTGCTGCTGACCAGCGACGAGGAGGGCCCGGCTCGCGACGGCACGCGGCGCGTTATCGAATCGTTGACGGCACGCGGCGAAACGATCGACTGGTGCGTGCTCGGCGAACCTTCCAGTTGCGCGCGACTCGGCGATACGGTGCGCATCGGCCGCCGGGGCTCGCTGAATGGACACCTGACGGTGCGCGGCCGGCAGGGACACGTCGCCTTTCCGGACGCCGCGGTCAATCCCGTTCACCGTTTCGCACCCGCGCTGGCCGCGCTCACGGACGAGAGCTGGGATCACGGCACGGCCGAATTTCCTGCGACGAGCCTGCAGGTCTCCAATCTGGCCGCCGGCACGGGGGCGCTGAACGTCATTCCCGGCGTGCTCTCGGCCGACTTCAACTTTCGCTTCTCGCCGGCACTGACCGCCGGGGAATTGCGCGAGCGGGTCGAGCAGCTTCTCCATCGCCATGGCCTGGATTACGAGCTGAGCTGGGAGCTGTCGGGCGAACCGTTTCTGACTCGCGGCGGCCGGCTTCGGCAAGCCGTGCGCGAAGCCGTCGCCGAGATCCTCGATCTCACGCCCGAATTCTCGACAGGCGGCGGCACGTCGGACGGCCGCTTCATCGCGCCGGCCGGCGCCGAGGTCGTCGAGCTCGGGCTGAGCAATGCGACGATCCATGCCGTCGACGAGCACGTCGACATCGCCGACCTCGGGCGCCTGTCGCAAACCTACGTGCGGATCATGGAGAAGCTGCTCATCGGGGGAAGCTCCTGATTTCGCCGCGCGAAATCAGGAATGTGCCCGTTTCCAGTTCGCGACGAAGCCGACCGCGCCGAGCAGCGCGGCCCAGATCACTACCCATGCCGGCATGCTCAGGCCGAGGAAGGACCAGTCCACGTTCGCGCATTCGCCGGAGGCCGTGAATACCATTTTCAAGGTTTCGACGAGCGGGAAGACCTCGAGCATGTAGTCGAGGCCGGGGCCGCAGGACGGCGTCTCACCGGCCGGCAGGTTCTGCAGCCTGACGTGCCATGCCGCAATGCCGGCGCCGGTCAGCGCGATCGCGCCCAGTAACACAGCATAGACGCGCGCGCCCCAACGCTTCGGATCGTGCAGCGCCGCCGCGAAAAATCCGACGCCCAGCGCGATGATCGCGATGCGTTGCAGGATGCAAAGCGGACAGGGCTCGAGACCCCCGAAGTGCTGCGTGTACAGCGCATAGGCGACCAGCAGCGCGCAGGCGCCGAAGCCGAGCAGGTTCCACGCCCGCCGGCTGAACTGGTCGATGATCGGCATGCCGCGGAACCGGGGCGGTCAGCCTTCGCTGCTGCCCGTATCGCGCGCCGCGGCCTTTTCCATGCGGGACAGGTCGGTGTGCCGTACATCCTGGCCCTGTACCATGTAGATCACGTATTCGCAGATGTTCTTGGCGTGATCGCCGACTCTCTCCAGGGCGCGCACCGCCCACATGACATCGAGGATGCGCCGGATGCTGCGGGGATCCTCCATCATGAACGTGATCCCCTGGCGCGAGATCAGCTCGTATTCCTCGTCTACTACGCTGTCCGCCTTGACGACTTCCACGGCGGCTGAGGTGTCGAGCCTGGCGAAAGCGTCCAGGGCATTGTTGACCATCTGGCAGACGTGCCGGCCGAGGTGGCGGATTTCCCGGTAATTGTTCGACGGCCGTTCCATGGCGGCCAGGCGCGAGGCGAGGAATCCGATCTTCTCGGCTTCGTCGCCGATGCGCTCGAGGTCGGTGATTGTCTTGATGATCGCGACGATGAGGCGCAGGTCGCCCGCGGTGGGCGAGCGGCGCGCGAGGATGCGGTTGCACTCCTCGTCGATGGCGACCTCCATGTCGTTGACCTTGTGGTCGTCGTGCGCGACCTGCAGGCCGCGTTCGCTGTCGCCGCTGACCAGCGCGTTGACGGCCTCCGCCACCTGCTCGTGCGCGAGCCCGCCCATGGCGAGCACGCTCGAACGCAATCCTTCGAGATCCTCATCGAAGCGGCGTGAGATGTGATGTGCGAGTTCCATGCGTTATTCGGGTGCACCTAAAAATCGTATGAGACCCGAAACTGATAGATATCCGGCTCCTCGTCGCCGTTGATGCCGCCCTCGACGTCCGCCTGCACGTAATTGAACATGAAGCGGAGGTATGGGTTCACATAATAATTCACGCCGAGCGTGATGTCGTCCTCCGTGCCGCCCTGCACGATGCCATCGTCCAGGTCGAGGCTGCTGAAGCGCAGCGCCAGCTCCCAGGCGCCGTTCGCCTCGACCCTCTGGAACGCGCCGTCCTTGTAAGGACGTGTCTGACCGCCCGGGAACCAACTGCCATACGCATACCAGCCGTCGAAGTCGAAGTCGCCGGCATCGGTTTCGACGGACGACATCATGTACTCGCCCTGGAAAGACAACGAACCGAGGTTCCAGGCCGCCTCGAGACCGTAATTCTGCATGTTCGAAGCGTCGTCGAGCACGCCGGTGTCGACCAGGCGCGTGTCGGTGACGTGAGACTCCGGGCGCTGGCGGATTTCGAAGCTGTCGTTGAGCGGGTCGGTCGTTTCGGGCTCCATCCAGGTGGCCGCAAGACCGAGGTGCAGCAGCATGCCCTCGTTCAGCTCGGGCGCGAACACGACACGGCCGGCAGCGCCGGCACCTTCGTCCTCGTTGCTGTCTTCGGTGGTGCCGCCGAATACGCCGGCGGCGAAGCCGAACGGCCGCGCATAGTTCTCGTAGCCTGCGCCGATGCGCCGGCTCGGCACGAACACGTTGGGCAGGGCCCGCTCCATGAACGTGATGTATCTCGAGCTCGTCAGCTCCTCGAGGCTGAACGCCTGCTTGAAATGTCCGAGCTGAACAGTGCCTGCCGGCAGGCCGCCGTACTCCACGAATGCGTCCTTGAGCGCCTCATCGGCAAAGTCGTACTCGAGCTTGTAGCCCCAATCCTCGTCGAGCGCGCCTTCCACGAAGATGCGCGCGCGGCGAAATTCGGTGCCGCTCGCCAGCTCGCTGACATCCTCGTCATACAGCGCACCGTCCACGTGCAGGCGGCCGCCGACTTCGGCGGTCACCTCCGCGGCCCGTGCGGTGTTGCAGACCAGACACAATCCCATCACAAGCGCAGTGACAATTGCCGACACAACCGTAGTTTTCATGCTGAACTCGCTTCTGTCCCCGAATGTTGACAGTGCGAAGTCTAGGTAATGTCCGTTGCGTAAATATGACATCGGCATTGCAGTTCCATGACAAGCGGAAGATGCCGAAAACGCGCCTCGCGCCCCGGATCGGGGCCCGGGGCAAGCGCATTCCGGCCAACCGCGCCGGCGCGGTCTATCGCCGCTTTGCTTTTCGTCGCGCGGTTGCCTGCCACCACGATCATGAGCCGTGAAGCCGCCTCTTCACCGCTCTCCATCGAAATTGCCGGAAACCCGGTGCGGCGGGAAGCGGCAGGTGAACGTGCTGCCGCGGCCGGGCTCGCTTTCTATCTCCAGCGTGGCGTCGTGCTTCTGCAGCGCATGCTTGACGATCGCGAGACCTAGTCCCGTGCCGCTTTCGCGCCGCGCCTTCTCACTTTCCGGACGGTAGAAACGCTCCGTCAGGCGCGGGATCACCTCGGGCGCGATGCCTATGCCGGTGTCGACGACCGAGAAGCGCGCGCCGTCCGCGTCCGCGCTCCAGCGCATCTCGATTCGCCCTTCGTCGGGCGTGAACTTGACGGCATTCGCGAGCAGATTCGAGAACGCGGAGTGGATTTCCGGCTCGCGACCCAGCAGGCGGGCCTCGGTGTCGACGGTCAGCACGATGTCGCGCGGCCGCCGTTCCAGCGCCAGGGTCTCCTTGCGGAGCAAGGCGAGCAATCCGGCCACGTCGATCTCGTATTGCTCGCCCTCGCCGCCCGGCGCTTCGAGCCGCGACAGCTCGAGCAGATCGTCGATGATCGCCTGCATACGCTGCGCCTGGCGCCGCATTTCCTTCAGGGGGCCGCCCCAGACGGCGTGCATCGTCTGGTCGTCGACGAGATCGTCCAGGTAGCCGCTGATGACCGTGAGCGGCGATTTCAGCTCATGCGAGGCATTCGCGACGAAGTCCCGGCGCACCTGCTCGAGCTTTGACTGATAGGTGATATCCCGGACCAGCACGAGCTTCTGACCCTCTCCATAGGGAATCGTCTGCACCGACAGCAGCACGCTCTCGTCGGGCGGCGAGGCCAGTGTCAGCGACGATCGGCCGTTCCGCTCGTCCGCCTCGTCGAGATGGGCGACGAAATCCGGATGGCGGATCAGGTTGTCGATGCGCTGCCCGCGGTCGGCATGCGCGCGCAAGCCCAGCAGACGCGCGGCCGCCTCGTTGCACCAGAGGATCTCGCGGCGGCTGTCGAGCAGAATGGCGCCGTCGGGCAGCGCGTCGGTCGAATGGCGAAACTCCCGCAGCAACTCCGACAGCCTCCGCTTGCGCAGGCGACTGCGGCGCTGCAGGCGCCCCACATGACCGACGACATCGCTCCACTTGCCGAGCGCTTCGATCCGGCCGCGCGGATTGCGCACGGCGAGCCAACGCTCGAGCCGGTGCAGGTTGACGAGTTGCCAGGCGAGATAGCCGAGCGCCAGAACGAGGAGCCAGACGGCCGGCCGCCCGAACAACCAGCCCCCGATGAGCGCAACAATGATCAGCCCGGCCACGCGCAGGGCTGCGTACGACCAGGCCGCCAGCATGCCCGAAATCGGTTAGCTCCCGCGCGTGGAGAAGCGGTAGCCGGCCCCGCGCACCGTCTGAATGAGGCGATCGCAACCGTAAGGCGCCAGGGCCTTGCGCAGACGACGGATGTGCACGTCGACCGTGCGCTCCTCGACGTAGACGTTGCCGCCCCAGTTGCGATCGAGAAGCTGGCCGCGGGCAAAAACGCGCTCGGGATGCGACATGAAAAAGCGCAGCAACCGGTATTCGGTCGGGCCGAGCTTGACCGTCTCATCGCCGATGCTGACACGGTGGCCCGCCGTGTCGAGCGCGAGGTTACCCGCCTTCAGAACCTCCTCGCCGGCGGAGGGCGAGGCACGGCGCAAAACGGCCTGGATCCGTGCGAGCAATTCGCGCGGCGAGAACGGCTTGGTAATGTAGTCGTCGGCGCCGCTGTTCAGGCCGGCGATCTTGTCGCCCTCCTCCGAGCGCGCCGTCAACATGATGACCGGCACGTTACGCGTGCTCTCGTCGCGCTTCAGGGCACGGGTCAGCTCGAGCCCGCTCAGGTCCGGCAGCATCCAGTCCACGAGCATGAGATCGGGCCGGGAGTCGGCGACGCTCGCGCGCGCCGACCTGAAGTCGGCCGCCTCCGCGATCTCGAAGCCGGCACGGCGCAAGCCGAAGGCGATCATCTCCCGGATCGGCTCCTCGTCCTCGACGATCAGTATGCGTTTCGCGCTCATTTCCTGTCCGTGACGGCGCGCCTATTGCAGCAGGGAAGTATGACAGTTCGGTTACAAGCCCGGCGAGCGGCTTGCGACTCGATCCCGCAGATACACGGGCAATGCCTCTTCGGCCGAGGGCCGGACACCGCGCTCGAATTCGCGCGCGGCAAGTCGGGCCACGTCGGCCGCATGCGGCAGGCAATCGGCTTCGTATTCGATCTCGCCTTGCTGATCGGGAATGACGGCGGCGGAGAGTGCGGATCCATAAACGGACCAGGCGGGTCCGGCGCCCCGCCAGTCGCCCGGCGGTGCGGTCACATCCTGCGGCGCCACGACCATCTCGGTTCCCGCAGGATAGGCCAGGCCGTCGGCGCCGCGCCAGAACGCGCCCCAGTACACCTCGCCCATGCGAGCATCCAGCGCGGCCAGCACGGCTGGCCAGTCACGGCGTCGCATCGCGCCTTGCGCGAGCGCGGCGAGATCCGAGATACCGATAACCGGCAGCCCGGCGCCGAGCGCGAGACCCTGCACGATTCCGGCGGCCATGCGCACGCCGGTGAAGGCGCCCGGCCCGCGGCCGAACGCCAGCGCATCGAGGCCGTGCAACTTGACGGCCGCGACCGCCAGCAACTCGTCGACCATCGGCAGGATCAGGCGCGCGTGCTCGCGCGGCGCCAGCGTGGAACGCTCGAAAATTTCGTCGCCCGCGAGAATCGCGACCGAGCAGGCATCCGTCGCCGTGTCGACGGCGAGCAGTTTCATGCCGCCACGCGTCCGTTACGCCGCAGGAATCCGGTGACCTCCTCGAGCCTGCGCGTGCGCGCCATGGCCGGCAGGCTGGCGAGCAGCACGCGACCGTAACCTTTACTCGTCAGGCGCGGATCGCAGAGTACTACGACGCCGGTATCGCTCGCATCGCGGATCAGGCGGCCGACCCCTTGCTTGAGCGCAATTGCCGCCTGCGGGAGCTGCTCTTCGAGGAACGGGCTGCCGCCGCGGTTTCGAACGGCTTCGAGACGCGCGCGCAGCAGCGGGTCGTCCGGCGGGGCGAATGGCAGCTTGTCGATGACCACGACGCGCAACGCATCGCCGCGCACGTCGACACCTTCCCAGAAGCTGCTGGTGCCGAGCAAAACCGCATTGCCCGCTTCGCGGAACCGACGCAGCAGCTCGTCGCGCGGCGCGTCGCCCTGCACCAGCAGCGGAAACGGAAGCGGCTCGCCGAGGCGCTCGCGCATGACGGCGGCGCCGCGCCTGAGTGCGCGATGACTCGTAAAGAGCAGAAACGCGCTGCCGCCGCTCGCTTCCAGCACGGGCAATGCAGCGTCGATGACCCGTTCCGTGTAATCGGGCGCCGCGGGCTGAGGCAGGTCTTTCGGCAGGTACAACAAGGCGTGCTCGCGAAACGGGAATGGGCTGTCGAGGCGCAGCGTGCGCGGCTCCGACAGCCCGAGTCCCGCGCAGAAATGCGAAAAATCGTCGCCCACGGCCAGCGTCGCCGACGTGAAGATCCACGCAGCCGGGCGGGCACTCATGCAGCCGGCGAGATCCTCGGCGATGTCGACCGGCGTCAGGCGCAGGGTGAAGCCGCGTTGCGTGATCTCGGCCCAGCGCACGGCGCCCGATCCGCTTTCTTCGAGCAGATACCCGAGGCGCTCACCCAGTTGCGCGGCGCGACTGCGGCAATGCTCGAGCCCCGCGGTCTGTTCCGCGACACCGCCGAGCTTTTCGGCGCTTGCCTCGAGCGCCGTGAGAAGTCGCCCGAGCTCCGCATCAGAGTCCGCGGGCAAGTCCTTCCAGTCGATCCGTCCTGACGCGGACCCCAATGTCAGCCGGACGTCGCGCGTGGCTTTGACCAGGGCGTCGGCGGTGGAGCCGAACGCGCGCAGGTCCTGCCCGGCGCGCAGCACCTCGGCCAGCGTGTCCTCTGCGAGACTCGTGAGCTGCCGGCTGCCGAGCGCGATGCCGAAGAACTGCGCCGCGGTATCGGCGAGCTGATGTGCCTCGTCGACGATGACCGCATCAGCACCCGGCAGCAATTCGCCGAAGCCTTCGTCCTTGAGCATGAGATCGGCGAGCAGCAGATGATGATTGACGATGACGATGTCCGCCGCCATGGCTTCGCGGCGGGCCTGCACGACGTGGCAGCGCGCATATTCGGGGCAGTCCTGACCGAGACAGTTATCGATCGTCGAGGTGACCTGCGGCCATACCGGCGATCCCTCGGGCAGATCGGTCACGCCGGCGATATCGCCGCTCCTCGTCTGTGCGGCCCACACCCGAATGCGGGCGAGATCGCGGGCGAGCGGCGGACGCGTGGCCGATTCGCCGGCCAGATTCAACCTGTGGCGGCACAGATAATTGGCGCGGCCCTTGAGCAGGGCGACGCGCGCCGGCGCGCCGAGCGCGGCGGTCACCATCGGCAGATCGCGCCGGTAGAGCTGGTCCTGCAGCGCCTTCGTGCCGGTCGATATGATGACGCGCTGTCCGGAGAGGAGCGCGGGCACGAGATACGCGAAGGTCTTGCCCGTACCGGTGCCCGCCTCGACGACCAGCGTCGAGCAATCCGCGAGCGCCTGCGCGACCGCTTCGCTCATCGCGATCTGCTCGCTCCGCGGGGCGTAGTCCGCTACGGATGCGGCGAGCGGGCCTTCCGTGTCAAAGAGCGCTGCATAGTCGGGCACGATCGGCACCTTGGGAACTGAAACCGGTCCATCCTAACGGGTTTTTGCCGTTGCGTGATTCCCCAAATGCAGCCCTGTCGCCGGATTCACGCCCCCTGGCCGAGCGCTGTCGACAGGTCCGGATGCGAGCGGCCAGGTCATAGCGTTCGACAAAGCGCTATACGGGTTCAGGCCCTGCGAAAGCGTGGCGGCTTGGTAACGAACGAGATCATCGACCGGCTGCGTGAAGACGACGCGTACTGATGCGGGCGCTGCTCGACATCAACGTGCTCATCGCGCTTCTGGATGCCGATCACTCCCTCCACCAGCAGGCCACGGAAGGTGCCGGCCGCCATGTCATTCGGGCAGCCTGACCTGGTTGGCCGCCGTGCGGCCCTGCCGCGATAGACAGGGCACCCGATCTGGCATATGCTTTGGCATATGCTCAATGGAGGTGACCCATGACCCCGGAACGGCACGTCAAGCTTTTCAGGAACGGCCGTAATCAGGCGGTTCGGATACCGCGCGAGTTTGAGCTTCCGGGTGAAGACGCCATCATGCGCAAGGAAGGCGACCGGCTGATTATCGAGCCCGTCCAGCCGAAATCCCTCCTGGCGGTGCTGTCAGGCCTCGAGCCCCTGAAAGAGGAATTCCCGCCGATCGCTGACCGGCCAGCCGAACCCGTCGAGTTCTGATGCCCTATCTTCTCGACACGAACATCGTCTCAGACCTCGTTCGCAACCCGCAGGGCCATGTAGCGCACCGTATACGCGAGGTCGGCGAGTCGCAGATCTGCACCAGCATAATCGTCGCGGCGGAACTCCGATATGGCGCAACGAAAAGGGCATCGCCACGGCTCACGGCTCAGCTCGATGCGATTCTCGGCGCACTCGACGTTCTGCCCTTCGACTCGCCGGCCGACGCGGCCTATGGTTTGCTCCGCGCCCGCCTGGAAAGGTCGGGCCGACCGATCGGCGGCAATGACCTGCTCATCGCCGCGCAGGCCGTTGCCTTACGCAGAACCATCGTCACCGACAACGAGCGGGAGTTTGCCCGGATCGCGGAGCTTCCCCGAGAAAACTGGCTGCGACTGGCCCGATGATTTCGCTTCCCGGCACCGAATCGCCAAGCGCTCTATAATTTGTCAATGCACGAACGAGAGCCTGCAATGACCTCCCAGAACAGGGACCTGCACGAGTGGGTTGACGAAGTGGCCCGCCTGACGCGGCCGAAAGACGTTCACTGGTGCGACGGATCGCAGAAGGAGTATCAGGACCTGGTCGCGCTCATGCTCGAGACCGGCGATCTGATCCCGCTCAACCAGGACACCAATCCCAACTGTTATCTGCACCGCTCCGACCCTTCCGACGTCGCGCGCGTTGAGCACCTGACCTTCGTCTGCACGCCGCAGGAGAAGGATGCCGGCCCGAACAATCACTGGATGGCGCCGGCGGATGCGCACCGCAAGCTCGACGCGCTCTTCGACGGCTGCATGCAGGGCCGCACGATGTACGTCATACCCTACTGCATGGGACCGATCGACTCGCCTTTCGCCCGTTGCGGCGTGGAGATCACCGACAGCCCCTACGTCGTCGCCAACATGAAGCTCATGACGCGCATGGGCCGGGAGGCGCTCGAGCGGATCGAGCGCGAAGGCCGGTTCGTCAAGGGGCTGCATTCGATCGGCGAGCTGGATCCGGAACGCCGCTTCATCATGCACTTCCCCGAGGAGCTCACGATCAAGAGCTTCGGCTCGGGCTACGGCGGCAACGCCCTGCTCGGCAAGAAATGCCATGCGCTGCGCATCGCGAGCTGGCAGGCGCGCGACGAGGGCTGGCTGGCCGAGCACATGCTCATCGTCGGCGTGGAGAGCCCGGCCGGCGAGACTCATTACCTGGCCTGCGCGTTCCCGTCAGCCTGCGGCAAGACCAACCTCGCCATGCTGATTCCGCCCGAATCGCTCGCCGGCTGGAGGATCTGGACGCTCGGCGACGATATCGCCTGGCTGCACGTCGGCAGGGACGGACGATTGCGCGCCATCAATCCGGAAGCGGGTTACTTCGGGGTCGTGCCGGGCACCAATGCGAAGACCAATCGCAACGCCAACGACATGATCCGCCACGATGCGATCTTCACCAACGTGGGTCTCACGGCCGACAACGAGCCGTGGTGGGAAGGCAAGCGCGTCGGCGAGCCGGTCATCGACTGGAAAGGACAGCCGTACGAGGCTGCCAACGGGCCGGCTGCGCATCCGAATTCACGCTTCACGGTCGACGCCCGGCAGAACCCGAGCTACTCGACGCTCGCCGATCATCCGGACGGCGTGCCGCTTTCCGCCATCGTGTTCGGCGGCCGCCGGCGCGAGGTCGCGCCGCTCGTCTATCAGGCGAAGGCCTGGGCGCACGGCGTGCTGGTCGGCGCGAGCGTGGCATCCGAGACCACGGCCGCGGCGACCGGCGAGGTTGGCGTGGTGCGCCGCGACCCGATGGCCATGAAGCCGTTCTGTGGCTACAACTTCGCCGACTACTGGTCGCACTGGTTGTCGTTCGAGGATCGCGCGGACGATCTGCCGGGCATCTACCACGTCAACTGGTTCCGCCAGGACGCCGACGGGCGGTTTCTCTGGCCCGGCTTCGGCGAGAACCTGCGCGTGCTGCGCTGGATCATCGATCGCTGCGAAGGGCGGGTCGGTGCCCGTTCGACGCCCATCGGTCTGTTGCCGCATCCCGAGGACATCGATACGCATGGGCTCGAGATCAGCGGCGGCACGCTCGAATCCCTGCTCCACGTGGATACCGGTCAGTGGCGCGATGAGATGAAAGCGGTCGGCGAGTATCTGGCGACTTACGGCGAACGGTTGCCGGAGCAGCTCAAGGAAGAGCACCAGGCCGTGCGGGAGGCGCTGGCCGGCTGACCGCCCTGGATGGCCGAACGATCGGTCGGCCGAATGAATTCGGCGCTACACCTCGTGGTTGAAATGGATGGCGAGATTCGATCCGGGCTGCTCGAGACGCCCGAGGCCGATCACGCCGTCGCCGCTCAACTGCATGCTGTCGCGGCGCACGAACAGCTCCTCGCCGCGCCGCGTCTGCACGAAGGTTCCGTTCGTGCTCTGGTCGACGAGCAGGAACTTGTTGCGATTGACTTCGATGCGCGCGTGCAGGCGCGAGATGAGATTGCCCTTGACCACCAGGTCGTTGTCCTCCGCGCGGCCCATGGAGACGTTCGGATGCTCTTCGTCGACGATGACTTCGCGGCCGTGAAAGCGCAGGCTCAGGCGCCCGATCCTGGCGCGCGAAGCGGCTTCCCATTGAATCGTCGGCACCATGCTGGTCGCCTCGTCAGGCTGCCAGACGACCTCGTATAACGCGACCTCGTCGCTGCGGCCGCGGACCGTGGCGACGTCGATCTGACGCACCGACGATCGCCAATCCTCCGACAGCCGCTCGACCATCGGCGAAGTGGTGATGATCTGCTTGGCCTTCGCCTGGCTGGTCATGCGATTGGCGGTATGCACCGCCGAGCCGAACACGTCGCGATTCTCCAGCACGACCGCGCCGAAATGACAGCCGATGCGGATGGACACCGGATTCACGCCGGTCGACAGGCTCGGATCGCTCGATATCGTTTGCTGCATCTCGCAGGCGGCGCCGAGCGCGGAGTCGGCGGTGGGAAAGGTCGCCATGACCTCGTCGCCCATCGTCTTGATCACCGTGCCGTGCTGTCTTTCGGTCGCGTCTTTCATCACGTCGATGCAATGGGCGACCGTATCGCGCGCCTTCAGCTCGCCCATGAGCTCGTACAGGCTGGTGCTGCCGACGACGTCGGCGAACAGGATGGCGAGTTCGATGTCCTTGCCCATTTGGGATGGCGGGCCTTGGCTTGGTTCTCGAGCGTGCGGAATCTCTTTACCGGCATTATACGAAAGCCAGCCCCCCGGGCGATACTCGGTCCTGTCCTGCCGTGAATCGCTCAGCGTTCGGCGACGATATACGCTATCCAGGCCGGATCCGCTTCGCCGCGCTCGACGGGCGTGAATTCGCCGCTCGCGTCGCCGTCTTCGTCCTCGCCCTGCCAGTAGACCGTGGAGCGCCGGAAACCGGCTTCCCCGAGCACCTCGCGGATCTCGGGCAGAGTCCATAGCCGCCAGTCGTAGCTGAAGGCGCGCTCGATCCGGGAACCGTCGGGGAAGGTGAAGTGGATGTGGCAAATGAAGTGGCTGCTGACAGGATCGTAGCTTGCCTGGTCCCAGACATAGGTGAATCGCTCGTACCGCGTTTTCTCCTCGCATTCGTTGTATGCGTCCGAACCGCCGAACGCATCGAGGATGAGCAGGCCGTCATCGGCAAGGCCGTGCCGCACGGCGCTGAAATAGCGGCGCAGATCGTCGCGCGTTTTGAAAACCCAGTAGCTGAAGTTGAGCGCCACGACGATATCGGCGCGTTCCGCACGTACGGTGAGGACATTGTCACGCAACAGTTGAATGCGCCGGCGTTCTCCCTCGGCCAGCTTCGCGACGTGCCGCCGGCGCCCCCATTCCAGCACGCCCGCATCGATATCCACGCCGATGGCACGGTGCAGGCGGTTCACCTTGACCCACTGGCAGGCCGCGCCCGCCGTGCCGCAGAAATCTTCGCGCAGCACTCTCGGCTTGCGCCCGCGCACCGCGACATAGGTTTCCTCGAGGAATTCGACCTCATCCTCGACGCTTTGCACCGACAGCTCGTAGAGCTCGTGCCGGTCGGCCCGTGCGGCCATGGTTGCGCGCCGGCTGCGGTCCCTGCTGCGACTTCTCTTCGCCATGTCTCACCATCTGCCTGCGCGAGCGCGCAAAACGCGCAATTGTACTATGTGTGAAATCGCTGCGTGGCACCGGCTGCATTCCGCCTCCCCGTCGTCATTCGTTTACAATGCGCCGCTTTATGGTTCGCACGACACGGGGAACGGGCATGCGCTGCGCTGCTTCGGGCATTTTGCTTTGTCTGCTGTGCATGCCGGCCGCACGGGCCGCGGATGACACAGCGACATTCGATGAGGACGTGCTGGCCGCGGCATCCGAGCTGCGCAACTCGGCACGTCAAGGCACGAATGCCTGGGATATCGTCAGCTCACTGACGACCGAGGTCGGGCCGCGCTCCGCCGGCTCCGACGGCGACCGGGCCGCGGTGGCCTGGGCGCTCAGGACCCTGCGGGAGCTTGGCTTCGCGAACGTGCGCGCGGAAAACGTCGAAGTGCCGCGCTGGGAACGCGGCTCGATCGAGGCGCGCATCACGGAGCCGTTTCCGCAACCGCTGGTGGCCGTCGCGCTCGGCGGCAGCATCGGCACGCCGGAGGAAGGCATCGAGGCGCCGGTAATGCAGGTGGCCGACATCGCCGAGCTCGAATCGCTGCCGCCGTCGCAGGTCGCCGGCAAGATCGTCTTCTACGACAAGCGCATGACGCGCACGCGCGACGGTTCGTCCTATGGCGAAATCGTCGACGTGCGCACGCGCGGCGCAGTTGTGGCGGCAAGCAAGGGGGCCGTCGCCGTGGCGATCCGCTCGGTCGGGACCTCGACGGCGCGGATCGCGCACACCGGCGCGATGCGATACGAGCCGGGGGTGCGCGCGATTCCCTCGGTGGCGCTGTCGAATGCGGATGCCGATCTGCTCGGCGCGCAGATAGAGACCGGCCAGCGAGTCGCCCTGCGACTGATGCTCACTGCGCGTGACCTGCCGCCGGCGCGCTCCGCCAACGTGATCGCCGAAGTGCCCGGCGCAGACAGCGATGCCGGCATCGTGCTGCTGGCAGCCCACCTCGACTCCTGGGATCTGGGCACGGGCGCCATCGACGACGGCGCCGGCGTCGCCATTGTCGTCGAAGCGGCCCGCCGCATCGCCGCAGCCGATGTGCCATTGAAGCGAACGGTGCGCGTGCTGCTGACTGCCAACGAAGAGTTCGGCTTGTCCGGCGCGGAAGCCTATGCGCAAGCGCGAGCGGACAGAATCTCGCGCCATGTCGTCGGTCTCGAGGCCGACTTCGGCAGCGGGCGCGTCTGGCGCTTGCAGTCGCGAGTGGCCGCTGAGGCCAGACCGCTCGTGGAAGCCATCCACGAAGTGCTCGAGCCGCTCGACATCACGCTCGGCGACAACGAGACGGACGGCGGCGCCGATCTTTCGCCGCTGCGCAGGCTCGGCATGCCGGTGCTGGATCTGACGCATGACGGCACGCATTACTTCGACTATCACCACACGGCCAGCGACACGCTCGACAAGGTCGATCGCACCGACCTCGACCAGTGCGTCGCGGCCTATGCCGTCACGGCCTATCTGGCGGCCGTCGCGCCGCGCGATTTCGGCCGAATCGAGCCGGAGCCGGAAGAAGCTGAGGACGAAGCAGCACCCGACGCTGACTCGTAGGCCGGAATAAGCTCGCTGGCCTCGAACAGCGACAGCGAATCGCTCAGCACGTCACAGCCCGCGCCGGGCTCGTGCGAACGCTCGGAAATGAACCGGCGCCATCGACGGGCACCGCGTTGACCCGCGTACAGTCCCAGGACATGCCGCGTCATGTGATGCAGTCGAGCGCCTTCGCGAAGCTGCGCGCGTACGTACGGCAGAAAATTCATCAGCACTTCCTCGCGCGACGGGGCAATCCAATCGGCCCCTGCGAAGAATCTCGCCTGTAACGCGCAGAGCAGATACGGATTGTTGTACGCCTCACGTCCGAGCATGACGCCGTCCACACGCTCGAGATGACCCGCGGCCTGGGCCGCATCGGCAATGCCGCCGTTGATGACTATGGTCAGCTCCGGCAGCTCGGCTTTGAGGCGATAGACCCGATCGTAGACGAGCGGCGGCACTTCGCGATTCTGCTTCGGGCTCAGCCCGCTCAGTATCGCTTTGCGCGCATGGACGATGAATACGCTGCAACCGGCCTCCGCGACCGTCGCGACGAACCGGAGCAGGAACTCGAAGGAGTCCTCGGCATCGATGCCGATGCGGCACTTGACGGTTACCGGTAGCCGTACCGCGCCGCTCATGGCGGCCACGCAATCGGCAACGCGTTCCGGCTCGGCCATGAGGCAGGCGCCGAAGCGCCCCGACTGCACGCGATCGCTGGGACAACCAATGTTCAGATTGATCTCGTCATAACCTGCCGACTCGCCCAGTCTTGCTGCCGCGGCGAGCTCGCGCGGATCGGACCCGCCGAGCTGCAACGCGACGGGATGCTCCGCCGGATCGAATTCGAGCAGGCGCGCCGGATCACCGTGCACGAGGGCCGCCGATGGGATCATTTCCGTGTAAAGCCGGACGCCGGGCGAGAGCAACCGCATGAAATAACGGCAGTGCCGGTCCGTCAGGTCCATCATCGGGGCAAAAAGAATCCTGTACTTCGCACGCATCACGCATGTCCAGGCCGAACTTGAACCGGGTCTCACTTTAACGTCGAGTCGCCCAGCGCCTCAAATCGGAAGCCCGTTCCGCCCAGCGCTTCGCACCGCTTGCGGATCCGCATCCGGAACTCTGCCAGGGTCGTGGCGGTCATTGATTCCATCAGCTCATAGCTCACAAGAAGGATGGATCCAATGCTGCCCGCGCCACCGCTGCATTTCGCCCGCAGTGCCATTGTCGGAGCCGCGTTCGCCCTGGCCGGCTGCGGGGGCGATGGCTCCGATCCGCTGGAGTCCACGGTCTTCCATTTTACTTTCGACGGTGATCTGGAGGGTTGGGAGGCGGGTTTCGCCGACTATCCCAGGGGTGCCAGCGAAGCCGAGCAACGCGCGTTCGACGAATTCTTCGAGCTCGACAGCGGCCATGCCTTTCTACCACAGCCCCTGAATACCGCCGATGGCGCGTTGATGCTGTCCGGGAACAACCACTCGGACGCTCTGTTCATGTTCCTCAAGCGGCGGATCGAAGGATTGGACCCCGACACGAGTTATCAGCTCGAGCTTCAGGCGGAGATTGCGACCAATGTGCCACGCGGCTGCTTCGGTATCGGCGGCTCCCCGGGAGATTCCGTCTTTATCAAGGGTGGTGCAATCGCGGTCGAACCGACGCGCGTGCCCGAGGCCCCCGATGAGACCTTCTGGGTCATGAATGTCGACAAGGGCGGCCAGGCCGACGGGGGAACGGATGCGCAAGTGCTCGGCGACTTTGCCAACTCGAAAGACTGCGACTCGGGGGATTTCAGTTACGAGCTGAAGAACTTGTCGAATCTGTCCCTGCCCGCTTTTCGCGTGACGACGGATCAGGATGGCGTCGTCTGGTTGCTGCTCGGCACCGACTCAGGCTTCGAGGGCACGACGACGATTTTCTATACGGAGATCGAAGCCATGTTTCTCCGATAGCTGGACAATAGGGTAACCCCCGCACTCGATGCGGGGGTTACCGACGGTCATGCCGGCAGCGACCTTGCCGTTATTCAGCCGGCGCGATCTGCCAGAGCTCTCCGTTGCGCTCGTCGGTGACGATATACAGCGTGCCGTCCGGTCCCTGTCGCACGTCGCGCACGCGCTGTCCGCGGTCGGTGAGAAGGTGCTCCTCACCGGTCACGCTCTCGTTGTCGATTGTCAGGCGCACGAGCCGCTCTTCTTTGAGACTGCCGATGAAGAGGCTGCCGCGCCACTCCGGAAAAGCATCGCCGGTGTAGAACTGCGCGCCGGACGGAGCGATCACCGGGTCCCAGTAGTACACGGGTTGCGCGTATCCGGGCCGGTCGGTCTCCGCGCCGGGAATCGGCGCGCCGGCGTATTCGATGCCGTACGCCACGATCGGCCAGCCGTAGTTGTCGCCCTTCCGGATCAGGTTGAGCTCGTCGCCACCCCGCGTGCCATGCTCGATCGCCCACAGCCGCCCTTCCGGATCGAAAGCGGCGGCCTGCACGTTACGGTGGCCGAGCGTCCAGATCTCCGGCATCGCGTCGGCCTGCCCGGCGAAAGGATTGTCTTCGGGAACCGAGCCGTCCGGGGCGATGCGCACGATCTTGCCCATGTGGCTGTCGAGCTGCTGCGCCTGCGGGCGCATCCGCTTGTCCGAGCGATCGCCCAGGGTCACGTACAACATGCCGTCGGGATCGAAGGCGAGCCGCGAGCCGAAGTGCGCGGTGCCGTCATAGGTCGGCATCGCCCGGAAGATCACGGCAACCTGCTCCAGGCGCTGCCGGTTCTCAGCAAGAACGCCGCGCGCGACGCTCGTGGCGTTGCCGCCGTCCCGGGGCTCGGAGTAGCTCCAGTACAGCATCCGGTCGGAGGCGAAATCGGGGCTCAGCGCGACATCGAGAAGTCCGCCCTGCCCGCCTTCATCGACCTCGGGCAGGCCGCCGATCGGTTCCCCGATGTCGCCGCCTGCCGATACGATGCGCATGCGACCCGGCCGCTCGGTGACGAGCAGATCGCCGTCCGGGAGCGGCTCGACCGCCCACGGATGCTCCAGTCCCTCGGCGAGCACGACGACTTCGAAATCGACGTCCGTAGTGATTTCGCACACGCGCGTCTGATCAGGAAATGCCGGGCGTTGACCGGCTGCGTTCGGCTCGCCCGTCTCGATCGGCGCACAGCCGGACCCCGCGACTTGCGAAGCGTCGGCAGACGCAGCCGGCGAAGGAGCCGAAACTGGCGGTTCCGGGCCCCTGCCGCATGCAGCGACTCCGGCAGCCAGCAGAATGGTCGGTACGAGCGCCGGCGGGATTTTGGGCATGGCCGCTTCCTTACGGAGTTGCGCAGTATACCGAACATCGCAGATTTCACGAATACCGGCTATTCTGCGCCGTTTCTCCGGCGCGACACGGCACGCGGATATCCCGCTGCCCGCACACATCGAAGGATTGATCGGCTGGTCCAGTGACAGGCACCACGAACGAAAACGCGGACATCGTTACGGGCGCGCGAACTTCCGCGCTGTCCCCGTTTCGTCACGCGATTTTCCGGGACGTGTGGATCGCCAATCTCGGCTCGCAATTCGGCGGGCTGATCCAGGTCGTCGGCGCATCCTGGATGATGCTTTCGATCGCCGGATCCCCCGAGATGGTGACGCTGGTGCAGGCCTCCACCACGCTGCCGATCGTTCTGCTCGCGCTGGTGGCCGGCGCGCTCGCGGACAGCTTCGACCGGCGCGGAATCATGATCGCCGCCCAGGTTTTCATGCTCGTCGTTTCCGCTGCACTCGCGGCATGCGCCTATCTCGGGCTGATTACGCCCTGGCTGCTGCTCCTGTTCACGTTCCTCATAGGCTGCGGCGCCGCGTTCAACGGCCCGGCGTGGCAGGCCTCGGTCGCCGAAATGGTGCCGCGCGAGGATCTGCCGACGGCCGTCGCGCTGAACAGCATGGGGTTCAACGTCGCAAGGAGCGCCGGCCCGGCCCTCGGCGGTGTCATCGTCGCCGCGGCCGGCGCCGCCGCAGCCTTTGCCGTAAATACCGTGACCTATTTCGGCATCATCTTCGTGCTGGCGCGGTGGCGCCGTCCCGTCGAGGAACGCGCGCTGCCGCGCGAGCGTCTCGACATGGCGATGATGGCGGGCATTCGCTATGTTGCGATGTCGCCGAACATCAAATCGACATTGTTGCGCGGCCTCGTATTCGGCGCCGGCGCCAGCGCGCTGATGGCGCTCATGCCGCTCGTGGCAAAGGATCTCGTCGGCGGTGGCTCCGTCGCGTACGGCGTGCTGCTCGGCGCCTTCGGCGCCGGCGCCGTGGTCGGCGCGATCTTTGCCCACAGGCTGCGTCAGTCGCGTTCCAATGAAAACATCGTGCGTTGGGCCCACGTGGCATTCGCGTTCGCCGTCGCGGTCACTGCTTTCAGCCCATGGCTGCTGCTCAGCATGGCTGCGATGCTGTTGAGCGGCGCGGGATGGGTGCTGGCGCTGGCGACATTCAACGTCACCGTGCAAACGTCGGCGCCGCGCTGGGTCGTGGCGCGCGCGCTGGCGCTCTATCAGATGGTGATCTTCGCCGGCATGGCCGGCGGAAGCTGGCTCTGGGGCCTGGTGACCGGGCAGATCGGCATCGCGCCGGCGCTGCTGATCTCGGCGTTCGTTCTGCTCTGCGGCGTTGCGCTGGGCCGGCGTTTCGCCCTTCCACAGACCGAGGACCTCAATCTCGAACTTTTACGCCGCTGGCACGAACCGGACGTGGCGCTCGGCATCGAGCCGCGCAGCGGGCCGGTGGTCGTTACCGTCGAATACCGGATCCGCGAAGAGGATGTGCTCGAGTTCCTGAACGCCATGGCCGATCGCAAGCGGATAAGGCGCCGCGATGGCGCACGGCGATGGACGTTGCTGCGCGATTTGTCGGAGCCCGATCTCTGGATCGAGCGTTTTCACAGTCCGACATGGCTCGAGTATGTCCGGCAGAATCTGCGCATCACGCAGGATGACGCGGCCGTCTGGGATCGCATACGGGCCCTGCACGGCGGCCCGGACAAACCGCGGGTGCGCCGCATGGTCGAGCGGCAGACGAGCGCTCCGCCGGCCGGCGCATCACCGAGGGCAAGGGAGCTGGCCGAGCCGCTCACCGATCCCGCGCGCCAGTCCTGAGCGCTTCGCGCGAAACAGACCGCGGACGATCAGAAAATTCGCTGCGGCGACGCGGCAGTCGGCTCAGGATCGATCGGCGAGACGCCTTCCCAACGAGGCGTGCACGCCGTCGAGCCGATGCTGAAGGCCGCTGCTTTGCTCGACGCGCAGAGCCACCGCCAGCAGCCGTGAGCTCAGCTGGATACCGGCCTCCTCGGCGGCGGGCAACGAAACCTCGAAGCGCACCCTGCGGTCGACGAGCGCGAAATTGATCACGGACCCGTGGTCGAGTCCGCCGTCGGCCTCGGTGACGGTCAGCACGGGCTTGCCGCGAACGGATTCGAGAAGCGCCGACAGGCCCTCCGCTTCGCCCTCGCCGATGAACAGGATCTGCGCGCTGGCCAGGTCATCGATCGACTCGAGCTCGCGCACGCTTACCGGCCTGCCCTGCACTTCGCGTCCGGGCACGATGCGTTGCAGCTCGGCGGCAACTTCGGGAGCGCCGAGCACGGCAATCGTGATCTCGTCCCGCGGCTCGACTCCGCTCGGCCATTCGACGAACGCGCCGAAGTGATACAGGAACGCAGCCTTGACTTCTTCGGGCGCGTACGCGGCCTCCTGCGCCTGCGCCGTGGCGCCGGTCCACGAGCTGCCGAGCATCAGCGCTATGGTAATGGCGGCCAGACCACCTACGGCTTGCCGCCGGTGACCATCCGGCGCTCGGTCGGATTGTCGTGCTTCTGCCGTCATGGCCGCCACGTCAGCTTCATGAATGCCGCACGCTCGAACTCCGTGCGCTCCGGCGCGGCATCGAACTCGCCATGGCTCGAATCGAGCACATTCTGCAGCAATAGCGAGAGATCGAAAGCTGGCGTCAACTTCCAGCCCAGGCGCACATCGACAGCGGTGTAGGACGGGACTTCCGGGTCCGGCAGATTGTCTATGTGCCGCAGCATCACGTCGAACTGGTGCCGCTGGGTAAGGTCGTACGTCGATCGCACCTGGAGCTGATAATCCGGATCGTTCCCCAGCGTGCGCGGCCCCAACGCATCCGTGCTGCCGGGCTCGAGACGCAAGTCCTGATCCATTACCAACCCGCCCATCCGAAGCTGCCAGTCATCGCTAACCTGCCACGCCCCCCAGGCTTCGAGGCCGGTGACCTCGCCTTTGAACCCGTTGCCGATAATCATCGCTGCGTCGCTGCCGGCCGGCGCGAGCTCGACGCTGCGCAGGTGGTCGAATCGATGGTGGAATGCAGTCATCGAGTACGAAAGGTCCTTGACCGGCTGCGCGCGATAGCCGATCTCGATGACATCCGCGGTTTCGGACTGGAAATCCGGCCCGCCGCCTATGATGAACGGCGGCGTGGCCGGAATGAAGATGTCCCTGTCCAGACGCGCCGGCGCGCGCACCGCGCGCGAGAGCGCTCCCCAGACGAGCCGATTCTCGCTGGGCGTCCATGCAAGCCGCGCGCTCGGCAGCACTTCCCAGTCCGTGTACACATTGTTTTCGAATCGCACGCCGAGCGTCGCCTCGACATTCCTGGCAACCGCGAACTGATCCTGGCCGAACACGTGGTACCAGCGCAGGCTGCGGCGTGCCGGAATGAACCCGATCGCGGGGACGCGTTCCGATTCATCCCGCGCGTATCGATAACCTGCACCCCACGTCAGCTTGTGCATGCGGGCGGATAGCGCCTGATGGAACGCGACGTCGAGAAGGTTCTCCTGCAGCGGGAGGATCTCGGCGCGATCCGATTGCTCGTAATACGCCTGCAGCTCCAGGCCCTCACCGTTCTCGTCGTCGCGTGTCCAGCGAGCCAGCAGATTGCCGCCCGACAGATCGTCCAGTCCGCCGCCGCCACGTCGCTCCTCGCTGTACGCCCGGTACAGATCGCCCTGCACGGTCAGGCCGTCGCTGCCCGCCTGCCAGTCCGCGCGAAAGCCGACCTGGCCGCGCTGCCAGCGGTCGAAACTCGCGCTGCCGTCAACGAGCTCATTACCCTGACCGCGAAAGCCCTTGCCATAGAAGCGAAAAAAACCGCGCTCGCCCGCGCGGCCGCCATGGCGGAAGACTGCCGCGCTTTCGAGATGACCCACGCCCCCGGTCGCCAGCGTCCCCTGAGTTTCCCCGGCCGGGCGCGTGGTGATATTGATGACGCCGTTCACTGCATTTACGCCCCAGGTTGCCGCACCCGGGCCCGAGATCACCTCGATACGCTCGACATCCGCCAGCACGACATCCTGCGCATCCCAGAAAACCCCCGAGAACAAGGGCGTGTATGCCGTGCGCCCGTCGATCAGCACCAGCAGCTTGTTGCCGACGCCCGACAGAAACCCGCGCGCGGTGATTGCATACTCACGCGCATCAACGCGCGCCACCTGCAGATTCGGCGCAAGGCGCAAAGCCTCGGGAATGGTCACGACGCCGGAGCGGCGGATCTGCTCGCCGGTGATCACGTAGATCGAACCCGGCGCATCGGCGAGCGATTCTGGCCGGCGCGACACCGAGGTCACCTCGAGATTGCTCAACTCCTCGATCGTGAGCTCCGTCAAATCCGAAACAGCAGCCATCGACGGCAAGGGGGCGAGCGCGAGCGCCAGCGCAACGGCCGGCGCAGGCCAGGCAAGGCGCATGTTGTACGGCTCCCCCTCTTTCACGCTCTCGCGCCCTTGGCGCCTTCCACGAACGCATCCGCCCGACCGGGCGCAAGGCTGCTGAGCACCGACTGAATCGTTTCCAGCTCCACGGGCTTGACCAGATGCCGGTCGAAGCCGGCTTCCTCGGCGCGGCGGCGATCCTTTTCCTGACCCCAGCCCGTGACGGCGACGAGCACCGTAGCAGCGGTAGCGGGCAAGGCGCGCAAGCGTAGCGCCAGCTCGTAGCCGCTCACGCTCGGCAACCCGATATCGAGGAAGGCGAACTCGGGTCGGAATTCGCCGGCCGTATCGAGCGCGCTCGCCGCGTCATGTGCCAGGCGAACGTCATGCCCCAGGCCTGAAAGCAGCAGCCCCAGGCTCGTCGCGTAGTCGACATTATCATCGACGAGCAGAATCCGGTAGCGGGGCGCGGCTTCGGGGTCCTGCACTCTCACGTCGTCGACGCTCGGCGCCGCCGTCGCGAGCACCGGCAGGCGCACGATAAAAGTGCTGCCGCGGCCGAGCCCGGGGCTCGAAGCCTCGATGCTGCCGCCGTGCAGCTCGACGAGGCGCCGCGCGAGCGACAATCCCACACCGAGGCCGGACTGAGTGCGCTCGACCGAATCGTCGACCTGGGTGAACATCTCGAAGACCGCGGGCAACTTCTCCGCGCTGATGCCGATGCCGTCATCGGAGACCTGGACCACCAGCTCCTCACCGTTATCCTCGATGCGTGCGTCCAATGAGATGTGGCCGTCGGGCCCGGTGTATTTGGCGGCGTTGTTGAGCAGGTTCGCAAAGACCTGCGCCAGGCGCGTTGCGTCCGCATGCACGTGCACGGGGCCGCTCGGCAGGTTCAAGGACAACTCCTGCTGGCTCGCCTCGAGCAGGGGACGGGCGGTATCCACTGCGCTGCGCACGACCGCGGCAAGTTCCACCGGATGCCTGCGCATGACCAGACGACCGGTGGTGATCCGCGAGACGTCGAGCAAGTCGTCGACGAGCCGCACCATCTGCGAGAGCTGCCGGCCCATCATCTCGCGGGCGCGCTGCGCAAGACGCGCATCGATGCCGGTGCTGTCCAGTATCGCCAGCGCATTGACCATCGGCGCCAGTGGATTGCGCAGCTCGTGCGCCAGCGTCGCCAGGAATTCATCCTTACGCCGGTCGGCGTGGCGCAACGCCGTTTCCGCCGCGCGACGCTCGTCCGTTTCGTACTGCAACGACCGGTTGGACGCTTCGAGTGCCGCGGCGCGTTGCCCGACCTCTGCGAGCATGACGTTGAAATCGTCGACGAGCGTGCCGATCTCGTCGTCGGTCGTCTTCGGCACGTGCAGCGAAAAATCGCGCGTCTGCACGACCTTTCGGGCGGCGTGGGTCAGCGCGAGGATCGGCCCGGTCACGCCCGCCTGAAGGCGCGTGGACAGCAGCGCCGCCACGAGCAGGCTCGCCGCCATGACCGCACCGAGAATGATCAGATAGTCGAGAATCCGGCCGGACAGCTGGGAGCGGCCCCTCAGGTACACCACGCCCAGCGACTGGTTGTCCTCGATGATCGGCAGAGCGATGAACAGATTGCCGGATTCGATGCGCCAGGGCTGGGTGGACGGCGCTTTCGGAAAGCTCTCGCGACGCGCGGTTTCGCTATACGACGCGAACAGCTCCCCGTCGGCCGTGTAAAGTGCGGCCGCCTGAATGCTCTGCCGGCCCGCGAGCAGCGAGAGGGTGGCGCGGGCCGCGTCGCGATCCTGAAACACCAGCGCCGCGGCGCTCGATCGGCCGATGATGTCCGCCTGCGTCATCAGATCGCTGATCCACGCCTGCCGATAGGTCCGCACGTCGTAGAGCAGGAGCGCGACGGCTGCCACGAGCAGCGCCACGAGCGTCGTCGCGAGTATGATCGCGATGAACTTGCGCCTTATGGAACGGGCGATCGTTACGCGCATCTTGCGCTCTCCTCGGGGCCGCGGCCCTGGCAGCCGTCATCATACGCGACAGGGCCGCGGCTGGCGCTATGCGAGGCTCGTATAATCCGCGACGTGCTTGAATCGAGTCAAACGCCGGTGGCGCTCGGCTATCGTCTGCCCGCCGAGTGGGAACCGCACCAGGCGACATGGCTGTCGTGGCCGCACAATCGAGCGAGCTGGCCCGGCGCCTTCGAACATGTCGAGCCTATCATGGCGCATGCGGTCGCGGCGCTCGCGAGCGGCGAGACGGTGCGCATCAACGTGCTCGATGCGGGCCACGAGCGCCGCGTGCGCGGCTACCTCGACGCGGCGGGCGCGGATCTCGCGCGCGTAAGGTTCCACGCATTTCCCACCGACGATGCGTGGTGCCGCGATCACGGCGCGATCTTCGTCACGCGCCCCTCCGCGCGCGGCGAGCCGCTCGCCGCGATCGATTGCGACTTCAACGCCTGGGGCGGCAAGTATCCGCCGTTCGATCAGGACGATGACATCGCGCGGCGCATGGCGGAAGCGCTGGCCGTGCCGCGTTTCACCGCCGGCATGGTTCTGGAAGGCGGCTCGATCGATGCGAACGGCGATGGCACGCTGCTGACGACCGAACAGTGCCTGCTGAATCCGAATCGAAACCCCGGCATGGAGAGGTCGCGGATCGAAGCACGCCTGGGCGAGCTGTTCGGCGCGCGCAAGGTGCTGTGGCTGGGCGATGGCATCGCCGGCGACGATACCGACGGGCACGTGGACGACCTCACGCGCTTCGTGTCCCGCGACACGGTCGTCACCGTCGTGGAAGCCGACCGCGCGGACGTCAACTTCGCGCCGCTTCGTGAGAATCGGGAGCGCCTGGCGGGCATGACGCTCGCGGACGGCGAACCCTTGCAAGTGATCGAGCTACCGATGCCGGCGCCGGTTCTTCACCAGGGCGAACGCTTGCCGGCGAGCTATGCGAACTTCTACATTGCCAACACGGTCGTGCTGATGCCTGCCTTCGAAGACCCTGCCGACGAAACGGCGGCGGCGCTCTTGCGTGGCTGCTTTCCGACGCGACGCATCGTGCCGATCGATTGCCGCAAGCTCACGGTCGGCCTCGGCGCCTTCCATTGCCTGACGCAACAGGTTCCGGCGATCTCCGACCGCAGGGCGGGATAATCCGCACTTGATGCGGAGGTTCCCGGCCCACGGAGAACCTTTCCGAACGAGCCGGCCTTTCCCTCACGGCGGTATCACCAGCGGCGGCTTGCGCTCGCGATGAATCAGATAAAGTCCGCTTCCCACGATGACGGCCGCGCCGACGAATACTATCGGGCCGGGCAGGACGCCCCACAACAGGAGATCGAGCAGCACGCCCCAGAACAACGTCGAATATTCGAACGGCGCGATCACGGACACGGGCGCGCATTTGAACGCCTCGGTAATGAGCACCTGGCCGAGCGCGCCGGTGACGCCCATCGTGATCAGCCAGCCGGCATCTGCGATCCTGAGCGGTTGCCAATCCGGCAGTGCAAGCAGCCCTGCGCCGACGGCGACCATGATCATGAACCAGAATGCCATCGCGGCGGTGGAATCCGTGCGTCCGAGAATCCGCACGGTGATGGCGTTCAAGGCGTAGCAGGTAGCCCCGACCAGCACGGCGATGGTCGTCAGGTCCACCGCGGCGAACCCCGGCCGCAAGATGATCAGCACGCCGCCGAAACCCGACAGGACCGCGAGCCAACGGCGCCAGTCCACCGACTCTTTCAGCAATGGAACGGAAAGCGCGGTAATCATCAACGGCGCGACGAAGAACAGCGCGTAGGCCTCGGACAGCGGCATGCCGCTGATCGCGTAAATAAAGCTGGTCAGCATGATCACAGCCAGCACGCCGCGCGCGAGATGCCAGCGCCAGCGCACGCGGATCAGCGTCGCGAAGCTCCTTTCGCGCCAGTACACCCAGGCGACCACAAACGGCAGCGACACGATACCGCGCAACGCGGCAACCTGAATCGGTGTGTAATGGCCCGTAAGCTCCTTCATAACCGCGTCCATGACGGACAGCGCGGCCATGGCGAGGAGCATCAGTCCGATACCTCGCAAATTTGCGCTGCGCACGGAACCTCCCGTTCGATGGACGAGGCGGCGTATCTTATAGAAGCTGGAGCCTTGCGCGCCGCACGACCTTGCCCTAAGGTGCATCGTTTCGTCCAGCCCGCTCCGGAGGATCGCTCGCTCGTGAGCCAGCGCCCCGTCGCCGACTTCGTCCGCCACCATTTCCGACATTTCAACAGTGCCGCGCTCGTCGACGCTGCCGACGGCTATATCCGGCATCTCGACAACGGCGGACGCATGCTCGTGACGCTGGCCGGAGCGATGAGCACGGCCGAGCTCGGCCTGTCGCTCGCGGAAATGATCCGCCGCGACAAGGTGCAGGCGATCTGCTGCACGGGCGCCAACCTCGAGGAAGACATCTTCAACCTCGTGGCCCACGACCACTACCTGCGCATCCCGGACTACCGGAACCTGACCGCCACCGACGAGGAAGACCTGCTCGCCCGGCACCTGAACCGTGTCACCGATACCTGCATCCCCGAGGAGGAAGCGATACGCCGCATCGAGCGGGCGGTGCTCGATGAATGGACGGCCGCGGACCGCGAGGGGCGCCGCAGCTTTCCGCACGAGTTTCTCTATCGCATCCTGGCGAGCGGCGCGTTGCGCGAGAGCTACCAGATCGATCCGGCCGACAGCTGGATGGTCGCCGCGGCCGAGCGGCAATTGCCGATCTTCGTGCCCGGGTGGGAGGATTCCACGCTGGGCAATATCTATGCATCCCACTGCATCAGCGGCGACATCCGCGAGGTCAACACCGTGCGCGGCGGCATCGAATACATGATGCTGCTCGCGGACTGGTACCGTGCCAATTGCGGCGGCGCCGGCATCGGTTTCTTCCAGATCGGCGGCGGCATCGCGGGCGACTTTCCCATCTGCGTCGTGCCGATGCTGCAGCAGGATCTCCGGCTGACCGACACGCCGCGCTGGTCGTATTTCTGTCAGGTCAGCGACTCGACCACCAGCTACGGCTCGTATTCGGGCGCCGTGCCGAACGAAAAGATCACCTGGGGCAAGTTGTCCGCCGACACGCCGAAGCACGTCATCGAGTCCGACGCGACGATCGTCGTGCCGCTCATTTTCGCCTGCGTCCTGGGACAGTAAGTCCGCCACCGGGGAGGTATCTCCGATGTCCGCGATCATGGAAAACCCGAAGGCTGCGCCGCCGGCCGCCGTAGACTGGAGCGTCGAGCGGGCCGCAGAGCTCTATCGCGTGGATGCGTGGAGCGACGGTTTTTTCCGCATCAACGAGGCCGGCCACGTCGCCGCCACGCCGTTGCCGGACGCGGCGCTCGCGATCGACCTGCCGCGCCTGGTCGAGGACATCCGGGCGCGCAATGTCGCGTTGCCCGTGCTCATCCGCTTCCAGGACATCCTGCAGGCGCGCGTGCGCCGGTTGAACGAGGCGTTCCGTGAGGCGATCGCCGACGCCGGCTATCGAAATCGCTACCGCGGCGTGTACCCGATCAAGGTCAACCAGCTCCACGAGGTCGTCGAGGAAGTGCTCGAAGCCGGCCGGCCGTACGGCCTGGGCTTGGAATGCGGCTCCAAGGCCGAGCTCGTCGCCGCCCTGCCCCACCTCGAGGACGACGACGCGCTGCTGGTCTGCAACGGCGTCAAGGACGCCATGATGCTGCGCTCGATCCTGGCCGCGCAGCGGCTCGGCAAGCAGGTCATTCCGGTCGTGGAAAAGTTCTCGGAGTTCGAGGAGATCATGCGCCTCGGCGCCGAGATGGAGCTCGAGCCGCGTTTCGGCGCGCGCATCCGGGTCGCAACCGAGGGGTCGGGACGATGGGAAGCCTCCGGCGGCGACCGCTCGAAGTTCGGCCTGTCGATGCCGGAGCTCGTGACGCTGATCGAACGACTCGAGCGCAACGACCGGCTCGACGCTTTCGTGCTCCTGCATTTCCACCTCGGCAGCCAGATCGCCGACATCCAGATCCTCAAATCGGCCGTCAAGGAGGTCGCCCAGTGCTACGCGCAGCTCCTGAAGCGCGACGTGCCGATCCGCTATCTCGACGTGGGCGGCGGCCTCGGCGTCGCGCACGACGCGCCGGACAGCCCCTCGGACTACGCGGTGCATTACTCGCTTCAGGAATACGCGAATGCCGTGGTTTTCGCCGTCAAGGAGGTCTGCGAAGAGCAGAACGTCGAGCAGCCCGTGCTGATCTCGGAAAGCGGCCGCGCGATGACCGCACACCATTCGGTGCTGATCGTCGAGGTGCTCGGCGCATACCCGAAGGATTTCATCGACCCGGACTTCAAGCCCAGCGACGAAGATCACTTCATAGTGCATCGCCTGTTCGACGTGTGGAATCGCCTGAAGCGGACGAAGAAGACGCGCCGGACGAGGTTGCGCACCGCGCGGGCCGTGGACGAACTGCTGGAGGCGTACCACGACGCAGTCGAGCTGCGGCGCGACGCGTCCGCGCGCTTCGGCATCGGCTATCTGCCGCTCGAGCAGAAAGCGCTCACCGAGCAGCTCTTCTGGTCGGCGAGCATGGAGATCCTCACCCGCCTGAGCGAATACGATCTGGAAGTCATGCCGCCCGAGTTCCAGGTGCTGGAGGAGCAGCTCGCCGAGCACTACCTCTGCGACTTTTCCGTTTTCCAGTCGATCATCGACCACTGGGCGATCGGCCAGACCTTCCCGATCCTGCCGATCGACCGGCTCGACGAGCGCCCGACACGCCGCGCCGTGCTGGTGGATTTGACCTGCGATTCCGACGGCAAGGTGTCGAACTACGTCTCCGCCAATCCCGACAAGCGCTTCATCGAGCTGCACCGCGTGCGCCCCGGCGAGCCGTACTATCTGGGCTTCTTCATGATGGGCGCCTACCAGGACATCATGGGCGATCCGCATAATCTGTTCGGCCGCGTCGCGGAAGCGCACGTGTACGCGGATGCGGAGGAACCGGGCGGCTATTACATCGAGAAGATCCTGCCGGCCATGACGATCGAGGAGATGCTCGCCTCCGTGCAATATTTCCCCAACGATCTGCATCGCCGCATGAACCAGATCATCCGCCAGAAAGTCGAGGCGGGCGTCATACGGCCGCGCGCCGGCACCGAGCTGCTGGAGCAATACATGCGCTGCTTCGCGCAAAGCACTTACATCGACGCGCAGAACGTGGCGGCGACCACGCCCCGCGCGCCGGGGAACGGGGACGCCGCGCCGTGAGCTCCGCCGCGAATCCGCCGCCGCGCCGGGTCGGCATCGGGCTCGTGCAGATGCAGATGGGCGACGACGTCGCGGCGAACCGCGAGAAGGCGCTGCGCATGACCCGTGAAGCCGCCGGACGCGGCGCCGAAGTCGTGTGCCTGCCGGAGCTGTTCAGCTCGCGCTATTTCTGCCAGTCGGAAGACACCGGCGCCTTCGCGCTTGCCGAGCCGGTGCCCGGCCCGACGACGCAGGCGTTCGAGCAGCTGGCCCGCGAGCTCGACATCGCCGTCGTCGTGAGCGTCTTCGAGCGCCGCGCCGCGGGGCTTTACCACAATACGGCGGCGGTCGTGGATCGCGGCCGCGGGTACGTGGGCAAATACCGCAAGATGCACATCCCCGACGATCCGCATTACTTCGAAAAGTTCTACTTCGCGCCCGGCGATCTGGGATTCAGGAGCTTCGCCACCGAGAAGGCGAATCTCGGCGTGCTGGTCTGCTGGGATCAGTGGTATCCGGAAGCCGCGCGCCTGACCGCGCTGCAGGGCGCGGAAATCCTCTTCTACCCGACCGCGATCGGCTGGCATCCGGAAGAGAAGCTCGAGCTCGGCGAGGCGCAGCACGAAGCCTGGGAGCTGACGCAGCGCGCCCATGCCGTGGCGAACGGCTGCTTCGTCGTCGCAGTGAACCGCACGGGTTTCGAGCCGGACGCCTCCGGCGGACAGGGCATCGAGTTCTGGGGCCGCAGCTTCATAGCAGCCCCGGACGGCTCGGTGATGTGCCGCGCGCCGACGGATTCGGAGGCGGCGATAGTGGAAACGCTGGAGCTCGGTCAGATCGAGACGCAGCGGCACGGGTGGCCGTTCTTCCGCGACCGCCGTATAGATGCATACGCCGGGCTCAGCAAGCGGTTCGACGACGCTTGAAGCTCGTCTTCCCGGCGCGTCACCCCGGCAAAAGCCGGGGCGGGATCTAGTAGAACAAAAATACAGGGTTGGAAACCAGCTTCCGTCCGTCGAGAACGGCCGCCTGAAGTCGGCCCTGCGAGCCCGTCGCCGGGACGACGCATTATCCGGTCACAGGCCCCGGGAAAATGGGGACATACCTGATTTCCGGGACGAAATCAGGTATGTCCCCATTTTAATCTCCCCATTTTCATAAGCCTCGCGCGGTTTCCTCGATCAGGAAATCGACCACCGCGTTCAGCGCTTCCTGCACGCTCGCGCCGTTCTGCTTCGCCTTTTCGAAGACAGCTACCTGCTGGTGCGCGCTCGTGCCGCGCGCGAGGATATCGCGCGTGCGCAGCACCTCCTGCGCGCAGCCCATGCACTCGGCATCATCGAGCACCAGTTCGATGAGCTCGTCGAGCAGGCTCTCGAACGGCACGACCTGGCCCTTGGCGAGATCGATGAGGCCATCGTCGAAGCTGTAGCGGCGGGCGCGCCAGCGGTTCTCATTGACGAGCATGCGCGCATAGATGCGCCAGCGCTGATTGCTTCGGCGCAGGCGGAACAGCATGCGCAGGATGCACACCACCAGCGCCGCGAGGCTGATGGCGTCGTCGAGGCGCGTGCAGACATCCATGATGCGTGTCTCGAGCGTCGGATAGCGCGCGCTCGGGCGCAGGTCCCACCAGATCTTCGTCGAGTCCTCCAGCAGTCCGGCGTCGATGAGCACGTTCACGTGGCGCTGGAACTCTGCGAAGCTCGCGAACACTTCCGGCAGGCCGGTGCGCGGCAGGGCGTCGAAGATCGTCAGCCGATATGACTTGAGCCCGGTATTCTCGCCCTCCCAGAATGGCGACGAGCAGCTCAGCGCGAGCAAGTGCGGAAGAAAGTACGAAAGCTGATTCATCAGGTCGATGCGCAGCTCGTCGTCGTCGACGCCGACATGGACGTGCATGCCGCAGATCAGCATGCGTCGCGCGGCCGCCTGCATTTCGCGCGCGAGCGCGTCGTAGCGGTCTCTCTCTGTGTGCTTCTGATGCAGCCAGTGCGCGAACGGGTGGGTCGAAGCCGCGATGGGCGCGAGCCCGTGGCGTGACGCCACCTGCACGATGACCCGCCGCAGCCGCGCCAGATCCCAGCGCGCCTCCTCGATGGTCTCGCACACGCGGGTGCCGACTTCGATCTGCGCGCGCAGGAACTCGGGACTCACCTGCCCTTCGCACAGGTACGCGCATTCCTCGAGCATCGACGGCGGCGGATCGTTGGCGAGGTCGCGCGACTCGCGATCGACCAGCAGATGCTCTTCCTCGATGCCGACCGTAAAGGCCGGTTCCTTGTAGGCGGTCATGGCGTCAGCTGAATATCGGTCGCCTTTGTCAGCTCGTCGTCAACGGGTGCCGGACACGGCCGTCGCCTCATACTAGGCGCGCTGATTGAGACGGTACAGCGATTCGTCGGCGAGGATTCCGGCCAGCGCGCTGCCCAGCCGGTCGACCCATTCGCGGACGCCCATGGGGGTTTCGAGCAGATCCTGGCGCACCTCGATAGAGACGTTCGGCAGGCGTGCGCTCTCGGCATGATGATCGATGGTGTAATCCGCCGGCAGCTTGCCCGAGTACGGCTCGTTGTCGCCGACGCACAGGCCCGGCTCCTGGCGCAGCCGCTCCATCAGCGCCAGCGGCATGCGCGGATCCTGATCCCAGAGGATGCCGACGTGCCACGGGCGGTTCCGCTGCTGGAGGAACGGCGTGAAGCTGTGGATCGAAATGAATGCGGGCACCTTGTCGCGGGCACGGAAACGGGCGAGCGCCTGCGCGATCGCATGGTGATAGGGCCAGTAGAAATTCTGCGCGCGCAGCGCCTTGTCTTCCGCGGACAGGCCGGAATTGCCCGGAATTCCCTCGCCGTCGCTGACCGCGGGAAACGCCGTCGGGTCGCCCAGGTCGCGGTTGCAGTCCACGACCAGACGCGAATAGCCGGCGAGAACCGCCGGCGCGTCGAGCCTCGTCGCAAGTCCCCGCGCCAGATCGCCCGCGCCGATGTCGCAGGCGATGTGCCTTCCCAGCGCCAGCTCGTCCAGACCCAGCCGGTTCATGCCCTCGGGGATTGCACGGCTCGCGTGATCGCACACGAGCAGGGCATGCGCGTCGCCGCGCGGGTTCAGCAACTCGAACGGCGGCGGATCGTCGGGACCGATGAGTGAATGGGCGCTGATCTGGTGAGGATCGGAGACGGCTTTGAGCGTTATGTTATGCCTGTCCAAGTGAAAGGCTGTCGTCCATCAATCGCACACGTCACCATATACTCCGGCCCGCGCGTTTGTCCAGCAGACGCCTGATTGGCACCGCGCGCTCTCGATCCCCTCCACCGATTGCACGGGGGCGCACAAGGCGCGGTTACCCTCGTCGTTCCGGCGCGCGGCGACTCGTCGTTCCGGCGCAAGCCGGAATCCAGTCAAAAGAATATCCTGGACCCCCGGCTTCCGCCGGGGCGACGAGTGCAAATATCGCCGGGGCGACAGCGAGGGTCAGGCCAGCTTGAGCGCCTGGGATCGGCCGCCGTTCGCAAAGCCGGCGAAACCTGCCGCCGGCTGCGGCCTGGCAATATGAAAGCCCTGCGCGTACTCGATGCCGATGGTTGCGAGCGTGTCGAGCACGGCGCGGCTCTCGACGCGCTCGGCGATGGTCTTGATGCCCATCGAGCGGCCGATCTTGTTGATCGCGTCGACCATGCTCTGATCGATCTTGTCGCGCGTGACGTTCTTGATGAAGTGCCCGTCGATCTTCAGGTAATCGACCGGCAGGTTCTTGAGATAGGCGAACGAGGACAGGCCGGAGCCGAAGTCGTCCAGCGAGAACAGACAGCCGCGTTTCTTGAGCGACCGCATGAAATGCACGACGCGCGTGAGGTTGGCGATGGCGGCCGTCTCGGTGATCTCGAAGCAGATCGAGCCCGGCGCGACCTCGTGCGATTCGAGCTCCTGAATGACGAAGCGCAGGAAGTCGTCGTCGCTGAGCGAATTGCCGGACAGGTTGATCGCCAGCGTGTACGCCTCGCCCGGCGCCGCGTCGGGGCGCTGCGCGAGATGCTCGAGCGCGTGACGGATGACCCAGCGGTCGAGCATGGGCATGAGGTTGTAGCGTTCCGCCGCCGGGATGAATTCGTTCGGCAGCACCAGCTCGCCGTCCGCGCCGCGCATCCTGAGCAACAGCTCGTAGTGCGGCCGACGCTGCGGCGTGAAACCGATCGGCACGATCGGCTGGTAGAACAGCTCGAAGCGGTCGTCGTCGCAGGCCTGCGTAAGGCGCGAGACCCACTGCATCTCCTTGTGATGCTCGGACGCGTCGCCCGCCTGGTAGACGTGCACCCGGTTGCGGCCGAGGTCTTTCGCCGCGTAGCAAGCGACGTCCGCAGCGCTCATGGCGCTCTGCGCGCTGGCAGTTTCCGCCGTGACGGGCACGAGGCCGATGCTGGCGCTGATGCCGATCGTGCGCTCCTCCCAGACGAAACGGAAATTGCGCACGGCCTTGCGCAGCCCTTCGGCGACGCGAAGCGCTTCGGCCATCGTGCAGCCTTCGAGCAGAATGGCGAACTCGTCGCCGCCGAGGCGCGCCAGCGTGTCGCTGGTGCGCACGCGCGTCTGCAACAACGCCGTGAGCTGGCGCAGCAGGTCGTCGCCCGCAGCATGGCCGCAGGTATCGTTGATTACCTTGAACTGGTCGATGTCGAGATACAGCAGCGCGCTTTCGATCGGCGAATTCGTGCGGGTCGCCTCGAGCGCGTTGCCGAGCCGGTTCTCGAACTCGTGGCGGTTGATGAGTCCGGTCAGCGCGTCGTGACGCGCCTGCCAGGAAAGCTGCCGGCGAAGCTGCCGATCGCCGCCGGCGTCGTGGAACACGAGCACGGCGCCGGCCAGCCGTCCGTTGGGATCGCGGATCGGCGCGGCCCTGTCCTGCACGACGATCTCCCGGCCGCCCCGATCGACGAGCAGAGCGTGCTCGGCGAGCGCGATGGCCCGCCCCTCGCGGAGGCATCTCGTGACCGAGGTCTCCAGGTCGCCGTGCAAAGCTTCGTTGAGCGCGCGATAGACGTCGGAAATCGGCCGGCCGCGGGCTTCGCGATTCTCCCAGCCGGTCAGGTTCTCCGCCATCGGGTTCATGTAGTCGATGATCCCGTCCGCATCCGTCGTGATCACGGCGTCGCCGATCGACTTGAGCGTCACCTCTGCGCGCTCCTTCTGCTCGGAGGTTGCACGTTCGGCTTCCTTGCGCTCGGTGATGTCGATGATGGTGCCGAGGAAACCCGTCAGGTTGCCCTGCGGGTCGTAAACGGCGCGCACGTTCTCCATGACGTCCATCACGGTGCCGTCCTTGCGCTTGAGGCGGAACTCGAAGTTGCGCACCTCGCGCCGCCGCTTGAGCTCGCGCACCAGCCGATCTCGATCGGCCGGATTCACGTAGTGCGTGACCGTGCGCCCCGCATTCGCGAGCTCGGTCTCGTCGGCATAGCCGAGCATGGCGACCAGCGCGGGATTGGCCGACAGCAATTCGCCTTCCGGCGTGGTCTGGTAAACGCCGGCCACGACGTTCTCGAAAAGACCGCGGAACCGCGACTCGCTCTGGCGTACGGCCTCGTCGGCCTGCTTGCGGTCGATGGCGATGCCCGCGAGCTGCGCGAGACGCGTCAGCAGCTCGACATCGCGCTGCGTCGCCGAGCGCGCCGCGCGGTAGTACACGTTGAATGCTCCGAGCTTGCGCTCGCCCGTACCCGAAACGATCGACCTCGACCAGCAGGCGCCCAGGTCGTAGCGCGACGCCAGATCGGCCAGCTCGCGCCAGTGATCGTCATTCGCGATGTCCGCCGCGACCACCGTCCGCCCGAGCGCAACCGCTGCACCGAACGAGCCCGAGTTCTCGCCGACGGCGACGCCGTCCGCTGCAGCCATGTATTCCTCGGGCAGGTTCCTCGAGGCCACGTGCCAGAGGCGCTCGCCGGTCTCGTCGAGCAACATGATGCTCGCGGCGGCACCCGGCAGCACCGCGTCGGCGGTTTCGACGAGCGCGCAGAGCGTGCTCTGGAGGCGCGCATTGGCGGCGATGTGCTCGAGCACTTTCTTTTCGCCCGCGGCGAGCTGCTCGGCGCGCTTGCGCTGGGTAATGTCGGTAATGCTCGCGCGTATGAGCTCGCGGCGCGTGGCGGGCAGCCGCGCGAGGCGCACTTCGCAGGCCATCTCGTTGCCGACGGAGTCCTTGTGCACCCATTCGAAAACCGGCGTCTCGCCGTTCAGCGCGCGCTTGATGAAGCCGCGCTCGACGCCGAACGAGGGCTTGCCATCGGGCTGGTGCGCCGGGCTCAGGTCATAAGGCGTGCATTTGAGCAGCGCGCTGCGATCCATTCTGAAGAAGCGCACGGCGTTTTCGTTGACGTCCACCAGGCGGTCGTGCTCGACGTCGAGCACGATGATCACCTCCGGCGCGTTCTCGACGAGCGTCCGATAGCGCCCCTCACTGTCGCGCAGGGCCTGCTCAGCGTGCTTGCGCTCGGTGATGTCGCGCAGACAGGCAACGAACACGGGTCGCCCGTCGATGACCGTCTTGCTGACAGCGACCTCTGCGGGAAACGTCGAGCCGTCGGCGTGACGCGCTTCGACCTCGCGGGCCGCGAGATCCCGATGGGTGTCTTCGAGGCTGCGTGACAGGTCCTCGAGCCATCCGACCACGGACTGGCGCCCGAGCACCGGCAACAGGCGTTCGACCGAGCAACCGTCGATTTCGTCCAGCGTGCAGCCGAAGAGGCGCTCTGCGGTGCGATTGATCGTCTGCACACGGCCCGAGGCATCCAGCGTCAGAATCGCGTCCTTGACGTTGTCCAGGATGGCGCGCAAGCCGTCGTTGCGGGACTTCCGGCCGAATTTTTTAGAGTGCTTCGCGACCTTTGCATCCATTTGACATAAGCCTTGTAAAGTCCCGGCCCACGCGGCCGCCCCGCCGGGGGCGGTGTGTCCGGACGATCATAGGGAGCTGCGAAAACCGCCGGTGTGACTGGATTCTCGATTCTGAAAAAAAGGTTGGGAAATTTATCCCGGGACGCCCCGGCACGCCGGTTTCGACGATGAGGCGGAAGGCCGCAGCCCGGCATAAGCATGCTTCGGACTCCGATCCGGGGGCGTAGCCGTTGCCGGCATTGCGCCAGGAACGCTGCGCTTAAATCTACAGGCCGGTGCCGCTTTCGACGGCGGGCAGGGAGATGAGCGGGCGCCCCGCGGCATCGGTCTTCAGGCGCACGCT